>NZ_JALIDZ010000008.1 GCF_025397915.1 Microbaculum marinisediminis
CCGCGACGCCGTTTCCCCCCTGATACGCACGGCCGGGCGCCCATCTTGCACCTGTCGGCAGCGAACAGGACCGGTGCGATAGCAACACCGAGCAAAGACATCAGCAACGCTTGCGGGCGCGATGTCGCAATCGGGCAGCGCCGAGCGGTTTTCATTGACTTTTTCGCCGGAATACTGTTTCGCATGGTCGGCCGCAGTCGCGGCGCAACGAGGATGTAAGGCGATGGCCCCGACGGTCGCCACCAAAGCGACGACCAAAACGGTCACCAAACCGGGCACCGGCACCACCGGCGCCTGACCGTTCGCTCGTCCCCGGTCCCTCTCCCCGGCGGGGCGAGAGGGCGGGCCCCGAGCCGGCAATGGCCGGTTTGAGGCGACCCGACCCGCGGGGAGAGACGGGACCAGCTTCAAGATCAGAACTGCTGGAAGGCTTCAGGAGACTTAACCGATGGGTTATTCGGTCGCTGTCGTCGGTGCCACGGGCAATGTGGGCCGCGAAATGCTCAATATCCTCGCCGAGCGGGATTTCCCCGCCGACGAGGTCTATGCCGTCGCGTCGCGTCGTTCGCTCGGCACCGAGGTCTCGTTCGGCGACAAGACCCTGAAGTGCAAGGACCTCGAGCAGTTCGACTTCTCGGGCGTCGATTTCTGCCTGATGTCGGCCGGCGGTTCGGTCTCCAAGGAATGGTCGCCGAGGATCGGCGCCAAGGGCTGTCTCGTCATCGACAATTCCTCGGCCTTCCGCTACGACGCGGACGTCCCGCTGATCGTGCCGGAAGTGAACGCCGACGCGGTTGCCGGCTTCACCAAGCGCAACATCATCGCCAATCCGAACTGCTCGACCGCCCAGCTCGTCGTGGCGCTGAAGCCGCTGCACGACGTTGCCCGGATCAAACGCGTCGTCGTCGCCACCTACCAGTCTGTTTCCGGCGCCGGCAAGGATGCGATGGACGAGCTGTGGACCCAGACCCGCGGCATCTTCGTCACCGACGCGCCCGAGCCAAAGAAGTTCACCAAGCAGATCGCCTTCAACGTCATTCCTCACATCGACGTCTTCATGGAAGACGGCCAGACCAAGGAGGAATGGAAGATGGTCGCCGAGACCAAGAAGATGATCGATCCGAAGATCAAGCTGACCGCGACCTGCGTGCGCGTGCCGGTCTTCGTCGGCCACTCCGAGGCCATCAACATCGAGTTCGAGAAGCCGATCACGCCGGAGGAAGCCCGCGAGATCCTGCGCACGGCGCCGGGCGTGCTCGTCGTCGACAAGCGCGAGGACGGCGGCTACGTCACGCCGGTCGAATGCGTCGGCGATTTCGCCACCTTCGTCTCCCGCATCCGCGAGGACGCGACGGTCGAGAACGGGCTGAACCTGTGGGTCGTCTCCGACAACCTGCGCAAGGGCGCCGCGCTGAACACCGTCCAGATCGCCGAGACCGTGATCAACCGCGGCCTTCTGAAGAAGGCGGCCTGAGGCCCGAGGGACGGAACCGGTCCCTTTCGCACGTCATGCCCGGACTTGATCCGGGCGTGACATGCCACTTCGCCAAGATTGCCGGGGCAGACCCGGCCCCGGTCAGGATCGGCAATAACGTGTCGACGAACGGCCGCGCCTACGCGTCTTCAGCCGGCGCAACCGCCTCGAAGCGTCCCGTCTCCGGATCGAGGATCCGCAATTCGCCGGTGGCGATGCCGAAATGGGCGCCATGCAGCGTGACCTCGCCGGCTTCGACCTTCTCGCGCACGAACGGGAACGTCGTCAGGTTCTTCAGCGAGCGGCGAACCACCACTTCCTCGACCGCGCGCTGCATGTCGGCATCGGCGAGGTCCTTGTCCGTCGCCTCGGCCTCCGACTGCGACCCGCTCAGGAGATCAATCCACGGACCGATGAAATCGCCGCGGATCTCCTCGAGCTGCCGGCCCTTGAGATAGGCCGCGATGCCCCCGCACAGCGAATGGCCGAGAACAACGATATCCGGCACCATCAGCTCGCGCACTGCGAATTCGATCGCCGCGCTGGTCGAGTGGTGCGCGTCGTCGGGCGCGTAGGGCGGCACGATGTTGGCGACGTTGCGGACGACGAACAGCTCGCCCGGCCGCGTGGAAAACACGGTCTCCGGAGCCGCGCGCGAGTCGCAACAGCCGATCACCATGGCGCGGGGCGCCTGCCCGAGCTTCGCGAGCTGGGCGAGCCGGCCGCGTTCCTCCGGCAGCCGTTCGCCGGCGTAACGCCGGTAGCCGTTAATCAGATCGGCTGGAAAGGGCATTGTTGACCTCTTTTGTTGTGTTGCAGCGCAATATCCCGCTACGGATTTATGTCAGGGCGGCCAGTTTGGAAAGATCAACGTTGCCGCCGCACACCAGAACACCCACCCGTTCGCCGGGCGCCGGCTTGTAGGCTCCGGCCAGGAGCGCGGCCAGCGCAGCCGCGCCGCCGGGTTCCGCGGCAACCCTGAGGCGGTCCCACAAGCAACGCTGCGCCTGCGCGATGGCGCCGTCGGGCACCAGCGCCACGCCGTCGACATGGGCCCTGCAGATCTCGAAGTTCAACGCACCGACGCTGCGCGCGCCAAGCGAATCCGCGGCAAGGCCGGAAACCGAAACGTCGACCGGACGGCCGGCCTTGAGCGCCGCGTGCAGGGCGCAGGAGGTTTCGGGCTCGACGCCGACCACCTTGACCCGGCCGGCATACCAGGCGGCGATGCCGGAAATCAGACCGCCGCCGCCGACGGCGACCAGAACCGTGTCGAGATGTCCGTCCTGCTTCTGCCATTCGAGAGCGACGGTGCCCTGCCCGGCGATGGTCTCCTCCGCGTCATAGGCGTGAATGCCGACCGCGCCGGTCTTCGCCATGAACGCCTCGCAGCGCTCCAGCGCGTCGGCATAGGCAGCCCCCTCGACCACGACGTCGGCACCGAATCCCTTGATCCGCGCGATCTTCACCGGGCTCGAAATTTCCGGCACGAAGATATGGGCGGGAATGCCGAGCGCCTGCGCCGCATAGGCGACCGCCGCGCCATGGTTGCCGCCCGACGCGGCCGCGACGCCCGCCGCCGGCACCTGCCGCGACAACAGGGTATTGAACGCGCCGCGCGCCTTGAACGATCCGGAATGCTGGGTGAGCTCGAGCTTCAGGCATACCGGATTGGACGTATCGAAGGCCGCCGCCTCCACCTCCATCACCGGAGTGCGGCGCACGCGGCCGACGATCCGCTCGTAGGCGGCCTCGATGTCTGCGGACCCGAGCATGACTTGAACTCCCGAGCCACCTCGTAACCGGGGAGCGCCGCCGACGCAACGTCTCGGTTTAGGCGCGGATCGCCATTTCGAGGCCGAACGCGTCCCGTGGCGGCACGTCCGGATAGCAGGCCGCCTGCCCGTCGAGGATGCGCCGGGCCGTCCACGCGGTCGCGCAGGCATCGAGGAAATCGTCGGCCGCCGCCGGCTTCGGCGGCCTGCGTCCGGTGTCCAGGAAATCGGTCGGGAAACCGGCCGCCCGCAGCAGGCCGCGCCGCTCCTCCAGCCCCTCCGGATTGACGCGGCTCTTGATCTTCTTCGGCCACGAAGCGGGCTTTCCGCCGTTCATGTGCAGGAAGCAGACCTCCGGATGGGTCTCGAAGACGCGGTCCCGCTGCTGCGGCCGCTCCCGCAGCAGCAGATCGATTTCCCGGATCTTGGCGAACAGATGAAAGGCCTGCTTTGAGACGCGCCGCGGCGGTTCGGAGTTCGCCGCGGCAAGGGCGCAGGCCCTGCGATAGTCGGTCTCCATGACCGCCGCGCGCGCAGGGATCGAGAACACGCTCGACTGGCGGGGCCCAAGATGCCTGCGCACCGCGATTTCGCAGGCCCGCCCGGCCCCGACCAGCCTGTCCGGCAGCCCGATCGGCATGTCGACACCGATGACGACGGGGTCCTCCGGCAGGTCTAGTACATCGGAAAAGCGCGGGCGCACCGCCACCCGCGGCCCGTCGGTGTCGCTGGTATCGAGAAGGACCGCGATCCAGCCGCCAGGACAGCCGTCCACGCCGGCGACCCAGCGCGCCGTCATAGCATCGTCACCTCGGCGGTCGTCTTCGGCGACGCGATCAGTTTTTGCGCGGCGACGACGGCAAGTTCGTCGCGGCCCGCCCTCGCGGTGATCGCAAGCACGTCGTGAACGATCGCGGAGGCCGTCGCCACGGCCGGCACGATATCCCCGCCGCCGATGGTCTCGCCGAGGATGAGCCCGGCGAGCAGATCGCCCGTACCGTGCACGTGAACGTCGACCGTCGGCGTTTCGACGCGCACGGCGATATCCTCGGTGATGACGATGTTCGCCGACCGACCGTCGCCACTCGCGGGCGCGGACGTGACGACGACGATGGGGACCGGAAGCTTGCGTGCCAGCTTCACGATCTCGGCCTCTTCGAGGCTCGGCGCCTTCCTGATCCGCTTCGGCGCCGTGAGGGCCACCAGTTCGGTGACGTTGGGCGTCGCGATATCGGCCATCGGCACCAGGTTCGCGCGAATTTCGTCGACGATCAGCGGATCGACATAGAGCTGGCCGTTGTCGCCGACGATCGGGTCGAGCAGCATCGGGATTCCCTCGCGATAGGCCCGCGCTTCGGCGACGAGGCCGGCGATGGCGACGGCCTGGGGCGCCAGCGCGACATAACCGGCGAGCACCCCGTCCACCGGATGGGGGCTCGGCGAGCCGAGGATGTCTTGCCCCATCGCCAGGATATCGGGCATCTCCGCTCTGGAAACGTCCCGGGCATGACCGGGATGATGGGCGAGGATCACGGTCGGCAGCGCAACCACGTCGATGCCGCGGCGCATCAGCGGAAAGCGGATCGCCGCGTTGCCGACATGTCCGCGGGCGACCCAGGAGGAAATGGACAGAAGCGTCGCCATCGAAGTCCCGCGCTCAGATCACTGCGAGTTCGCGCACCGGCCGGCGCGCCGCGATACGATCATAGCCGAATATGGAGAGGTCCAGCGTGTCGTAGCGGCTGAGCACTATAAGCTCGGCGACCGCCCGTCCAGCCGCCGGCGCCTGTTGCAGGCCATGGCCGGAGAAGCCGTTGGCGAAGATCAGGTTCGGCATGTCGGGATGCGGACCGATGATCGCGTTCTGGTCGAGCGAATTGTAGTCGTAGTGTCCGGCCCAGGCGCGTTCCATCTTGATCGCCTCGAAGGCGGGCACGCGTTCGGCCAGGGCGGGCCAGATGATCTCCTCGAACAGAGGATAGTCGACCTCGAGATCGTCGGTCTCCGGATCCTCGGTCTCGGGCGGCGAGATGCCGGTGATGTAGACGTCGCCCTCCGGCCGCACCCAGACGCCGGAGATATCGACCATCAACGGCATCGCACCGACGGCGTCCCGGCATCGGAACACGAAGACCGATCGCTTGCGCGGGCCGACCGGAAGCGCCAGACCGGCAAGTCGCGCCACGTGCCCGGCCTGCGGCCCGGCGGCATTGACGAGCGTCCCGCAGGCGATGCGTCGTCCGTCGGCCAGGTGCACGGCCTCGATATGGCCGGTCGCGCTGTCGATCGCCGTGACCTTGCCCTCGATATAGTCCGCACCGGCCGCCCGTGCGCCGGACTTGAGGAGCTGCAGCAGCGCGTGGGCGTCGAACCAGCCCTCGCCCGACAGCCCCAGCGAACCCAGCGCAACGCCGTCCGTCGACAGCCACGGAAAGCGGCGCCCGAGCGCGTCCGGCTCCAGCAGCACGACATCCGCGCCCTCTGCCCGCTGCACCGCGTGATTGGCTTCCAGCACCGACCGGCCCGCACCGGACGCGAGCAGCAGATAGCCCGCCTCGCGAAAGGCAACGTCCGATTCGGCGCCGAAACGGCTCTCAAGCCCTGCTAGGAACGCAAGCCCGAAACGGGACATCCGGATGTTCTCGGGCGTCGAGAATTGCTGGCGGATGGAGGCCGCCGAAAGGGTCGTGGCGGCGCGCGAATAGGTCGGGTCGCGCTCGATCACGGCGACCGAGCCGGAAAATCCCAGCTCGCCCTTCAGGAACCAGGCAATGGCGCTGCCGACAACCGCGCCACCGATGATGACCACGTCATAGTTCGATCGCGTCACGTCTCGCCCCCCATGACACCGGCGGGAAAGGTGACACAGGCCGCCCGCGCGAGCCAGAGCCCTTTGTGTCCAGACAGGTTCCGTTTGCCGATAGGTTCCATTTGGACGGGAACGGCTCTAGTGTGCACCGCAAAATCGACCGTGACGGGGTAAAAGACGTGACAAAGACCATCCGCCCGCGCCGCAGCGTGCTCTACATGCCCGGTTCCAACGAGCGCGCGCTTGAGAAGGCCCGGACCCTTCCCGCCGACGCGCTGATCCTCGATCTGGAGGACGCCGTGTCCCCGGACATGAAGGCGGCGGCCCGCGCCCAGGTCGCCGAAGCCGTCAAGTCCGGATCCTACGGGTCGCGCGAGCTGATCATCCGCATCAACGCCCTCGACACCGAATGGGGCCACGACGACCTGGAGGCCGCGATCGAGGCCGGGCCCGACGCGATCCTCGTGCCCAAGCCGAACCGCGCCGCCGATCTCGACGCCGTCGCCCGCAAGGTCGAGATGGCCGGCAAGTCGATTCCGCTGTGGGCGATGATGGAGACGCCGCTCGGCCTCCTGAACATCCAGGAGATCGCCGGCTGCGCCGCCCATTCGCACGCGCCGCTGACGGCCTTCGTCATGGGCACCAACGACCTGGCCAAGGAAACGCGCGCCCGCTTCGTGCCCGGCCGCGCGCCGATGATGCCCTGGCTGGTGACCTCGATCCTCGCCGCCCGCGCCTACGGCCTCGACATCATCGACGGCGTCTACAACGACTTTCGCGATACCGACGGCTTCATGGCCGAATGCCAGCAGGCCCGCGATCTCGGCATGGACGGCAAGACCCTGATCCATCCCGCCCAGGTCGCCGGCGCCAACGAGGCCTTCGCGCCCTCCGAAGCGGAAGTTTCGCAGGCCCGCAAGATCATCGCGGCTTTCGAGTTGCCCGAGAACAAGGGCAAGGGCGCGATCTCGCTCGACGGCCGCATGGTCGAGCTCCTGCACGCCGAGATGGCCGGGCGCACCGTGGCGCTCAGCGACGCGATCGAAGCCCGCGAAGGGGAGTGAGGCCATGACCAAGACCAACACCGGCCGCTTCTTCGAGGATTTCGTCGTCGGCGAGACGATCCACCACGCCACCCCGCGCACGGTGACCGCCGGCGACGTGGCGCTCTATACCGCACTCTACGGCTCGCGCTTCGCGGTCCAGTCGGCGGATGCCTTCGCCCGCGGCGTCGGCTATCCGCACGCCCCCGTCGACGACCTGCTGGTCTTCCACATCGTCTTCGGTAAGACCGTGCCCGACATCTCGCTCAACGCCGTGGCCAATCTCGGCTACGCCGGCTGCCGTTTCCTGCATGCGGTCTATCCCGGCGACACGCTGTCGGCGATCTCCGAGGTGATCGGCGTCAAGGAGAACTCGAACGGCAGGACCGGCGTCGTCTACGTCCGTACGCAGGGCTTCAAGCAGGACGGCACCGAGGTGCTCGACTACATCCGCTGGGTGATGGTCCGCAAGCGCGACGAAGCCTCTCCGGCGCCGGAAGCGGTCGTGCCGGAAGTGCCCGCCGCCCTCGCCGCCGACACGCTCGGCGACGCCGCGCCCGTCATCAGCGGCACCTATTGGGACGACCGGCTGTCGGGAAGCCCGCACCGGTTCGCCGACTATCTGCCCGGCGAGCGCATCGACCATGTCGACGGCATGACCGTCGAGGAGGCCGAGCACCAGATCGCCACGCGGCTCTATCAGAACACCGCCAAGGTGCATTTCAACCAGCACACCGAGGGCCAGGGCCGCTTCGGCCGGCGGCTCATCTACGGCGGCCACGTTATCAGTCTCGCCCGCGCGCTCTCCTTCAACGGCCTGGCCAACGCCTGGCATGTCGCCGCCATCAACGGCGGCCGGCACGTCGCGCCGCTCTTCGCCGGCGAGACGGTCTATGCGTGGTCGGAGGTGATCGATCGCGCCGAGCTTCCCGGCCGCGACGACATAGGCGCGCTGCGCCTGCGCACCATCGCCACCAAGGACCGCGCCTGCGCCGACTTCCCCCATGTCGACGCCGGGAACCGCTACGATCCGTCGGTGATCCTCGATCTCGACTACTGGGCGCTGATCCCGCGCTGACATCGCGACGGTCGGCGTAGCGCGCGACCCGGGATCGACAAGAAAACGACCGTGAACCGGGCCCGTCCGGCGGATCGGATCGTTATCCGCCCAGGATGGGCGGGCTCGACATGGCTTGCATACGTTAGGATGCGTTGCCAGCCGGGCAACTGGACGATAGAACGCAACGTGTAAAGGCAACAGCTGTCGGATTCGACGGCAAAGATGGCGGGAAGACCCGCAGAAAGCCATGGCAAACGCGAAACTCTCGGCCGAGCGGCCACTATCTCCCCATCTCCAGATTTTCCGGCCCATCGTCACGATGGTCATGTCGATCCTGCACCGGATCACCGGTGCCGCGCTCTATTTCGGCATGGCCCTGTTCGCATGGTGGCTGCTCGCGGCGGCCTACGGACCGCAGTACTTCAACTTCGTCAACGGTCTGTTCGGCTCGATCGTCGGCCAGATCGTCCTGTTCGGTTTCACCTGGGCGCTGATCCACCACATGCTCGGCGGCCTGCGCCACTTCGTCTGGGACCTCGGCCACGGTTTCTCGCTGAAGACCGCCAACGCCATGGCGTGGGCGACGATCATCGGCTCGGTATCGCTGACCATCCTGGTCTGGGTCGTCGGCTACGCGGTGAAGTGAGGAGATTCTAGCGATGCGCACCCCTCTCGGCCGCGTTCGCGGCCTCGGCTCCGCCAAGGACGGCACCGAACATTTCTGGAAGCAGCGGCTGACCGCGCTGGCCAACGTGCCGCTGACGGTCTTCTTCGTCCTGCTGGTCATCGTGCTCGCCGGCGACAAGTACAAGGTGGTCGCGGCCACCCTGTCCTCCCCGGTGATCGCCATCCTGCTCCTGCTCGCCGTCCTGTCGGTGGTGACGCACATGAAGCTCGGCATGCAGGTGATCATCGAGGACTACGTCCACGGCGAGACCAGCAAGCTGCTGCTGATCGTGGCCAATACCTTCTTCTGCGCGATCGTCGGCCTGTCCGCCGCGTTCGCTATACTCAAGCTCGCCTTCGGAGGCTGACATGGCAAAGAACGGTGAGACCGGCGGCAACGGCATGGCCGTGCCGAGCGTCAACGGCCGCGAATATCCCTTCATCGACCACACCTTCGACGTCGTGGTCGTCGGCGCCGGCGGGTCCGGTCTGCGCGCCGCGCTCGGCGCGGCGGAAGCCGGGCTGAAGACGGCCTGCGTCACCAAGGTGTTTCCGACCAGAAGCCACACGGTCGCGGCCCAGGGCGGCATCGCCGCCTCACTCGGCAATATGGGCGCGGACGACTGGCGCTGGCACATGTACGACACCGTCAAGGGCTCCGACTGGCTCGGCGACCAGGACGCCATCGAATATCTGTGCCGCCACGCGCCGGCCGCCGTCTACGAGCTCGAGCACTACGGCCTGCCGTTCTCGCGCACCGAGGACGGCAAGATCTACCAGCGCCCGTTCGGCGGCATGACCACCCATTTCGGCGAAGGCATCGCCCAGCGCACCTGCGCCGCGGCCGACCGCACCGGCCATGCCATGCTGCACACGCTGTACGGCCAGTCGCTGCGGCACGCCACCGAGTTCTTCATCGAATATTTCGCCATCGACCTGATCATGGAAGACGGCGCCTGCCGCGGCGTCGTGGCCCTGTGCCTCGATGACGGCACGCTGCACCGCTTCCGGGCCCATAAGACGATCCTGGCGACCGGCGGATACGGCCGCGCCTACTTCTCCTGCACCTCGGCGCACACCTGCACGGGTGATGGCGGCGGCATGGTGCTGCGCGCCGGCCTGCCGCTTCAGGACATGGAATTCGTCCAGTTCCACCCGACCGGCATCTACGGCGCCGGCTGCCTGATCACCGAGGGCTCGCGCGGCGAAGGCGGCTATCTGGTCAATTCGGAAGGCGAGCGCTTCATGGAGCGCTATGCCCCGCACGCCAAGGACCTGGCCTCGCGCGACGTCGTCTCGCGCGCGATGACCATCGAGATCCGCGAAGGTCGCGGCGTCGGCAAGAGCAACGACCACATCTTCCTGCACCTCGATCACCTCGATCCGAAGGTGCTGGCCGAGCGCCTGCCCGGCATCTCGGAATCCGCGCGCGTCTTCGCCGGCGTCGACGTCACCAAGGAACCGATCCCGGTGCTGCCGACCGTCCACTACAACATGGGCGGCATCCCGACGAACTATCACGGCGAGGTACTGACGAAGGACGGCGACAACCCGGACGCGGTGGTGCCCGGCCTGATGGCCATCGGCGAAGCGGCCTGCGTCTCCGTTCACGGCGCCAACCGCCTCGGCTCCAACTCGCTGATCGACCTTGTGGTGTTCGGCCGCGCCGCCGGCCTGCGCTGCGCCGAGACGATCACGCACGGCGAGAAGCATCCCGACCTGCCGAAGGACGCCGGCCAGAACTCTATCGAGCGGCTCGACCACTTCCGCTACGCCGACGGCGGCACGCCGACGGCCGAGCTGCGCCTGAACATGCAGAAGGTCATGCAGACCAACTGCGCGGTGTTCCGCACCGGCGATATCCTCGCCGAGGGCAAGGATCTGATCCATCAGGTCTGGAAGGCGTCCGCCGACGTCAAGGTCACCGACCGCTCGCTGATCTGGAACACCGATCTCGTCGAAACGCTGGAGTTCGACAACCTGATCACCCAGGCCGTCGTCACCATGGACGGCGCGGCGAACCGGACCGAGAGCCGGGGCGCGCACGCCCGCGAGGACTATCCCGACCGTGACGACAAGATCTGGATGAAGCACACGCTCGCGTGGGCCGATCAGGCGAACCACCAGGTCACGATCGACTATCGCCCGGTCCACTCCTACACGATGTCCAACGACATCCAGTACATCGAGCCCAAGGCCCGGGTTTACTGAGGCCGGGAACGCACGCGATGGCGACCGCCATGACGCAAATCCTGCCGACCGGCCCTTCCGGGGCCGCGACCGGGTTCGGCTGCCGCCGGCCCGGCGTGGTCGCGCGGGCCCTGTGGCGCGTCGCCGATTCCCGGCGCCTGTCGCCGCGTCACCGTGCCCGTTTCCGTCTTCTGCTCGCCCGCCTCGCGCCGGGTCCTTTCGACATCGAGGCCGAGGCTATCCGCCTGCGCGCCTATCCCGCCGACAACCATTCCGACCGCGTCGCCATGGCGCGTGGCCGTCTGCCCGATCGGGACGAACGCGCCGCGATCGCGCCGTTCCTCGAGCGGGGCGGCACGCTCGTCGATGTCGGCGCCAATATCGGTCTCTACGCCCTGTGGGCGGCCAGGCGCCTCGGCCCCTCGGGCCGGGTGATCGCGATCGAGCCGCATCCCGGCACCGCCGACCGCCTGGCCTTCAACATCGCCGCCAACGGGCTGGCCAACATCCGCATCGTCCGCGCCGCCGCGGGTGCCTCGGAAGGAACCGCGGCGCTGCACGCGAGCGCCGGCGGCAATGTCGGTCAGTCCTCACTGATCGAGGACGTCGCCTTCCGGCCCGAGGGCCGCTTCGACGTACCGGTCCGCCCGCTCCTCGATATCCTTTCCGACGCCGGCGTTTCCGCGATCGACGTCCTCAAGGTCGATATCGAGGGCTACGAGGACCGCGCGCTGGTGCCGTTCCTGCGCGTCGCGCCCGACACGCTTCTGCCCCGCGCCGTGCTGGTCGAGACGGATGTCTCGGAGCGCTGGGAAACCGATTGCCTTGCCGCGCTGGCCGCGCGCGGTTATGAGCCTTTGACGAAGACCGCGGCCAACACAGTCTTAATCCGAGAGCGGGTTTAGTCCCCGCCCGAGTGCACGCCGACAGGTCGTACAGGAGCCGATATGGTCCAGCTCACGCTTCCCAAGAACTCGCAGATCACCGAGGGCAAGGTCTGGCCGAAGCCCGAGGGCGCCAAGCGCGTCCGCGAGCTGCGCATCTACCGCTGGAACCCGGACGACGGCCAGAACCCGCGCGTCGACACCTACTATGTCGACCTCGACGACTGTGGCCCGATGGTTCTCGACGCCATTCTGTGGATCAAGAACAACGTCGATCCGACGCTGACGCTGCGCCGCTCCTGCCGCGAGGGCGTCTGCGGCTCCTGCGCCATGAACATCGACGGCATGAACACGCTGGCCTGCACCAAGGGCATGGACGAAGTGGACGGCGCGGTGAAGGTCTATCCGCTGCCGCACATGCCGGTGGTCAAGGACCTGGTGCCGGACCTCACCGAGTTCTACGCCCAGCACCGCTCGATCGAGCCGTGGCTGCAGACCACCACGCCGCAGCCGGAGAAGGAATGGCGCCAGAGCCACGAGGACCGCGAGAAGCTCGACGGCCTCTACGAATGCATCCTGTGCGCCTGCTGCTCGACGTCGTGCCCGTCCTACTGGTGGAACGGCGACCGCTATCTCGGCCCCGCCGTGCTGCTTCAGGCGCAGCGCTGGATCGTCGACAGCCGCGACGAGGCAACCGGGGAACGTCTCGACAACCTCGAGGACCCGTTCCGCCTGTATCGCTGCCACACCATCATGAACTGCGCGCAGACCTGCCCGAAGCATCTCAACCCCGCCAAGGCGATCGCCGACATCAAGAAGAAGATGGTCGAACGGCGGATGTAGGTCAGGGTCCGGACGCCGGCCCGGCGTCCGGCCGCAAACCCGGGACAGGCCACGTCCCGGGCCACCTTCCAATCCTGGATCACATCCAGGACATGAAGCTGTCTGTAAAATACAGGCTCATCCCGATACAGAACCCGCGTGCCCCGGCCCCGATCCGAGGCCCATAGCGGCACCCGGGTCAGATCTCGCGATCGGCCACGTCATTCCGGCAGTCGGTTGGCGACTACCCCGGGATCGGGTGCCCGGGCATCAGCTCGTAGGGGTGCTTCCAGTTCGGCAGCGCCTTCACCCGGTCCAGCCAGCGGGCGATGGCCGGGTAGCTCTCGGCGAAATTCACGCCGATCTCGTCCTCGAAGAACAGGTAGCCGCACAGCGACAGGTCGGCGATGGTCGCCCGGTTCAGGGCGACCCAGTCCCGGTCCGCGAGATGGGCGGCAAGCACCGAGAAGGCCGCCTTCATCCGGCCCCCGAGGAACTCCAGCACCTCCGCGTTCGGCTCCTTCACGAAGGTCTTCATGAACCGGTAGGTCGCGGTGTAACTGCTGAACTTGTGATTGTCGAACAGCAGCCAGCGCAGCACCTCGCGCCGCTCGTCGTCGTTTCGCCAGCCGTGCTTGCCCGTCTTCTCGGCGAGATAGTCGAGGATCACCCCGGACTGCGACAGCGTCGTGTTGCCATGCACCAGCACCGGCACCTCGCCCATCACGTTGATGCGCCGGTACTCGGGCGTGCGCGTCTCGCCGTTGAAGAAATCGACGAAGCGCGAGCCCCAGTCGCAGCCCGTCGTCTCCAGCATCAACGCTGCCTTGTAGGCGTTTCCGGACTGGGCGAAGCAGTAGAGATGATACTCGGCCATTCGGGCGTCCGCGTTGGGGTCGTTGTTACCGGCTCATCGAAACGGCGCCGCCGAGATCGAGGCGCCCGTTGTACTGAGTGGCGCCTGCCTTGGCGAGGCGGGCGACCGGATTGCCCTCGTTGTCCTTCAGGACGACCAGGTTGCCCTCGATGTTCCAGGCGCCGACGCTGGTGAGTTCCGGCGACGAACAGCCGCGCGTCGAGGCGCGATAGCCGCCGGTCCAGCCGGTCAGCGTCACGAACAGCTGGCAGGAATCGCCGGGCCCGGCCAGCGCCCACTGGCCCAGCACGCTTTCCTTGGTCGGCGTTTCCTGCGCCGGCGGCAGCGCGGCCATTTGCTGCGTGTCCTGCATCGCGCCGTCCGCCTGCGAATCGAAGGGCGGCGGTGGCGGCGCCTCGGGGGTCTGGGTGTTCATGGCGCTCGGATCGGCCAGCGGCTGGTTCACGACCGAGCCTGCCGGCGCCGGCGGCAACGGGCGAACGCGCTGCGAATTGCTGCTGCACGCCGCCAGCGCCGGAAGCGCAAGGAGCAGAACGCCCAGTTTTGGGGTCAATCGTATCGACATATTTGTTTCCCGCCGCAGGTCCCTGAGGCGAGACCCTACAAGCCGTGGCGGGTATCGACAAGTCTGCCGATACGCTCACCGCTCGCACCGGTATCGTCACGCGGCCTTCCGCCCCGGTCCATGCCCCGGTCGGTGCACCGAACGGAGGCGACGCGACGAATACCGGTCAAACATCAGCGCCACATGCTGATCGGCTGACCGTTGGCCAGGATACGCCCGTCCAGCCGGCCCGGCCCGGTTTGCCGCAGATTGGCCTGCGGTTTGCCTGCCATGTCCAGGAGCACGACCTCGCGCCCCCTGACCTGCCACTTGCCGATCCGGAAGAGTTCGGTCGTGTAGCAGCCCTGCGTCCACGCCCGATAGGCGCCGAAGCTCTCGTCGGGCTTCAGGTCGATCGAGCAATTGCGATAGTTGTCGCCGTCGGTCATCTGCCAGGCGCCCACGTATCCCGGTGCCCCGGCCGCCGACACGCTCCCATTGGCACCCGACCCGCCATAGCCGGACGCCATCGCCCCGCCGGCAAGCAACGCCGCGCTGGCGATCATCGCGTTCGGATCCACAGACACGCTGGCCGACCGCCCCTTGGTCTTCGTCACCTTCGTGCGGCCGTCTGCGCTGGTCCAGGATTTCGACTTGGATTTCGAGTAGACCGTGGCATTGGGATTGCCGCCCGGCTTGCCCACGACGCTCGTCGGCGTGCCGTACGCTGTCATTCCCGTCGGACGGACATGGTTCGAGCTGCTCTGGCAGGCCGCCAGCAGGCTCGCCACGCCGCCGATCAGGATGAATTGAAGTCCACGGTTCATTGTTGCCTCCACATATTTGAATTCCGGTCGCACCGAATTTCCGCTGCGACACCGCTGCCGATAGCCCTCCGCCTCTAAATTTCCGTTAGTCGGACGCCTCGCTTTCGACCGTCACGCCCCTTTTTGCGGCGCGAACGCCCGCGGCGCTGCCGGTTCCCCGGCCGGGCAAGTGCCGCGGTTTTCCCTTGATTTTCGCTGGCGCGAAACGAGCCATTCACCAAACCGCATCATTTTTGAGCAGAAACGGAGGCTGCCCTTGAAAAGCCATGCTGCGGTGCACAATTTCCCATCGAAACACGGATCACCATCCTTCAGGAGGCGGACATGCCGCACATCGGTTTGAAGGAGGGCGTCATCCGGAGGGTAAGCGGCACGGAGCGGCAGGATTTCCGTGACCATCTTCTGCGGCTCTCACCGAAGAGCCGACGCAGCCGGTTTACCGGCAGCGTGTCCGACCTGTTCATCGAACAGCATGTCGATCGCCTCTTTTCCTCGGAGGCGATCGTCTACGGCTGGGTCGTCGACGGCGTCATCCGCGCCGGCGCCGAACTGCACCCCGTCGGCGGCCCGCTCCGGGCAACCGCCGAGGCCGCCTTCAGCGTCGAGGAAGGCTGGCAGGATACCGGCGTCGGCACCGCCCTGCTCGGACGCGTCCTGCGCGCCGCGCGGAACCGGGGCCTGAGCCGTCTGATCATGACCTGCCTGCCGGAAAACGCCCGCATGCAGCGGGTCGCGCGCAAGCACGGCGCACGCCTGCAATGGCAGGAGGGCGACGTGCACGGCCTGATCAATCCGCCGGTGCCCACGCCGATATCGTTGTGGCGCGAGGCGATGGAAGAAGGCGAAGGCTTCATGAACGCGCTGTTCCGCCCGCCGAAGGTCGCGGCGGAATAGCCAGACCGGCACGCGGCCGGCCGTACCCGGCCCTGCGTCCGCGCTAGCCGCCCGTCCCATCCGGCCGCCGACGCAACAGCTCGGCGGCCGCGATCCCCGCCAGCAGCCAGAAGCCGCCGACGATCAGACCCGCGGCGATGTCGCTCGGGTAGTGCACCGACAGGTAGACGCGGCTGAAGGCGATCGCCGCGATCAGCACCCCGGTCCAGTAGGTGACGTCGTAGCGGCGCCGGTAGACCGGCAGGTCGCGGGCGATCACATAGGCTACGATGCCGTAGACCGCCATCGCCCCCGTGGCATGGCCGGACGGAAAGGACGGCGACCAGGCGGTCACCTCCAGCAGGAACGCCGGCCGCGGCCGGTCGATCAGGAACTTCCCGGTCCATGTCGTCACCTGTGATCCGGCGATGGCGATCCACACAGCCGGGATGCCCCAGGTCGGACCGCGCGCCCACAGGAAGCCGGTCGCCACGATCGCCACGGCGGCAAGCGTCGCCGTGTCGCCCAGTTTCGTCAGCCCGGTGAACAGCTTGACCAGATACGGATTACGCAGCGGCGCGACCAACGCGACGACCCAGTCGTCGAACGCATCGATGCCCTCGGATTCCAGCACCGCCTCGACGAGACCGAAGAACACGACCGCCAGATAAACCCCTGCCACCGCGATCAGCGTGAGCGGAAGCCCGCGGAAATGCCGCGGATCGAAGCGCCCGGCGAGCGCCGGATAGAGCCGCGGGAAACGGCCGCCAAGCCATTCGTGGATCGGGCGCCCGCGCGCCACCACGTAGGCTTCGCCCAGACGGGGCCGCAGCCGGCGCAGCATCGCCGGCCCTCGGGACAGGAGCCACCAGCCGAACGCGTAAAGGGCGAGCGCCGCCAGCGCGCCGGAGGCGACGAAGACCAACGCCCCGGTATTGGACAGGGGTTCCAGGGTCATGCGGATTGTTCAGGGATGGAATCGATACGGGTCACGCGCCGATACGACCATCGAATCGCGATCGCGGCAAGGTTTTCCCGTTTGCCAAGCGCACACGTGACTGGCGACTTGTCAAACAGTGAACCGGCAACTTAAATGGCACTTGGTTGATATCTTAACGATTCGGTCATGCTCGATCCGCAGGAACCGCCACCCTGCCCACGCCTGCTAAAGAATACGCGTCCCGGTCATAGGATCGACGCGACGATCGACGTGACCCCAATGCATCGCCTGACCGATCTCACAGGCGCCAGGATAGCCGATCGGGCCTGTTCGACCGTGGCCATGGTCGAGGCCCTCGAACCCCCGGATCGATGCCAGCGTCACGCGCCTCCGGCTGGCCGGATGTTCCGCTCTCGTGGGTCGGGAAATCCTGACTGGCGCATTCATGCTGAACGCTGTGAAAAGGCCTTGCCAAATCTACCCGGCGAACCATTTTCCAGCGTACGCTGACAGTTTGCCAGATGCCCGATATCGTGTTGGGGGATCGGGTATCAAGGGATCGTGGGTCGGCCAGTATTAGGTCGGCCCACATCCCGACCGGGCGCGGCGAACAGCCCGGCACTTGAATTCGCGCCCGGACCGGCTATCCATCCACTCGCAACGTCCCTCCCTTTCCTGATGGCGCGGCCCGGCGCCCGCCCCGCACACGTCCGACAGCCCATGCCAAATTCGCCCGATCTGTATCTTGAGGATATCCGTCCCGGATTGCGCTTCGATACGCGCTCCGAGACGATTACCGAAGCCGATATCATCGATTTCGCCGAACGCTTCGATCCGCAGTACTTCCATGTCGATCCCGAAGCGGCGAAAGGATCCGCGTTCGGCGGCCTGGTCGCCTCCGGCCTGCATACGCTGAGCGTGACGATGCGGCTGTTCTTCGATCTCAAGCTCTGGCCGAACGGGATCATCGGCTCGCCCGGCATGAACGAGGTGCGCTGGACGCGCCCCGTCAAGCCCGGCGACACGCTGACCTCGTCACTGGAAGTCGTCGCGGTCAAGCCATCGCGGTCGAAGCCCGACCGCGGCGTCGTCACCACCAGCCACGAGACGGTGAACCAGAACGGCGAGACGGTATTCACCGCCCTCTGCCTGCACATGGTGCGGCGGCGCTCCCCCGCCTGATCGGCCGGTCAAGCGCCGACGAAGCGCCCGGCACCGGCGGGTTTCGGCAGGAATTTCTGCGCCGCGGCGATGGCATTAAGGCCGTCCAGCACCCTATCGTCGGCCGACGTTGGCCGGCGGGACCCCGCGTCGACATGGATCAGCATCTGCTCTGCCGTCGCCACCGGCGTGTCGTCGTCGCGCTTGTAGAGCGTGTGGAAGACCTGCAGCCGCGTCGCCTCCACGCCGAGCACCTGCGTCGTCACGTAGAGCGGCTCGCCCAGGGCGGCGTCGCCGATGGTCACGACATGGCTCTCGGCCGTGCGGTACCCTTTCCCCCTATGACTGTCGGCAACATCGACGCCGACATGGCGCAACAGCGCGTCTGACGCGGCCCCGAACACCTGGAGACAACGGCCCTCGGTCATGTGGCCGCTATGGTCGGTCCAGTCGCTCTCGACCCGGCAGTCGTGCAGATGCAGCGGCATCGACGGATCGATGCCTCCTTCGCGCGCCGCGGCCTGCGCCCTGTCCCGCAGCAGGTCCCCGTGGCGGTCCACGGTCGCCCCGGCCCCGTAGCCCTGTGTCCTGAGCGCCGAGAGCACCGAGACAAGGCAGTTGTCGCGCAGCCGTTCCAGCTCGCGGATCGACATGCTCCCGGCCTGATCGTCGGACTGGCCGGCAATTCGGTCGACGAAGGCGTCGGTCAGCTCCGGCACGTCGGTCAGTTTCGTCCACGGCCATTTCAGCGCCGGGCCGAACTGCGCCATGAAGTGGCGCATGCCCGCCTCGCCGCCGGCGATCCGGTAGGTCAGGAAGGTCCCCATGAACGACCAGCGGAGTCCCGGCCCGAAGCGGATCGCCTCGTCGACTTCCTCCGTCGTGGCGATGCCGTCATGGACGAGCCAAAGCGCCTCGCGCCACAGTGCCTCCATCAGCCGGTCGGCGACGAAGCCGTCGATCTCCTGCTTCAGCATCAGGGGATGCATGCCGATCGATCGGTAGAACGCAGCCGCCTTCCGCTTTGCGTCCTCTGATGTCAGCGCCCCGCCGCAGACCTCGACCAGCGGCATCAGGTAGACCGGATTGAACGGATGGCCGACGACCAGCCGGTCCGCCCCGGCCATGTCTTTCTGCATGTCGCTCGGCAGGAGACCCGAGGTCGACGAACCGAAGATGACGTCGTCCCCCGCCGCCCGGCTCGCCGCCGCGAGCACCGCCTGCTTGAGATCCAGGCGCTCCGGCAGGCTCTCCTGCACGAAATCCGCGGCCTCGACGGCGGGCTCGACAGAGGAGACGAGGCGCAGCCTCCCTTCCTGCGCGCCGGCGTCGGGGAACAGCCGGCGATAGGCGCGCCTGGCGTTGCCGAGCACCGCTTCCATCTTGCGGCCGATCTCGGGATCGGGGTCGAAAAGATCGACGTCGAGCCCGTTGAGCAGGCAGCGCGCCGCCCAGCCCGCGCCGATCACACCGCCGCCGATGAGGCCGACCCTGCGGATGTCAGTCATTGCACCGGCTCCCTGGGAACAATGCGGTCTCGCGGATATCGCAGGACGGCAGGTCGCTTTCGTCATCGGCCTTCATCCGGCGGGACTTGGGCGCTTTCTCGACGTCACCACCGCTTCTGCAGATTGAGCCTGCCGCGCACCTCGTCGGGACCGAGCACACGGGCGTTCATCGCCTCGAGGATGGTCACCGCGCGCTCGACCAGCATGGCATTGGTCGCAAGCTGCCCGCGCGACAGATAGAGATTGTCCTCCAGCCCGACCCGAACGTTGCCGCCGGCAAGGGCGGCCATCGCCACAGTGGGCAGCTGCATGCGGCCGATCGAGAAGGCCGAGAACACGGCGCCCCTGGGCAGTTGGCGGGCAAGCGCCAGCAAGGTGTCGGGATCGTCCGGCGCGCCGTAGGGAATGCCCATGCAAAGCTGGATCATAGCCGGATCGTCGATCAGGCCCTCCTCGATCAGCTCCTTGACCATGACCATGTGGCCGAAGTCGAAGACCTCCAGTTCCGGTTTCACGCCGGCCGCCTGGATGCGCTTGGCCATGGCCCGCAGCATGTCGGGCGTGTTGGTCATCACGTAGTCGCCGCCGGCGGCGAAGTTCATCGAGCCGCAGTCCAGCGTGCAGATTTCCGGCAGCAGCGCCTCGACATGGACAAGGCGCTCCGTCGCACCGGCCATGTCGGTGCCCCGCTCGTCGACGGGCAGCGGCCTTTCCGTGCCGCCAAGCACCAGATCGCCGCCCATCCCCGCGGTCAGGTTGAGCACGACATCGACGCCGGACGAACGCACCCGATCGACCACCTCCGCGTACAGTTTGGGATCGCGCGCGCCCCTGCCGGTCTCCGGATCGCGGACATGGATATGGGCGATGGCCGCTCCGGCCCTCGCCGCCTCGATCGCCGAATGGGCGATCTGCTCCGGCGTCACCGGCACGTGCTCGCTCCTGCCCGCCGTGTCGCCCGCGCCCGTCACCGCGCAGGTGATGAATACGTCGGTATTCATGGCTCCTCCCGTCGGTCCGCCGAAACGGTGCCGATCCGCTTCGGCCTTTTTCCGGAGGATACGACGGCAGCGCCCCGTGAAACCACGCGTCACGACAAAAACGATATCACTTACGACGGAAAGACGGCTGAGCCCTTGTCACCCGTGACATCGGGCGCCCCGCGCGATCGGTCATGCGGCCGCCCCTGGCGCGGCGGAGCCCGCTTCACGCTCGCTACGGGTACGGTCTGCGCGCGGACGGCCTGGAAACCGTCAGTTTTCCGGCCCTCGCCCGAGGTAACGCGGCAGGTCGTCCTGGATCTTGAGCCATGTCACTTCGTCCTCGACCCAGACATGGCTCGCCGGCGGCACCTGATCGGGCTGATCAAGGAGACCGATATTGACGTCGACGACCTTCGGCTCCTTCTGCGCCCTGTATTCGAACTGGGCACCACAATTCGAACAGAACCGGCGCTCGCCCCATTCGCTGGACCGATAGACGCTCGGCTCGCCGACCACATACCTGAAACCGTCGATCGGGACCGTCGCCCAGGCGAGCATCACCGCCCCCGTGGTCAGCCGGCACAGGCCGCAGTGGCAATAGCCGGCATCGATCGGCGGCACCGTGATCTCGTAGCGGATACGCCCGCACGCGCATCCGCCCGTCAGCGGCAGTTCCAGGTACTTGATCCTGCGTGGCTCACCCATTTCCCAGCAAATGCCTTCTCGTTTTCGGCAAGCCGCCGCGCCTGCACGCGATTCGTCACGATCGTCCCGGCGACACCAGCGCCCGTGACGAAGACAATCGTCGACAACACGCTGATGTCCGGGGTGATTCCGGGCTTGGCCTTCGAGAGGATCACCATCGGCAGGGTACTCGCGCCGGATCAGCTTGTGAAGGTTGCGGTAGCGAGATCTTCGCGCGACACGGCAATGGGCAGGCGCCGGTGATCGCCGCGCGTTTCGTCGCGACGCCCCGATAGGCCGCGCATTAGGTAAGCAGAACTGACAGTAATCCCTCCATTTCCCGAAATCATTGAAACGAAATTCTGCTCGTCGCGTGAAACGATCGAAAAGCACGAACGTTAGTTTGGCAGCATCGGAGGAAAAAAGCCCCGCAAATGGGGTTGCAGGAGAGGACCATGTTGACCACCCATTCGATGATCTTTCTGTCGGCCGTCGCCGCAACCGGGATCGTCATCCTGACCCAGCCCTCGCACAGCGAGCAGACGGTCGGCGTGGAACATGTCAAACTTCAGGACCGCCACCCGTCCTTCAATGTCGGCGATGCCCTGCGTGGCGCGCTCGGCGCCGAACGCGCCGGCGAGACGGTGCCCGCGCCGGAATCGACCCCGAAGGCCGATCAGCTCAACGTCGTTATCAGGAGCTGCGATAGCTACACCTGGCCGAAGATCCCGACCGCCTGCCTGACCGTCGCGACCAACGACACGTCCGGCACGGGGCCGCGTGCGGTCACGGTCGAGGACCGCCCGGCCGAACGTGTATCGATCGTTACCCCGGCCGTGACGATTGTCGCCCAACGCTGAACGCGATCTCAACGCCTGTCGGTTACACAGGAAAAAGAGTTTGAGGGAGGTAACAATGAAACGGATCGCTCTTGCCATTGCGGTCGCCGCAGCCGCGCTCGCGGCCGGCACTCCGGCGAATGCCAACGCCAATGTTCAATTCGACCCGTTGACGATGCGGGTGATGAAGCCGGCCCGTGTCGCCACGACCGCACAGCAAGTCAAGCGGATCCCCCGCGAGATCGTCCGCTACGCCGGTCCCTACGCCCCGGGCACCATCGTCGTCGATACCAATGAGCGCCGGCTCTACTATGTGATGGATGGCGGACAGGCCATCCGCTACGGGATCGGCGTCGCTCGTCCCGGCTTCGAGTGGTCCGGTGCGCACAAGATCTCGATGAAGCGCGAATGGCCGGGCTGGACGCCGCCGGAAGAGATGAAGAAACGGCAGCCGGGCCTGCCCGACTACATGCCCGGCGGCATCGACAATCCGCTGGGCGCGCGCGCCCTGTATATCGGCTCGACCATCTATCGCATTCACGGCTCGAACCAGCCGGCCTCGATCGGCCAGGCCATGTCGTCGGGCTGCATCCGTATGCTCAACGAGGACGTCGTCGACCTCTACGAACGCGTCAGGATCGGCGCCCAGGTCGTCGTCCTCTGAAACGATCCACCTGAACAAGCTGTCCCCGCGGCTTGTTGATCGATCACCGGCGGCCGGTCCTGACCTCCCGGCCGCCGGTGGCGTTCTTGAGCGACGCTTAGTCCAGCGCGCTTCTCGCCCGCTTTCCCGCCGGCACGAACATGTAGCCGAGGCCGCGCACGGTCTTGAGCACTTCCGGCTTGCTCGGGTCGGTTTCGATCTTCCGCCGAAGCCGCATGATGCGGATGTCGATCGACCGGTCGAAGGCCTCCATGTCCCGGTTGTGCGCCATGTCGAGCAGCTGGTCGCGCGACAGCACCCTGTTCGGGCACTCGGCGAAGGACTTCAGCAGATCGAACTCCATCGACGTCATCGGCACGTCTTCGCCCTCGCGGGTATAGAGCCGCTTGGAATCGAGATTGAGGATGCAGCGTCCCATGACGACCTCGTGCCCCATCGTGGCCGGCGGCTCGTCGTCGCGCGCCTCGCCGCTTGCCAGCCGCCTGAGCAGGCTGCGGATGCGGGCCAGCAGCTCGCGCGGGTCGAAGGGCTTGGTCAGATAGTCGTCGGCGCCGAGCTCGAGGCCGACCACCCGGTCGACCATCTCGCCGCTGCCGGTCAGCATGATGATGCCGACCGGGCCGCGATCGCGGAGATAGCGGGTAAGGGTAAATCCGTCCTCACCGGGCATCTTCAGGTCGAGCACAACGACATGAACGGGCCTTTCGGCCAGAACCGCCTTCATCGCCGCACCGTTCTCGGCCGTGGACACGAGGAACTCGTTGGTCAGGAGGTAGTCTCGGACCATCTCCCGCACGTCCGGATCGTCGTCGACGACCAATATATGAGGATTGTCAGTCACGAAATCACGCAGACGCCATTCGGTTCCAGCGCACCGATACTAGCGGACGGTGCGCGGAGGTGCATCAGCTTTCGTACCGGAAAGGCGGCACGGCAGGGCGGCCCCGGGAGAGCCCCCCGCGAGCGCGCCGCTGCCGACTATTTCGCGGTCAGCCCGTCGAGAGCGTCCAGCGCCAGCATGTACCCGGCGGGGCCAAGGCCGCAGATCACGCCCTTCGCGGCGGTCGAGATCAGCGATTTCTGCCGGAATGCCTCACGCTGGTGGATATTGCTGAGGTGCACCTCGAGCACGGGATAGCCGCACGCCAGAATGGCGTCGAGCAGCGCGACGGAGGTGGTCGTGTAGCCGGCGGGGTTGATCATCCCGCCGACGACCGTGCCGCGGCCCTCCTGTATCCAGGTCACCAGCTCGCCCTCGTGGTTCGACTGGCGGAAATCGATCTCGAGGCCGAGGGCGGCGCCGCGCTCGCGCAGCCGCGCCTCGATATCGCCGAGCGTATCGTATCCGTAGATGTCCGGCTCCCGGGTTCCCAGGAGATTGAGGTTCGGCCCGTTGAGGACGAGGATCTTGCGGGTCATGAGGCGCTTGCGGTCCCTGAATGCGATGGTTTCGAATCTTCCGGCGAGCATGCCATCCCGCGCGGTTCATCGCCAGTTCAGCGTCATCCGCGTCGCCCGCACCGATCGGGCGGCCGCCGCGCCGACACCATGCCGTCGCCAAAATACTGGGATTGCCCCGAACATCGTCTATAATCGCGCTAACCAGCTATTTTGGGGATCTGATCGGGCATCGTTTCGACGCCGAGAGCTGGGACGAGTTTCCGGATGACAGAAGACGTTTGCCGGTCAGCGCGGCAAGGCGACGGCATCATCGTGACGGCATGATCCACGGTATCCTGTGATGAACGACGACGATCTTGTCATTGTTCTCGGCGACGAAGCCGAGCCGGGCACACCGGATCCGGGAGAACCCTGGAAGATCGTCGTCGTCGACGACGATCCCGCCGTTCATGACGGCACGCGCTTCGCCCTGCACGGCTACAGCCTGCAGAATCGCGGCCTGGAGATCCTTTCGGCCTATTCCGCCGAAGAAGGCCGGCGCCTGATCGCCGAGCACCCGGACACGGCCGTGGTGCTGCTTGATGTCGTCATGGAGACGGACACGGCCGGGCTGGAGCTGGTCGGACAAATCCGCTCCGAGCTGAACAACGAGACCGTCCGTATCATCCTGCGGACCGGCCAGCCGGGACAGGCGCCGGAACGGCGCGTCATCGTCGACTTCGACATCAACGACTACAAGGCGAAGACCGAGCTAACCGCCGACAAGCTTTTCACCACCCTGACCGCGGCGCTGCGCTCCTACGAGCAGCTTCGCCGCATGGACGAGACCCTGCGGGGCCTCGAGGTCATCATCGACGCCGCCTCGACCCTGTTCGACGCCCACTCCATCGAGCGATTGACGGAAGCGGTGCTCGAGAAGCTCGCCCGACTGGTCGCAGGCGCGTGCAGCGGTGTCGCCGTTCTCGGCAGCGGCAAGGCCGGCTGGCAGGACATGGCGGTGATCGCCGCGTGCGGATCCTATGAGTCTGCCGACCGGCCGGCATCCGCCGCCGACCTGAGCGACGACGCGCGCGCCCTTATCGACGCCGCGGTCGACGAAGACGGCATCGTGTTCGGCGAGTCGGATTTTGCGGCGTGCTTTCGTTTCCGGACGAACCGCGAGGTCGCATTCCTGCTCGAGACCGGCGGGGGACTGTCGGAAACCGATCGGGCGCTGATCGAGGTCTTTTGCAGCCGGCTGGCGGTCGCGTTCGATAACGTCGTCCTCTACGAAGAACTGCAGGAAGCGAACACCCGGCTGGAGGAGCGCGTCGCCCAGCGCACCGAGGAACTCAACCGCGCCAACGCCTTCAAGAAGGAGGTCCTCGGGATCGTGGCGCACGACCTGAAGAATCCCCTTAGCGTCATCCTCGGTCGCGCCGACATGCTGCGCCAGCAGGTGACGCGCGATCCCCTGCCCGCCGACAGCATCCGCAAGCAGGTCGACCAGATCACCCTGTCCGCGCAACGGATGACGTCGATGATCGAGGGGCTGATCAGGGAGGCGATGAACGACGCGCTCGACATCACGATCCGCCGCCATCCGCTCGATCTCGTCCGTCTCGTCCACGCGGTCGCCGAGAACAATCGGCCGCTGGCCGAGCGCAAATCGCAGGATGTCGCGGTGGCGGCGCCGATGTCGCTGCCGATCCGGGCCGATTACGACCGGTTGCGCGAGGCGATCGAAAATCTGGTGTCGAACGCCATCAAGTACACGCCCGCTGGCGGCCGTATCCGGATTTCCGCTGACCAGAACGGCAGCCTCGCGACGATCTGCGTCTCCGATACCGGCCCCGGCCTGTCGGAAGAAGACAGGACCCGCCTGTTCGGCCGCTTCCAGCGCCTGTCGGCGCAGCCCACAGGCGGCGAAAGCTCGACCGGCCTGGGCCTGTCGATCGTCAAGCGGATCGTCGAGCTGCACGGCGGCGCCATCTCCGCCGAGCCGACGCTGGCCGACAGTGGCACCACCTTCCGGATCGAGCTGCCACTCTCGCAATGAACGGGTTTGGAAGCGACCGGGCTCAGAACGGCAGCCCGACGTAGTTTTCCGCCAGCGACTGCATCGCCGCCTGCGACGAGAACAGATAATCGAGCTCGGTCTTCTGCAGGCGCCGGTCGAAATCGTTGGCGTCGGGGAAACGGTGTAGGAGCCGCGTCATCCACCAGGAAAACCGCTGGCCCTTCCAGACCCGCGCCAGCGCGCGCTCGGAGTAGCGGTCGAGACCGGTCGGATCGCCCTTCCTGTAGTGGTCGACCATCGCGTGATAGAGATAGTAGATGTCCGACGCCGCGCTGTTGAGGCCGCGCGCGCCGGTCGGCGGCACGATATGCGCGGCATCGCCCGCCAGAAAAAGGTTGCGATAGCGCATCGGCTCGGCCACGTAGCTGCGCAGCGGCGCGATCGACTTTTCGATCGATGGTCCGGTGACGATCGTCGCGGCGGCGTCCTCCGGCAACCTGGCGATCAGCTCGGCCCAGAACCGCTCATCCGACCAATCCTCGACACTGTCGTCGAGCGTGCACTGGACGTAATAGCGGCTGAGCACCTGTGACCGTAGCGAGCACAGCGCGAAGCCGCGCTCGTGGTTGACGTAGATCAGTTCCTTGGAGACCGGCGGCGTGCGTGACAGGACGCCCAGCCAGCCGATCGGATAGACGGTTTCGTACTCCTTCAGGACGTCCTTCGGGATCGACGTGCGGCTGACGCCGTGGAAGCCGTCGCAACCGACGATGAAGTCGCAGTCGACGCGATGCACCGCTTCGCCGAGCCGGTAGGTGAGATAGGGCGACCCGTTGCCGTCGAAGGCATGCGGCGTAACGTCTTCGGCATTGTGGACGACGACGCCGCCCAACCGGTCGCGGCCCTCGTAGAGATCCCTGGTCAGCTCCGTCTGCCCGTAGACGATGACGGTGTTGCCGCCGGTCAGGCCCTTCAGGTCGACCCGGTGCCGCTTGCCGTCATAGGCGATGTCGAACCCGTCGTGGATCTCGCCTTCGGCGTCCATGCGATCGGAGACCTGCGCCTCGCGCATCAGGTCGGCGAAGCCGTGCTCGAGCACCCCCGCGCGAATGCGGCCCAGCACGTAGTCCCGGCTGTGGCGCTCCAGGACGACAGTGTCGATACCCTGGAGGTGCAGCAACTGCGACAGCAGCAGTCCCGACGGACCGCCACCGATGATCCCCACCTGGGTGCGCATGTTTCCCACCTGTATGCAGAGCTTTTTTCTGCACTTTATCGACAGGGGCGGAGCGAATTAATGGACAGACAGGCGTATCGCTTTGTACTTTTCGGTCACCTAACTCCCTTGAGGGGACAGCGCCATGCATATCGATCCGGCGAGCGGACCGGTTTCCCGCTTCGCGCTCTACGGCGAGACGCCGGGCGCCGACGACCCCGAGTTCATCCATATCGAGGACATCCAGGTCCGCTCGAGCCTGTACGACTGGCGGATCGCGCCGCACCTGCACCGGCGTATGTTCCAGATCGTCCACGTGATCGACGGCCCGGCCAGCGTGCAGATCGAGGATCGGCTGGAGGAGGCAGAAGGCCCCTGCGCGATCTGTATTCCCGGCAACGTGGTGCACGGCTTCGGCTTCTCGCCCCGCACCCTCGGGTTCGTCGTCACCGTCTCGGAAACCCTGTTGCTCGATACCGGCCACCGCGACGCCCACGACCTGTTCGATCCGCTGCTCGCCGAGGCACGGGTCATCTCCTTTCGCCAGGACGAAGCGCGTGCCGGGCTGGTCAGGACGCTGCTCGAACAGATGGCGCACGAGTTCCAGGCCCGGGAACTCGGCCGCAACGCCATGTTCGAATGGCTGTTCCATGCCCTTCTGATGGCGATCCGCCGGCAGATCGCGACCGAACGCGAGAGCGCCGAGACGAAGGGAGAGGACCGCGAGACCTTTTCCGAGGCCTGCCGGCTGATCGAGGATCACTACCGCGAGCACATGACGGTTTCCGCCTATGCCACGCGCCTCGGCATGAGCCAGCCGCGCCTCAACCGGCTATGCCAGCGGTTCGCCGGCAAGACCTTTCTGGATCTCCTGCACGACCGGCTGGCGCTCGAGGCCCAGCGGCATCTGATCTACACGTCCGCGACGATCGAGATGGTCGCCTACGAGCTCGGCTTCGCCGATCCGGCCTATTTCTGCCGGTTCTTCAAGCGGCGCACCGGAAGGACGCCGAGCGAGTTCCGGCGCGAGCGGAACGGCGGCCGCTAGGCCCGCGCATGCGACAGTCGCTTGACCTCGCCCCCCGCCCGCGGAGATAAGCGAGGCGGTATCCTTCAAGGTCATCGTCCGCCGGCTTCAAGAGCGGACGGTCCCACAAACGAGAACGGGAATTGAGACATGACGGTGCGCACCGGCCGCGACGTACTGGGAATTCCGGGCCCGACGACGATACCCGACGAGGTACTGAGCGCCATGCACCGTCCGGCGATCCAGATCTACACCGGAGAACTCGTCGAATACACCGACAGCATCCTCCGGGACCTGAAGGGCATCTTCCGCACCGAAGGCCGCGCCTACATCTACGCGTCCAACGGCCACGGCGCCTGGGAAGCCGCGCTGACCAACGTCCTGTCGCGCGGAGACCGCGTCCTGGTTCTCGAGAGCGGCCGCTTCGCCCACAACTGGGGCGAGATGGCCCGGATGCTGGGCGTCGAGATCGAGACGCTTGAGGGCACCTGGCGCCATGCCGTCGACCCCGCCGCCGTGGAAGAGCGGTTGAGAGCCGACACCGAGGGCCGCATCAAGGCGATCCTCGTCGTCCAGATCGACACAGCCTCGGGCGTCGTCAACGACATCCCGGCGATCCGTGCCGCGATCGACGCGGCCGGCCATGACGCGCTGTTCCTGGTCGACACCATCGCCTCGCTCGCCTGCATGCCCTTCGAGATGGACGCCTGGAAGATCGACGTCACCGTGTCCGCCGCCCAGAAGGGCCTGATGACGCCGCCCGGCCTCGGCTTCGTCGCCGCCAACGACAAGGCGCTCGCCGCCCACAAGACCGCCGACCTGCGCACGCTCTACTGGGACTGGACGGCGCGCGAGGGCGAGCTGCACTACCAGAAATACTGCGGCACGCCGCCCGAGCACCTGCTGTTCGGCCAGCGCGCCGCGCTCGACATCCTGCTCGGGGAAGGGTTGGAAAACGCCTGGAACCGCCACCGGCTGCTGGCGGGCGCCACCCACCGCGCCGTCGAGACCTGGGCGGAAGGCGGCGCGATCGAGTTCAACATCCTCGATCCGCAGTCGCGATCGGCGTCGATCACCGCGGTTCTGGTCGGCGGCGGTTTCGACGTCGCGGCAATCCAGGCCTACTGCCTGGACAAGTGCAACGTCACCGTCGGCGGCGGCATCGGCGATCTGAAGGGCAAGGCGCTGCGCATCGCCCATATGGGATATGCCAACGCGCCGATGGTTCTCGGCATGCTCGCCTCGATCGACATGGCGCTGAAGGCCCTGAAGATCCCGCACGGTCCCGGCGCGATTCAGGCCGCCGTCGACTATCTGGGCGAGAACGTCCCCGCTTGATGTGGCCAGCTTGATGCGGCCGGCTTGACCTGGCCGGCTCGATGGCGGCTTGAAAGAGTGCCGCCGGGCAGGTGTCGGAGGAGGAGAAGGAAGTCCGGCACCCGTCCCGGCGGCTGGCTACGTTTCCCTTACACCCGGACATCCGGCCCACAAGGCCCAGATCCCCCGACCACGGGCCCGGCCGGCCTGTGAACGGCTATCCGTCTGACAAGAGCTCCGTATCCCTGGCTCTCCGCTGACGCCGCCCGCCGAGGCGCGCGGCAGTCCACGCTTTGAGAACCGTTGATTTTTTGCTGGCTGCCCGGCCGGCTGGCCGTTTGCTTGCGCGACGTCTGCCTCAAGCGGTCGCTCGCGGGTGGCGACGCCGTCGGCAGTTGTCTTCTACGATAATATGAATATAAAAGTCAAGTTTATAAACGGACGCATCGAGGCGACCGGAACACCAATCGTAGCAAGGGATCGAATTGGCAAATGCACACCGGCAGGCGTTCGCCTTCCCCCACCGCCGCCCCGGCGGACACCGCGTCCCAGCCCGAGGACTCCGTCGAGTCCAGCGACCTGTTCAAGGGACGGCGTGAACTGATTATCCGCCACAATCAGGAGCGCTACGTGCTGCGCATCACCCGCCAGGGCAAACTGATCCTGAACAAGTAGCCCCGGATACGCGCGCGCGCTCTTGCGGCGCGCCCCGGGAGCGGCTACGTCCCCGGGACAATGGCAACCCCGATCCTTCTCCTCCAGGACATCCATCTGACCTTCGGCGGCACACCGCTGCTCGAGGGCGCCGATCTGTCGGTCGAGCCGGGCGCCCGCGTCTGCCTCGTCGGCCGCAACGGCTGCGGCAAGTCGACCCTGCTGAAGATCGCCGCCGGCCGGATCGAACCCGATTCCGGACGCTATTTCCTGCAGCCCGGCACGACGGTGCAGTATCTCGAGCAGGAACCGGATTTCGCCGGCTTCGAGACGACGCGCGCCTATGTCGAGGCCAGCCTCGGGCCGACCGACGATCCGTATACGGCCCTGCGCGTCCTGGAGAAGCTCGGCCTCACCGGCGAGGAGAGCCCGGCGACCCTGTCGGGCGGCGAAGCCCGCCGCGCCGCCCTCGCCCGCGCCCTCGCCCCGCGCCCGGACATCCTGCTGCTCGACGAGCCGACCAACCACCTCGACCTGCCCGCGATCGAGTGGCTCGAACGCGAGCTGCGATCGTCCAACTCGGCGATGGTGATCATCAGCCACGACCGGCGGTTCCTGGAGACCCTGTCGCGCGCGACCGTCTGGCTCGATCGCGGCACGACCCGCTCGACGGACCGCGGCTTCGGCGGGTTCGAGGAATGGCGTGACAAGGTGCTCGAGGAGGAGGAGCGCGACCTCCACAAGCTCGACCGCAAGATCGCCATGGAGGAGGACTGGCTGCGCTACGGCGTCACCGCCCGGCGCAAGCGCAACCAGCGCCGGCTCGGCAACCTGCACGACCTGCGCAAGGCCCGCCGCGAGCACCGCCACGCGCCCGACACCGCGCGCATGGCGGTCGCCGAGAGCGAGATTTCCGGCAAGCTGGTCATCGAGACCAAGACCATCACCAAGGCCTTCGGCGACCGCACCGTCGTCGAACCCTTTTCGGTCCGCATCCAGCGCGGCGACCGGATCGGCATCATCGGCCCGAACGGCGCCGGCAAGACGACGCTGCTGAAGATGCTGATCGGCGACCTCGCGCCGGACAGCGGCTGGGTGAAGCTCGGCATGAACCTGGACGTCGCAAGCCTGGACCAGCGCCGTGCCCGGCTCGATCCCGAGACCAGCCTGCGGGCCACGCTGACCGGCGGCGGCAGCGACACCGTCATGGTCGACGGCAAGCCGCGCCACGTCATGAGCTACATGAAGGACTTCCTGTTCACGCCCGAACAGGCCGGGTCCCCGGTCTCGGCGCTGTCGGGCGGCGAACGCGGCCGCTTGATGCTGGCGCTTGCCTTCGCCCGGCCCTCGAACCTCCTCGTCCTGGACGAGCCGACCAACGACCTCGATCTGGAAACGCTGGACCTGCTGCAGGAACTGATCGCCGACTACTCCGGCACCGTGCTGCTGGTCAGCCACGACCGCGACTTCCTCGACCGCACGGTCACCTCCGTCATCGCGTCGGAGGGCGACGGCCGCTGGCTCACATATGCCGGCGGCTACTCCGACATGATCGCGCAGCGCGGCAAGGCGGAGGAGACCAGCGAACCGAAGGCGTCCGCATCGAAACCCGCCAGGTCCCGCGACCAGGCCGACAGACAGCCCGATCGCGCGCAGCCCAAGCGGCGCTTGTCCTTCAAGGACAAGCACGCGCTCGAAACCCTGCCCGCGCGGATGGAGGCGCTGCACGCCGAAATCGCCGCGGCCCGCCAAGCGCTGTCCGATCCGGACCTCTACGCGCGTGATCCAAAGACCTTCGCCGACACGAGCGACAAGCTGACCCGCGCCGAAGCCGATCTGGCGGCGGCGGAGGAGCAATGGCTCGAACTCGAGATCCTGCGCGAGGAGATCGAGAGCGCCTGACCCATCGCGGTCGCGCCGGCCGCGATCCTGCAAGACAGGCGTGACGGAGCACCGGTCTTTCTGTAAGGGAGATATTTTCCCGGCGCTTGCAGACCGCTCGCGCCGGCCTTCACCGGAACCGTCCCGAAGAGCCCCCGAACAGCCCCCGAACAGCCGATGCCCTCCGACGATCCGATAGCCGACAGGGACATCGCCGAGCACCGGATGGGAAGTGCCTTCCGGCACCGCGGGTACGCGCTCTACTGGGCGGCCCGCTTCGTCTCCATGTTCGCGATCCAGATCGTCTCGGTCTCGATCGGCTGGCAGATCTACGACATGACCCGGGATCCGTTCGATCTCGGCCTCGTCGGACTGGTTCAGTTCCTGCCCGCCCTGCTGCTCGTGCTTGTGACTGGCGCCGTCTCGGATCGCTACAATCGCCGCCTGATCATGGCCGTCTGCCTTTTGGCCGAAGGCGCCTGCGCCGCCGCTCTGCTCGGCCTGACCGTCGCCGGCCCGTCGGCGGTGTGGCCGATCTTCGTCGTGCTGACCTTTTTCGGCATCGCGCGCGCCTTCGTCGGGCCGGCGGCCCAGTCGCTGGTCGCCAATCTGGTGCCGCCGGAGGATCTGAACAATGCGATCGCCTGGAACACCTCGTCCTGGCAGATCGGAACGATCGTCGGACCGGTCGCGGGCGGCCTGCTCTACGGGATCTCGGCCGGCACGGCGCTGGCCACCGCCCTGACGCTGTTCTCGCTGGGCGCCGTCCTCATGCTGTTCGTGCCGCGGCCCGTGCAGAAGACCGTGCCCCAGAAATCGAACTGGGAGACGCTGTTGGCCGGGTTCCGCTATGTCTGGCGCGAGAAGGTCGTGCTCGGGGCCATCTCGCTCGACCTGTTTGCCGTGCTGCTCGGCGGCGCCGTGGCGCTCTTGCCCGTCTATGCCCGCGACATCCTCGATGTCGGCCCCTGGGGCCTTGGCCTCTTGCGCGCCGGGCCCGGCATCGGCGCGGTGGCGGTCGCGCTCTATCTCGCGAAGCGGCCGATCCGCGACCATGCCGGCCTGGCCATGTTCGTGTTCGTTGCCGCATTCGGCTTCTTCACGGTCGTCTTCGGCCTGTCGACGATCGTCTGGCTTTCGGTCGCCGCGCTGATGCTGATGGGCGCCGCCGACATGATCAGCGTCTATATCCGCGAAACGCTTCTGCAGCTTTGGACGCCCGATTCCGTGCGCGGGCGCGTCAACGCCGTCAACCTCGTCTTCATCGGCGCCTCCAACGAGCTCGGCGAATTCCGGGCCGGGATCTCCGCCGCGCTGATCGGAACGGTGCCCGCGGTCGTCGTCGGCGGCATGGGCACGATGGCCGTCGCCGGAATCTGGGCCTATTTGTTCCCGGCGCTGCGCCGGGCGCGCCACCTCACCGGCCGGGTCTGACACGGGTCGGAAACAATAAATCCCGAACCGAAACCTTGGAATCCGTGGTGATTTGGCCCGACCCAAGGTAAAAAGCCCGCATGCGCATCACCTACCGGGTGTTCCTTGTCGGCGGAATTCCAATCGCCATAGCAGCGGCAATCGCCGCGGTTGCCTGGATTCTGCTCAACGAGGCCGAACGCGCCCGCAGCGGCGCGGTGCTTGCCGGCGCGACCTACCGCAACCTGCTCGTCGCCATGACCGCACGCGACGAATATGTGAACGCGACGCCCTCGAACCGGGGCGTGAACGCCGAGCGCTTCGCCACGTTCGCCTCCGATGCGCGAGCCAACCTGGAAGACCTGGCGCAGGTCGCCCGGGCGCCCGCCCTGCGGGAAGCGACGACGGCCTCCGGCGACGCGCTATCCCACTATGTCGGCAGCATGAACGAGTTCATGCGCGCGACGATCCAGAACGACCGGCTCGTCGAGGAGATGGGCGGACGGGCGCGCTTGCTGATTTCGCTGACCGACGAGGCCCGCGAGCGCCAGCGCACATCCAACGCCGAGATCATCCAGACCCTGCACGATCGCGACGCCGCCTACCGGCGCATCCGCGAACTCGTCAACGCGGCAGAGGAGTTGCGCAACGCCATCGACGCGGCCGAACTGCACTCCGCCATGTTCGTCCTGGCCGATCCCGGCGACATCGACAAGAACATGTTGCAGCTCGGTTTCGACATCGGCCGGCTGCGCAACGCCACGACCCGTCTGTCCGCCTCGCTCGCCAGCGCGGATTCCTCCGCGATGGTGGAGCTACAGTCGCTCGCCACGGCCTACGAGGAAGCGATCGCCGCGCTTCTGGAAGGAGACCGGAAGCCGGTCATCTCGGATGAGCGGTCGCTGGCCGACGACAGCAAGGCGCTCGCCGACTGGTCTGACCGGCTGCTCAAGGTCCAGACGACGGAGCAACGGGCGCTCTACGAGGAGATCGCCCAGCTCGTCGCCTATTCGGTGGAGGCCAACGAGACCGAGCGCGCCACCCAGAATATCGCCATCGAGATCCTCAAGCTCGGCCAGCGCACCGCGGCCGCTCTCGTCGAACGCGATCCCGAGGCTACCGCGACGATTCTCGCCGAAAGCGCCACGCTGCCGCAGACAGTCGCCGCGCTGCCGATCTCGCCGCTGATCCAGTCCGAGATGATCGACGCGATCGACCAATGGCGCGAAGGGCTCGGCACCGCGACCGAGGTGCTGCGCCAGCAGAACGAGCGGATCGCCGACATGGACCGGTCCGCCGTGACGATGATCGAGGGCGCCCGCGCCCTCAACGACCTGTTCACCGCCGACGCCGAGAAGATCGGCAACACCATCCGGAACATCTTGGTGTTCGGCGCGGCCGCCGGCCTGCTCTTCGGCGCCGCCACGGCCTATTTCGTCGCCCGCTCGATCACCAGGCCCCTACTCCGGCTGCAGCAGGGCATGGTCCATCTCGCCGCCGACCCGATGGCCGGGCCCGTCGCCGATGCCGAACGCGCCGACGAACTCGGCGAAATGGCCCGCTCGGCCAATTTCTTCGTCGCCGAGATCGGCAAGCGAGAACTGGACCTGCGCCGCGCCAAGGAACGGGCCGACCTGGCGTTGTCGGAATTGCAACGCACCCAGGCCGAGCTGATCCAGGCCGAGAAGCTCGCCTCGCTCGGCCAGCTCGTCGCCGGCGTCGCCCACGAGATCAACACGCCCGTCGGCATCGCTTTGACCACCGGCACGCAGATCGGCGAGGAGGTCAAGCGCTTCTCCGAAATCGCCGAATCCGGACAGATCAGGCGGTCGCAACTGCACAATTTCGTCGATCGCATGAAGGAGGGGGCGGGCCTCCTGTTCGCGAACCTGAACCGCGCGGCCGAACTCGTGCACAGTTTCAAGCAGGTGGCCGCCGACCAGGCCAGCGGGGAACGGCGACAGTTCGATATGCGCACATGGCTCGACGAGTTGATGACCAGCCTCGGCCCGGTGCTGCGCAAGTCGCGACACAAGGTGACGTTCTCGTGCCGGGACGGGCTCGTACTCGATACCTATCCCGGCACCCTCGGCCAGGTGCTGACCAACCTGATCATGAATGCCCTCACGCATGCCTACGACGACGAGCAGGCGGGAGAGATATCGATCACCGTGAGCGAGCCGTCCGAGAACGAGGTGCGGATCGCCTTCGCCGACGACGGAAAGGGCATCGGCGCGGACGATGTCGGCAAGGTCTTCGATCCGTTCTTCACGACCGGCCGCCGATACGGCAGCACCGGGCTCGGACTTCACATCGTCTACAATCTCGTGACCGGCACCCTGCAGGGCAAGATCGACGTCGAGAGCACCCCGGGCAAGGGCACGACGTTCATCGTCGAGATACCGGCCTCCGTCGCCGATTCCGTCCCTGATCGCGTCGCGACCGTGGCCTGAAGGAGGAAGACATGAGGGTTTCGATCCAGATCGCCGCCATGGCCTTTGTCCTGGCGGCGGCACCGGCCGGCGCCAAGACGCTGGTGTTCTGCTCGGAGGGCAATCCGGAGGCGCTCAATCCGCAGATCGTCACCACGACGACGGGCCTCAACGCGGCGCGGCCGATGTTCAACCAGCTGGTCGAGTTCGTGCCGGGCTCCACCCGGATCCGGCCGGCCCTGGCCGAATCCTGGCAGATCTCGCCCGACGGAACCGAATACGTCTTCCACCTGCGCCCCGGGGTGAAGTTCCATTCCAGCGAGGACTTCACTCCGACGCGCGACATGAACGCCGAAGACGTTCTGTTTTCCCTGCACCGGCAATGGAAGGAGGATCATCCGTTCCACAACGTGTCCGCGGCCGAGTACGCCTATTTCAAGGACATGGGGATGCCGGAGCTGCTGAAGTCGATCGACAAGGTCGACGACATGACGGTGCGCATCCAGCTGACGCGACCGGAATCCCCGTTCCTCGCCGACATGGCGATGCCCTTCAACTCGATCCTGTCGGCCGAGTACGCCGACAAGCTGCTTGCCGCCGGCACGCCCGAGCTGCTGGACCGGCAACCGGTCGGCACCGGCCCGTTTTCCTTCGCCGGATACCAGCGCGACATCGCGGTCCGTTACAGAGTGTTTCCCGACTATTGGGAGGGCGCCCAGCCGATCAACACGCTGGTCTTCTCCATTACGCCGAACCCGGCGGTACGCCTCACCAAGCTGAAGGCCGGAGAGTGCCATGTCATGGCCTTCCCGAATCCGACCGATACCCAGCGCATCGCCGACGATCCGAACCTGAAGCTACTGAAGCAGGAAGGCTTCAACATCGGCTATCTGGCGCTGAACACCCAGAAGCCGCCTTTCGACGATGTGCGCGTCCGCCGCGCCATCAACATGGCCATCGACAAGCAGGCGATCATCGACGGCGCCTATGCCGGGGCCGGCGTGGTCGCGAAGAACCCGGTGCCGCCGACCCTGTGGTCCTACGCAGACGATATCGAGGATTATCCCTACGACCCCGCGGCCGCCCAGAGATTGCTCGCCGAAGCCGGCTACCCGAACGGCTTCGAGACCGACCTCTGGTACATGCCGGTGAGCCGCCCCTACAGCCCCGACGCCAAGCGGATCGCCGAGATGATCCAGGCGGACCTCACCAGGATCGGGGTGCGCGCCGAACTCGTCACCAAGGAATGGGGCGCCTACCGCACCAGCCTGCAGGACGGCGAGCATTCCATGGCGCTCTACGGCTGGACCGGAGACAATGGCGATCCGGACAACTTCCTGCATGTCCTGTTGGGCTGCACCGCCGCGCGCATAGGCGGCAACAACGTCGCACGCTGGTGCGACGACGAATACGACGCCCTCGTCACCCGGGCCAAGCTCAGCTACGACCAGGAAGTCCGAGAGAAGCTCTACGGCCAGGCGCAGCAGATCTTCAAGCGGGAGGCGCCCTGGGTGCCGCTCGCTCACTCGGTGGTCTTCATGGCCGCGCGCAAGGAGGTCGACGGTTTCAAGATGGATCCGCTCGGCCGCCATCCCTTCGATCACGTCGACCTCAAGTACTGAGGAGACGCCGAACCGCCGCCCCCCTTGAACGCCGCCCCGGGACCGCCGGCCCCTGAACACCGTCTACAGAGTTCCGCTGGAATAGCGCCGCACGGCTGTATACGTTGCGCCGCAAACGAGTCGCACGCCGCGTCGTGCCTCTACCGGGAGGAAAGAACGAAATGGTCGAGAAAGTTGCTTTGGTGACCGGGGCAGGAACGGGCGTCGGCAAGGCGGCCGCTCTGGCGCTCGCCGCTGCCGGATTCGCGGTGGTGCTCGCCGGACGGCGCAAGGAGCCGCTCGAGACGGTCGCTTCGGAAATCGCCGACGCCGGAGGAAAGGCCCTTGCCGTGCCGGCCGACGTCACCGACGCCGACTCGGTCGCCGCCCTGTTCAAGGCCGCGAAGGACACCTACGGGCGTCTCGACGTTCTGTTCAACAATGCCGGCATGAGCGCGCCGCCGGTCCTGCTCGAGGACCTGACGGTCGACCAGTGGAAACAGGTCGTCGACGTCAACCTCACCGGCATGTTCCTGTGCGTCCGAGAGGCCTTCCGGCTGATGAAGGACCAGTCGCCGCGCGGCGGCCGCATCATCAACAACGGCTCGATCTCCGCGCACGCACCGCGGCCCAACTCCGCGCCCTACACGTCGACCAAGCATGCCGTGACGGGCCTCACCAAGTCGGCGGCCCTCGACGGGCGGAAGTACGATATCGCCGTCGGCCAGATAGACATCGGCAATGCCGCCACGCCGATGACAGCGCGGTTTTCCGAAGGCGTGCCGCAGGCAAACGGCGATACCATGCCCGAGCCGACCATGGATTCCAGCCATATCGCCGACGCGATCGTCTACATGGCCGGGCTACCGCTCGACGCCAACGTCCAGACCATCACGGTGATGGCCACCAAGATGCCTTTCGTCGGCCGCGGCTAGGGACGGGCAACGGTCCTTCCAATCCTCAATGGTTTGAATCATGTTCGGCGAATGGCTCTGGGCGGTCTTCACGGTGACCGCCGCCGGTGCGCAGACGATGCGCAACGCCATGCAGAAGGAGCTCACCGCAACGCTCGGCACGGTCGGCGCAACGCATGTGCGCTTTCTGTTCGGCCTGCCGTTCGCCGTCGTGTTTCTGATCGCGGTCGTTGCCGTCACCGGCGAAGCCCCGCCGCTGCCGGGCGCGAGCGCCCTGGCCTGGACCGCCGTGGGCGCCGGCATGCAGTTCGGTGCTACCGCGCTGATGCTGGCGGCGATGGACCTGCGCTCCTTCGTCGTCGCCATCGCCTACACCAAGACCGAACCCGTTCTGGTTCTGCTTTTCTCGGTCGTGTTCCTGTCCGAGCTGCCGACCGGCACGGTCGTGCTCGCCGTCGTGATCGCCACTGCGGGCGTCCTGCTGATGTCCTGGCCGACCGGGACGGCGAACCGCGACGGCATCGCCCGCGCGAGCGCGCTCGGCGTCGGCTCGGGCGCGATGTTCGCCCTGTCGGCGGTCGCCTATCGCGGCGGCATCCAGGCCAGCACCGCCGATAGCTTCATCATTGCCGCCTCCAGCACCCTCGTGGTGGCGCTCGCCCTGCAGACGGCGACGGTCACCGCACTGCTCCTGCTGCGGCGGCCGCAGACGCTGCGCTCGATCCTGCGGATGTGGCGGCCGTCCATGACTGCCGGGTTCCTCGGCGCGCTCGCCTCCCAGTTCTGGTTTCTCGCCTTCGCGATCCAGCATGCCGCGCCGGTGCGCACCCTCGGCCTGATCGAGATCCTGTTCGCCCAGATCGTGTCGCGGCGCCTGTTCCGCCAACAGACGTCGCGCATCGAGGCCGTCGGCATCGGCCTGCTCGTGCTCGGCGTCATCATGATCCTGTACGGGTGACGCCGCAGCCGCCCGGCGCAGTCCATGCGTCCGGCGGCGACATCTCGGTCGGCCTCCACGACGCCCAGGCGCACGAAGGGGCACCGGATTTGCCCGGTTTTTCAACTTTCCGACAATACGGATTTTCTAGCCGTCGAAATTGACCGCATAGATCAGGGGACATAGTTTGATACCAAAATTACAATAGGCAATCGCCATCGAGGGAGAGAACCATGTGGAAGGCCAATGCAGTCGTCCTGGTACTCGCAGCCGGTCTTGCCGGCTTCGGCACCGCCCAGGCGCAGGAGACCGTCAAGATCGGCGTGATCCTGCCCCTGACCGGCCCCTTCGCCGATACCGGCATACAGGTCGATAACGGCATCAAGCTGTACATGAAGGAAAACGGAGACACCGTCGCCGGCAAGACGGTCGAGATCATCACCAAGGACGTCGGCGGCATCGCCCCGGACGTCGCCAAGCGTCTGGCCACGGAACTGGTCGTCCGCGACAAGGTCGACATCCTCGCCGGTTTCGCGCTGACGCCGAACGCGCTGGCCGTCGGGCCGATCTCCGAGGAAGCCAAGAAGTTCATGGTCGTGATGAACGCCGCGACCTCGATCATCACTACCAAGTCGCCCTACATGGCCCGCGTCTCGATGACCACGCCGATGGTCAACGAGGTTCTCGGCAAATGGGCCTACGACAACGGCGTCCAGGAAGCCTATACGATCAACGCCGACTACGGGCCGGGCAACGACGCCCAGTCCGCGTTCCAGCGGGCCTTCGAGGCCGCCGGCGGCAAGATCGTCGGCGCCGACAAGACCCCGGTCGCCAACCCGGACTTCTCGGCGTTCGTCCAGCGCGCCAAGGACGCCAATCCGCAGGGCATCTGGGTCTTCATCCCGGGCGGCGCCCAGCCCGCCGCCCTCGGCAAGGCCCTCGCCGAGCGCGGCCTGACGCCCCAGAACACCACGATCATGGGTCAGGGCGAGCTCACCTTCGAGGCGGCGCTCGAGTCGATGGGCGACAGCGCCGTCGGCATCATCACCGGCTTCCATTACGACTACAATCACAAGTCGGACATGAACGCCGCCTTCGTGAAGGCGTACAACGCGATGTTCGGCCGCAACCCGGACATCTATTCGGTCGGCGGCTATGACGGCATGCACCTCATCTACGCGGCGCTGGAGAAGACCGACGGCAGCACCGACGGCGAGGCGCTGATCGACGCCGCCAAGGGCATGGCCTGGGAAAGCCCGCGCGGCCCGATGTCGATCGACCCCGAGACCCGGGACGTGATCGAGAACATCTATATCCGCCGCGTCGAGAAGGGCCCGAACGGCAAGTTGATCAACGTCGAGTTCGACAAGGTCGAGAACGTCAAGGACCCGGTGAAGGCGCGCATGTAGTCCCGCCGGGGCCGCACAGAACGGGCGACCGGGCCTCTGGTCCGGTCGCCGCATCCCTGAAACGACGCGAAAAACAGGCAGCGGGGCATGGGCGCGCAGATCCTGGGCGTTCTTTTCGACGGGTTCGCCTACGGAATGCTTCTTTTTCTGCTGTCCGTCGGCCTGTCGGTGACGCTGGGGCTGATGAACTTCATCAACCTCGCGCATGGCGCCTTCGCCATGATCGGCGGCTACGTCGCCGTCACCCTGATGAATTATCTCGGCTGGCCGTTCCTTGCCTCCCTGCCGATGGCCTTCCTCGCCGCCGCCATCGTCAGCGTGGCGCTCGAGCGCACCCTGTTCCGCCGGCTCTACACGTCCGATCCGCTGCAACAGGTGCTGTTCACGATCGGCCTCGTCTTCGTCATTTCCGCGATCGCCGCCTACCTGTTCACCACCGAAGTCCAGCCGGTGCGGGTGCCGGACTATCTGCGCGGGTCGATCGAGGCGATCGACTACACGTTCGGCGTCTACCGCATCTTCCTGATCGCCGTGGCCCTCGTCATCACCGCGCTGCTGGTCATCGGCCTCGAATACACCCGCTTCGGCGCCATGGTGCGCGCCGCCGTCGACAACCAGCGCATGGCCAGCGGACTGGGCATCGACGTCGAGACCGTGTTCGCCATCACCTTTGCGCTCGGCAGCGGCCTCGCCGGTCTCGGCGGCGCGTTGTCGATCGAGATCGTCGGCCTCGATCCCTCCTTCGCCTTCCACTACCTCGTCTACATGCTGATCGTGGTCGCCGTCGGCGGCCTCGGCTCGATCCGCGGCTCCTTCGTCGCCGCCACGCTTCTCGGCATCGGCGATGTCGCAGGCAAGTACTATGTTCCCGAGATCGGCGCCTTCCTGATCTACGGACTGATGATCGGCATCCTGTTCTTCGTGCCGCTCGGTCTGTTCGGCAAGCGGGCGTGACGATGACCGAGACGCCGGCAAAGACCGAAGCGGCGACGGCCCCGGCGTTCAGCGCGGGCGCCGGCGTCGATCCGCGCGCCTTCCTTGCGGGACAGGCCCGCTGGAGCGTCTTCGAGGTCCTGTTCTGGCTTGCCGCGATCCTGCCGTTCTTCCTGCTGCCGACCTATCTGAGCCTGGCCAGCCAGATCGCCATCACCGCGCTGTTCGCCCTCTCTCTCGACCTGATCCTGGGCTATGCCGGCATCATTTCGCTCGGCCACGCCGTGTATTTCGGCGTCGGCGCCTATACCGCCGGGATCATCTCGAAATACGGCTGGGGCGAGCCGATCAGCGGCCTTGTCATCTCGGCCTTCGCGGCGGCCATCGTCGGATACCTGACCAGCTTCCTGATCGTGCGCGTGCAGCACCTGGCGCTGCTGATGATCACGCTCGGCCTCGGCTTCATCGCCGTGGAGCTGGCCAACAGCGCCGCCTGGCTGACCGGCGGTGCCGACGGCCTTCTCGGCGTCGACACCTGGCCGATCTTCGGCGTGTGGGACTTCGATCTGTGGGGCCGGACCGCCTATGTCTATGCGCTGGTCGTGCTGTTCATCCTGTTCGTCGTGTCGCGCCGCCTCGTGCATTCGCCCTTCGGCCTGTCCCTGCGCGGCATCCGCGAGAACGCGGTGCGCATGCCGGCGATCGGCGCGCCGAACCAGCGCCGCCTGCAGAAGGTCTACGTCATCTCCGCGGCGATCGCCGGTGTCGCCGGCGCGCTGCTCACCCAGACCACCGAATTCGCTTCGCTCGAGGTGCTCGGCTTCCAGCGCTCCGCCGACCTCGCCGTCATGCTGATCCTCGGCGGCACCGGTCGCCTGTATGGCGCGATCGTCGGCGCGGCCATCTTCATGATCGCCCGCGACCAGCTCGCCGACATGAACCCGCAGTACTGGTATTTCTGGATCGGCCTCCTGCTGATGGCCGTCGTGCTGTTCCTGCCCGACGGCATCGTCGGCGGCCTCGCCCGGCTGGTGCCCGCGCGCTGGAGGAAACCGTGACCGCGCCGGCACTGGCCACCCGCGGCCTCGACAAGCAGTTTGGTTCGCTGCGGGTCGCCCAGTCGATCGACATCATCCTGCCGCAGGGCGCGCGCCACGCGCTGATCGGGCCAAACGGCGCCGGCAAGACGACCCTGATCAACATGATCACCGGCATGCTGCGCCCCGATTCCGGCCGCATCCTGCTGGGTGGCGAGGACATCACCGCGCTCAAGCCGGATGCACGAGTCAAGAAGGGCCTGGCCCGCACATTCCAGATCAACACCCTGTTCCCGCATCTGACCGCGCTGGAATCGGTCACGCTGGCCGTCTGCGAACGCCGCGGCGAAGCCGGCAATTGGTGGCGGCCGCTGCCCAACCATGCCGATGCGGTCGACGAGGCCTACACGATCCTCGCCGCGATGCAGCTCGGCCCGGTGTGCCTCAGGCCGACGCACGCGCTCGCCTACGGCCAGCAGCGGCTGCTGGAAATCGCGCTGGCGCTGGCGACGAGACCGAAGGTTCTCTTGCTCGACGAACCCGCCGCAGGCGTGCCGAGCGGCGAGAGCGCCGCCCTGTTCGAGGCGATCGCCGGCCTGCCGGACGACATCACCGTGCTGTTCATCGAGCACGACATGAACATCGTGTTCCGCTTCGCCACGCGCATCATCGTGCTGGTCGGCGGCGCGACCCTGGTGGAGGGCACGCCGCAGGAGATTTCCTCCGACTCGCGGGTCCGCGAGGTCTATCTCGGCAGCACGCAGCCGCACGGAGCCCGACATGGCTGAACCGCTGCTCGCACTGTCCGATGTCCGCGCGGGCTATGGCGAGTCCATCGTGCTCGACGGCGTTTCCTTCGAGGTACCCGAGACCGGCAGCCTCGCCGTTCTGGGCCGCAACGGCGTCGGCAAGTCGACGCTGCTGCTGACCATCATGGGCTACACCACCGTGGAGCGCGGCGCGATCCGCTGGCGCGGCCTGGACGTCACGCGAAGGGCCCCGTTCCGCCGGGCGCGCGCCGGCATCGGCTGGGTGCCGCAGGAGCGCGACATCTTCGCGACGCTGTCGGTGGAGGAGAACCTGACGGTCGCGGCCCGGCCCGGACACTGGGATCTCGCCGCCGTCTACGGCCTGTTTCCGCGCCTGGCCGAGCGACGCCAGAACATGGGCAACCAGCTCTCCGGCGGCGAGCAGCAGATGCTGACCATCGCCCGCACGCTGATGACCAATCCGGCCATCCTGCTTCTCGACGAGCCGCTGGAGGGCCTCGCCCCCGTCGTCGTCGAGGAACTGTCGTCGGCCATCGAACGGATGAGCGCGGCGCAGAAGACCGCGCTCATCCTGGTCGAGCAGCATGCCGAGATCGCGCTGTCGCTTACCGAACAGGCGCTCGTCATCGAGCGCGGCGCCATCGCCCATCGCGGCCCCTCCAGGGCGCTGCTTGACGATAGCGCCGTCCTCGACCGTTATATCGGCCTGAAACTCGCCGAGGCGTGACGCGCTGCCCGCGTCGGTTGCGCCGGCTCAGGCGGTCTCGCCGTTGACGGGGGTCGGGCCGGCCGGTCCGCCAAGCCGCGCTTGCAGGCTGTCCGCCTCCGCCTTCAGCCGCGAAACGATCCAGGCGATCCGGTCTGAGTCCATGCGCTCGCGGATCGCGGCGACGCTGATCGAGGCGACCACACGACCGCCCAGATCGAACACCGGCACGCCGACCGCGCACATGGCCGTGACGATGCGGCCCTCGTTGAAGGAATAGCCCCGGCGGCGCGTCTCCTCCACCAGCGCGGCGAGCTCCGCCGGACCGAAGCGCGGATAGCCGCCAAGCCGCGGCGCGTTGCTGGCGATCACCTCGGCCACCTCCTCCTGCGGCAGGAACGCGAGCAGCGCGAGGCTGCCGGCCCCGACCCCGAGCGGACGCCGGTCGCCGGCGTCGAGCGTCAGCGTCTTGATCGGAAACGCGCCGACCTCACGCTCCAGGCACAGCGCGTCGAGCCCTTCGCGCACCGACAGGAACACCGTGTCCTCGGTCTCCCGCGCGAGCCGCAACAGCGACGGCCGCGCCAGGTCGCCAATATTGAAGCGCGTCGCCTGCCGGACCAGCCGGACGAGCGCGTAGCCGATCAGATAGCGCCGCGTCTCGGGCGACTGATAGACAAACCCGGCGTCCGACAGCGCCGACAGCAGGCGGTGCGTCGTCGCCTTGCCCAGGCCCGACGCGCGGGCGATGTCGGACAGGCGCCAGCCGGCGGTCGGCTCGCCCGCGAGGAGCTTGAGGATATCGGCCGCGCGCTGGACAGACTGGACGGTTCGGTCGCCGCTCACGTCACCGCCTCATCCTGCCACCCAGACAAGCAAAATATCGCGCGCCGGCGCGCCGACCCGCGCGCCCATCGCCGCCGCCGTGCGGTTCACCGCCGAGATGACCCCGTCCTCGAATGTCGAGCGCGCCTCGCCGATCCGGGCTGAGGCGGCGGCCACGGTGAAGGCGGCGATGCCGCGCGTATCCAGCGCCGGCAGGCGGGCGATGCCAGCGTCCTCGATACCGATCCCGGCGTCGTTGTAGACGGCGGCGAAGCCGTCGACCCGCAGCGCCATCGCCGGATTGCCGCCGACGAGGCCGCCGTGCGAGCCGGTCACGACGATCTGGCCGACGTCCTCCGGGCCCACCATCGCCGCGGAATCGACGAGCGCGATCCGGCGCGGCCCGGGCTGGTCGACATAGGCGCGCCCTTCGCCCAGCGGTTCGGGCGTCACGACGACGCTCGGCGCGGCGCGCAGCTTGACCGCCGCATCGCGCGTCGTATCGCCGGCCCGCACGCCGAGGCGCGCGGCAGCCGGGTTGGCGCGGCTGATCGTTCCCCGCGCGAGCATGTCGCCGGTATCGCCGATCCGGCAACTCAGATGCGACACCGCCGCCGCGGCGATGCCGAGAGCGCCGAGATAGGGCAGCGCGCCGATGCCGGCCTCGTCCTTGCCGATGCCGGCATCGCACAGGATCACAGCGCGGACGCCGCCCGCCGCCGCCAGATAGCCAGGATAGCGCCCGCCGTGCGAGCCCGACACGACGACACCGCCCGCGGCCTCGGCCGGGAGCTTGGTGATCGTATCGGCGACGACGACCCCGTGGGGTAGGTCGTGCCCCCGGGTGTCTGAACGAACCGTCATTCCCGGCTCCTAGGACGTCTGCTGTACGTTGCCGCGGCGCTCCGGTACCCCGGTATGCTCGAAACAGATCCGTGCCAGTTCCGCGACGCCCTCCCGGATCATGTGCTCGGCCGGCAGGGCGAAACACAGCCGCATGTAGCTCTTGGCGGCGTCCGGATCGCAGGCCCATTCCGGCCCCGGATTGAAGGCGACGCCCTGATCCAGCGCCGACTGGGCGAAGGTCCTGACGTCGACATGGTCGGGCAGCTTCAGCCACAGGAAGATCCCGCCCTTCGGCACGAACAGTTCCGCCGACGTGCCGAATTCCCGCTCCAGCGACTCCACCATCACGTCCAGCTTGCGGCGCAGCGCGGCCTTCAGGCTCGCCACGTGCTGATCGAACGTCGCACCGAAATATTCGGCGATGACCATCTGCTCGATCGCCGGAGACCCGGCATCGGTCTTGCGGGCGAGCACGCGCGACAGCACGTCCCAGCCGCCAACGACGTAGCCGACCCGGAGCGCGGGCGCCAGCGACTTGGAGAACGAGCCGATATGGACGACGCGCGAGGGATCGAGCGCGTAGAGCGCCGGCGGCTGGCCCTCCTCCCAGGCGAGATCGGTGTAGCACTCGTCCTCGATGATCGGCACGCCGTACTCGGCGGACAGCGCCAGCAGCTGCCGGCGTCGCGCGAGCGGCATTACCGATCCGGTCGGGTTCTGCACCGTCGGTATGGTGTAGATGAACTTCGGCGTCACGCCGCGCCCGGCGAGGTCCTTCAGGATGGTCTCGAGCGCGTCCATGCGGATGCCGTCCGAATCGAGCGGCGCGCCGATCACCTCGACGCCGAGGCGCTGGAGCTTGCCGATCGCCCCGCCATAGGTGAAGTCCTCCAAGATCGCGGTGTCGCCGGCGTCCAGGAAGGTCGCGTTGACCAGATCCATGCCCTGCAGCGAGCCGGAGGTGAGGACCACGTCATCCGCGGTGCAGCTGATGCCGCGCGTCGCGCCGAGCTTGCGGGCGACGAAGTCGCGCAGCGGCCGATACCCCTGCGGGCCGTCGCCGAGGTGATACATGGCCAGCCGCGCCCCGTTCTCGCGAATGGCCCTGGCGGCCGCCTCGGCAAGCGCCTCGGTGGGGACCTGGGCGGGATCGTTGTGGCCGTAGACGAAATTGTATTTCGGCAGGCCGGTGAATCGCGCCGCCGGCTCCGGGCCGTTCGCGCTGAACGCGTCCTTGTACCTGAACTCGGTCATGGCCGTACTCCCCCTCTACCGGCCGGGCGGTCTGCGCCGCCTCGACCTCGCTGCATGTCAGATCTTGCGCGGCGCGCCGTGTCGTCAGGCGACCCGGTCGCCCTTCTTCACCTGCACCGTGCGGTTGTCGACGCCCGGCAGCATGTGCGCGGGATCGCGGGTAACGACGATGTCGATCAACGTCGGCCCGCTCGCACCCGAAATGCCCTGCCGCAGCGCACCGGCGATGTCGGCCGGGTCCTCGACGCGGATGCCGGTGCAGCCGAGCGACTCAGCGACGCGGGCATAGTTGACCTCGGCGAGGTCGCTCGACTGGTAGCTGCCCGCGCCATACATCAGGTGCTGCAGCGCCTTCACGTAGCCGGACGCCGCGTTGTTGACGACGATGACGGTGAGCGGCAGCTTGAGCCGGCGCGCCGTTTCCAGCTCTCCCATCACCATATTGAAGCCGCCGTCACCGGTCAGCCCCACGACGGGACGGCCGGGCGCGGCGAGCGCACAGCCCATGGCACCGGGCAGGCCGTAGCCGATCGAGGCAAAGCCGCGATCGGGCACGAAGCCGCGACCGGCCTGCTTGGTATCGTAGAGCAGCCCGCCCCAATGCGCGGCGAATCCGCCATCGGCGACGAGAATGCCGTCTGCCGGCATCGCCGCGTTCAGCTCGTTCAGCAGCCGCGCCATGTTGATCGGCCGTTCGTCGGAGGTCAGGCGCGCCTCGACCGACCCGCGCCACTCGGCCATCTTCGTCGCGACCTCGTCGGCATATCCCTGCTGGCGCGCGCGGATCGCATCCGCCTCGCCGGCAAGTTCCAGGGCCAGGTCGCGCAGGCCCTCGCGGGCGTCACCCCACAGCCTGAGCGTCGGCTGGAAGGTACGGCCGAATTCCTCGGCCACGTTATCGAGATGGATCACGGTCTTGCCGGCGGCCGGCACGGTGTACCGCTTGGTCGCGATCTCGCCCAGCTTGCAACCGACGACCAGCAGGCAGTCGGAGGCATCGATCAGCGCATTGGCGATGCGGTCGTATCGCCCGAAGAGGCCGGCATTGAGCGGGTCGGAACAGGCGATCGCGCCCTTGCCGGTCATGGTGTGGGCGACCGGAAGGTTGATCGCGTGCGCCAGCGCTTCCGCCGCCGCCGTGGCGCCGCTGATATGGACGCCGCCGCCGCACAGCATCAGCGGCCGTTTGGCGCCGGCGAGCATCGCCGAGGCGCGCGTAAGGTCTTCCGAGGCGGGACGGCAGCGCAGCGACGGGGCCATCGATATCCCGGGGTCGACCGCGAACTCCGCGTCGTCGAAGGGGTGGGTGCCGTGGCAGACATCCTCGGGCACGTCCACGACGACGGGGCCGGGCCGCCCGGACGTCGCGACCTGGAACGCGCGGCGGACGAGCTCGGGGATGCGCTCGACCATCTCGATGCGGATCAGTTCCTTGCAGGCCGGGCGCAGGATCTCGATCTGCCGGGTCTCCTGCGTCATGTTCTTCCAGGCGTGCATGCGGTGGGTGTCGCCGACGAAGACGACGAGCGGCGAGCCGGCGTTGAGCGCCTCGACGAGACCGGTGACGAGGTTGGTGGCGCCGGGCCCCAGCGTGGCGTCGCAGACGCCGACGCGGCCGGAAACCTTGGCATAGGCGTCGGCGATGAACACCGCGCAACGCTCGTCGTTGATCAGGTTGTGATCGAGCCCGATCCGCCGCGCCGCGTCGTAGAAGGGCAGGAGCTGGAAGCCGCCCATGCCGAACATCGGCCCGGTGCCGCAGGCCTTCAGCATGCGGGCCATCGCCTCGCCGCCGGTCATCTCGTTGGAACTCACCGCACTTCTCCTACGCGTATTGAAGGCATGTCACACCCGGTAGCCCAGCATCTTGGGCAGCCACAGGGCGATTTCCGGAAACAGGATGACGAGCAGCATCGCGGTGCCCATCGTCAGCATGAGCCAGAGGATCCAAGGCACCGTCGCCTCGATCGGCACCCGCGCGATGCGCGCGGTGACCATCAGGTTGACGGCGACCGGCGGCGTGAACTGGCCGATGGCGATGTTCATGGCCATCAGCACGCCGAACCAGGTGAGGTTCCACTGGAAGGCGATCGCGATCGGCACCAGCAGCGGCAGCGTGATCAGGTAGATCGACACGCCATCGAGGATCATGCCGGCGACCAGCAGTACCGCCATCACCAGGATCAGCACCACCAGGCCGGAGTCGCTCACCGCCAGGATCGATTGCGCCGCGTGGTCGAAGGCGCCCAGCGTCGAGCCTGCCCAGGCGAACAGGCCGGCCAGCGAGATGATGACCATGATCACCGCCGAGGTCTCGGCGCTGTCGGCGAGCACCGACCAGACATCGCGCCAGCCCATCTTGCGATAGATCAGGACGCCGACGAGGAAGCCGTAGGCGACCGCCACTGCGGCGGCTTCCGTCGGCGTGAACAGGCCCGAGCGCAGGCCGCCGAGGATGATCACCGGCGCGAGCAGGCCGGGAACCGCCTGCCACAGGCTTTTCCAGAACTCGGGCCGTTCCGCGAGCTCTTGCGCGCCGAAATCGTGCCGCCGGCTCAGGATCAGCGTCGGCAGGATCACCGCGGCGCCCGCCAACACGCCCGGGACGAGCCCGGCGGCGAACAGCGCCCGCAGATCCATGCCCGGCACCAGGATCGAATAGACGATCAGCGCGATCGACGGCGGGATCAGGATCGCGGTCGAAGCCGAGGCGGCGATGACGCTGGCCGAGAATTCGCGCGGATAGCCGGCCTTCATCATCGACGGGATCATGATGGTGGCGACGGCGGCGGCATCGGCCGGGCCGGACCCCGACATCCCCCCCATGATCATGCACACGAGCGTGGCGACGACCGCGAGCCCGCCGCGGCGCGGACCGACGATCGCCTGGGCGAAGGTAACGAGCCGGCCGGCGACGCCGGAGCGCTCGAACACCATGCCGGTCAGAATGAACAGCGGGATCGCGATCAGCGGATATTTCGCGATCGAGGTGTAGGTATTGGTGCCGATCATCGCCACCGTCTGCAGATCGAGGCCGACGGCGACGGCCGCCGCGCCCGCGAGCCCCAGCGCCACGGCGATCGGCGTGCCGATGGCGAGGAGAAGGACGAAGACCCCGATCAGGATGAAATTCGCCGCGATCATGACGCCGTGCCCCTGAGCGTGGCGATCAGCCGGCCGAGGATCCTGAGCAGGATCACGATGCCCAGGATCGGCAGCCAGATCGTGTAGATCCAGGTCGGATAGCCGAGCCCCGGCGAAGTCTCGCCGTAGCGGAACTCGTCCCAGCTGAGCTCACCCGAGTACCAGACCACCAGGGCGAACATGAGGAACGAGGCAAGCGCGGCGATCACCTCGCAGGCGAGCCGGCCGCGCGGCGACAGCCTGTCGGCGAGAAAGGTGATGCGGATGTTCTCGTTCGTGGCGAAGGCGAGCGAGGCGCCGACGAAGGTCATGAACACCAGCAGGAAGACGGAAAATTCCTCGGTGAAGGCGAAGGAGACGTCGGTGGCGTAGCGCACCACCACGTTGGCGAAGCTGATCAGGCAGATCAGCCCCATGGCGACGGCGCCCGCCGCGCGCTCGAGCGAGATAGGCACCCGCGCGTGGTTCGCGCTGGGCTTCTCGGGGAGGTCTGCGCCGGTGTCTGACACGGGTCCGCGCCTTGTTCGACAGGAAAGGAGGCGGGCGCTGGCGCGCCCGCTTCCGTCGTCCGATCAGCGGTTGGCGATCGACTCTTCGGCCATTTCGACGATTTCCGGGCCGATCTTTTCCTTCCAGTCGGCGTAGACGCCCCGGGTCGCGTCGACGAAGGCCTGGCGCTCTTCCGGCGTCAGCTCGATCACCTCGACGCCGAGCGCGCGGACTTCCTCGATGGCGGAATTGTCGCCACCGGTCAGGCCCTTGCGCGCGACCTCGATGCCGACCGCGCCGGCATCCAGCGCCGCCTGGCGGACGATGGCCTGGTCCTCGGGCGAGAACGAATTCCAGACGTCCTGATTGACCGCGAAGATCAGCGGATCGGCGACGTAGTGCCACAGCGTCAGGTTCGTCTGTCCGATCTCATGCATCTTGGCGATGGTGAAGACCGACAGCGGGTTCTCCTGTCCGTCGACGGCACCCGTCGTCAGAGCCGGCTTGGCGTCGGCCCAGCTCATCTGGGTCGGGTTGGCGCCGAGCGCGGTGAAGGTGTCGTTGAACAGCGGCGAACCGACGACGCGCATCTTCAGGCCCTTGAGGTCGTCAGGCGTGCGGATCGGATGCTTGGAGTTCGACACCTCGCGATAGCCATTCTCCGCCCAGCCGAGCGGCTCGACGCCGTTCTCGCGCAGGATCGCGAACAGCTTCTCGCCGACGGGACCCTGGGTCAGCACGTCGATCGACTCGTAGTCGGGCATCAGGAACGGCAGCGAGAAGAGATTCAGTTCCTTGATCTGCGGCGACCAGTTGATCGTCGAGCCCACGGCCATGTCGATGATGCCGCGACGCATCGCGGTGAATTCCTTGGTCTGGTCACCGGACACGAGCTGGGCACCCGGATAGACCTTCATCTTGATGCGGCCGTCGGTGCGCTCGCCGACGAGCTCGGCCCATTTCTCCGCCGCGATACCCCACGGGAACGGCGCCGGCACGACGGTCGAGATCTTGTACTCTTCCTTGTACTCGGCAGCTGCCGGCATCGCCGTCAGGGCGGCCAGGCCGGCAAGCAGAGCGACTTTCAAGATACGCATGAGCATTCTCCCTTCCTTGGTACGTTTTTTACCTGTTGATACGGGTCACGAGATCGCGCGCGGCAGCCGCGACGGCGTCCGCGGTGACCCGCACCTCGTCCTCGAGCGGCGGGGCATAGCTGATCGGGATGCGCGGCGCGCCGAGCCGCCGCACCGGCGCCTTCAGGACGCCGTGCAGAGCCTCGGCAACGGTGGCCGCGACCTCCGCGCCGAATCCGGCGACCGAGACCGACTCCTGGACGACCAGGAGCCGACCCGTCGTCTCCACGCTTTTCAGCACCGCGGCCTTGTCCCAGGGCCATAATGTGCGCAGATCGATGACGTCGGCCTCGACGCCCTCGCCCGACAGCGTTTTCGCGGCCTCCTCGGCCGTATGCACCGCCGCCGACCACGAAACGATCGTGACGTCCCTGCCTTCGCGAACCGTGCGTGCCTTGCCGAAGTCGACCACGACGTCGCCGTCCGGCACCTCGCCCTCGAGAGGCCACAGGTTCTTGTGTTCCATGAACACGACCGGATCGTCGCAGCGGATCGCGGCTTTCAACAGCCCCTTGGCGTCGGCCGGCGTCGACGGCACCGCGACGACGAGGCCGGGAATATGGGCATACCAGGCCTCCAGCGACTGCGAATGCTGCGCCGCGGACGAGCGCCACATGCCGATGGGCTCGCGCACCACGATCGGCACACGCGTCTGGCCGCCGAACATGTAGCGCGCCTTGGCGGCCTGGTTTACGAGTTCGTCGACGGCACACAGGGCGAAGTCGGAGAACCGCATCTCGACGATCGGCCGCGTGCCCGTCATCGCCGCGCCGACGGCGGCGCCCAGGATGCAGGATTCCGAAATCGGCGCGTCCGAGATCCGGTCAGAACCGAACTCGTCGGCCAGGCCCGTGTACTGGCCGAACACGCCGCCCCGGCCGAGGTCCTCGCCGACCGCCCAGACGAGCGGATCCCGGCGCATTTCCTCCGCGACCGCCTGGCGGCCGGCTTCGATGTAGCTGACACGGGCCATCAGAACGCCTCCTCGCGCGGATCGCCGATATCCTGGACGTCGGCGAAAGCGAGGGCGGTTTCGGGCCACTCGGTTGCCTTTGCGGTTTCGTAGGCCTGCGTCATCTCCGCTTCCGCCGCCCGGTGCATCGCGTCGAGTTCGTCCGGCGCGACCCCGGCGCGGACAAGCGCATTGCGGACAGTCTCGATCGGATCGTTGAGCCAGCGTTCCTGCACTTCCTCCTCGGCCCGGTAGGGCGCGGGATCCGCGCTGGTGTGGCCGGTAAGGCGGTAGGTGTTCGCCAGAAGGAACCGCGGCGTGCCCCGGCGTGCCTCCTCGATCAGCGAACGCGCGATCTCGTCGACCGCCACGACGTCGTTGCCATCGACGATCTCGGCCTTGATGCCGATCGATTCCGCCCGCGCCGCAGGGCCCCCGCCGGCGGTCATCGCATGGGTGCGCGTCGTTGCCGCGAAGCCGTTGTCCTCGCAAACAAACACGATCGGCAGCTTGAACACGCCGGCCCAGTTCAGCCCCTCAAGGAAGGGGCCGCGATTGATCGCGCCGTCGCCGAAGAAACAGACGACGACCTTGTCCTCGCCCTTCAGCTTGATCGCGTGCGCCGCACCGGCGGCGATGTTGATATTGGCGGCGACGACGCCGTTGGCGCCCAGCATGCCGACCGAGAAATCGGCGATATGCATCGAACCGCCCTTGCCGCCGCTGGTGCCGCCGGCCCGACCGAACAGCTCGCGCATCATGGCGAGCGCATCGGCGCCCTTGGCCATGGTGTGGCCATGACCGCGATGGGTCGACAGGATGATGTCGTCGCGCTTCAGGTTTCCGCAGACGCCGACGGCGACCGCTTCCTGTCCGATGGAGGGATGAATGGCGCCCAGGACCAGTTTCTCGGTCGACGCCGTGATCGCAGCGCGCTCGAACTCACGGATCCGGCACATCTCGCCGAACTGCGCCTTCAGGCGCTCGATGTTCAGATTGGAGGCACGTGTGGATTGGCCAGCCGGCACCCTTGGAGTCTCCCTGTCCCTGCCACGCCAACGCATCCGAACCGCGTAGCGTGAATTACTGTCGATCGCCTCCGATCAATGTCCGCGTCCGGTCTCGAACGCGACGCACATCTCGCCAGGCGAACGGTTGTTTTTGGATCGTATTTTCAGCTGAAGTCCACGAAGAGCGATTTTCTTCGCGTTTTCCCGCCAGTGTCCGTTGTCCTCCAATCCGTCTCGTATTCGTTTTCATGTCGAGCTCGGAATTTGTTCCGTATCGCGGAACTTATTTAAAATAAAATGGAACATTCTTGCGGTCAAGCAGTCGTTGCACTCCCCTTCGGATCGAGAGGCCCGACATCATATCCGGGCGCGCAGTATTGAAGCGCCGCGGGATCACCGCGCCCTTTGCGCGAGCTTCGATAACTCGGCCGCCCCTCGAATTCTCCGCAATTGTTACGGTGAACGCATCCAGCTCTGCAGTAGCGTGCACCCCACCGGACTTTGCGCCCTGGCCAGAGCAGACGGCAGTGGGCCAAAGCGCCGGGGCTTGACCTTGACAGGGACCCATGACCGCCCATCAGTACTTCTGCAGAAGCGAAAACCGGATCGCGAAGACTGGAAGACAGATGCGAATAGGCAAGCAAGACAAAGCCTTTACGGCGATCGCCACCTCGGATGAACACGCGATCACCGTTCGCGGGAACGATCTGTGCAACGATCTGATCGGCAAGATCGATTTCACCGACTATTTCTGGCTGCTGGTCACCGGCAAGCGTCCCGACGACAAACAGCGCCTCGTGACAAACGCCTGTCTCGTCGCGATCGCCGAACATGGTTTGGTTCCCAGCGTCCAGGCCGCGCGCATGACTCTTGCGGCCGCGCCCGAAGCCTGGCAGGGCGCCATGTCCGCCGGCCTGCTCGGCATGGGATCGGTCGTCGCCGGCAGCTCCGAGGCGGCGGGGCGCTATCTCGCCGATATCCTGGAGAAAAGCCGCGGCAGCGGTCGCGATATCGAAGATGTCTGCCGCGAGACGTTGCTGGAGCTGAAGGCGGCACGTCGGAAAGTCCCCGGGCTCGGTCATCCGCAGCACAGCGCCGGCGACCCGCGCGCCAACGCGCTGCTCACGCTCGCCGACGACAACGGCGTCTCCGGCGACCATGTCCGCACGCTGCGCCTCCTCGGGGAGCTCGCGCCCGCGATCATGGATCGTCCGTTGCCGATAAACGTCTCCGGCGCGATCCCCGCACTGATGCTGGACGCCGGCTGGCCGCTGGAGGCGCTCAAGGGCGTGCCGCTGCTTGCCCGGGCCGCCGGCCTTGTCGCGCATCTCTACGAGGAATCCCAACGCTCCATCGGCTTCATCATGTCCCATGAGGCCGACAAGGCGATCGGCTACGACGGAGCGAAATCCGACGCCCCGGGGAAGTCGGGGTCTTGAGATCGGCCGAGGCGCCGCGCGAAATCGTCGTCCTCCGCGGCCGGCACGTCCGTACCGACATCGTAATCGAGAGGTTCTGTGTGCCGGATCAGCCTTTGCGCACGGCTTCGACATGGCGGGCGAAATCCGGCGTCGCCATCAGCGCCTTGCAGCGCTCGAACCGGTTGATGGAATAGGCCCAGAAATCCTCGACCGGGTTTTTGTTGGCGTGCTGGATCAAGCCCCACAGCGTCCAGAGCAAGTCGCACATCGCCTTGTAGATGACCATGCGGCCGCGATCGACCTGCGTCGCCGGACCGTCGAAATAGGCTTCGATCAGCCGGCGGTCCATGTCGGCGTCAAAGCCGCCTTCGACCGAAAGGTCGCCCAGATCCCACATCGGGTCGTTCATGCCGGAATATTCCCAGTCGACGATCCACATCGTGTCGCCGGTATCGAGGAAATTCTCGCACAGCGGATCGCAGTGGCACGGGGCCAGCGGCAGCGGATGCGCCGACAAGGCCTGGCGGACCGTCTCGGCGTCCGCCACGACGTCGTGATAGCCGTCCGGCACTGCGGCACCGAGTCGTTTCAGGTGGCCGAGATACTCGTCGATCATCGAGAACAGCTCGAAGCGGAAGTCGAACCGGCCCGCGTTGTCGTGCAGTTTCCGGAACGCCCTGCCGGCCCGCTCGACGGCGCCCGGCGTCGTCGCGAACAGGTCGGCGCTCATGGTTGTCGAGCGATCGACATACTGGGTGACCATGACACCATCGGCGCCGAAGTGAACCACCCCCGGCGACACCCCGGCGGCAGCCGCAGCTATCGCGTTGGTTTCCTCCACCTTGCGGTCGATATACTCGGAGGTTCCCTCGCCGGGCAGGCGCAGGCAGTAGCGTTCGCCGTCGAGATCCACCTGGAACACCAGATTGGTGAGCCCGCCGAGCCGCGTGAGCGAGGCCGCCGCGACGTCTTTCCCGGCAAAGGCGGGAATGCCGGAAAGCGCCGTCCGGACCGCGTCGGTTTCGCTCATGGTGCCCCCTTTTCTGCTAGCTCTTCAGTCGTTCCGATTTCGGATCATGCAGCGTGCGCGGACCGCGGGTCGCGGGATAGCTCCTGCCGTAGGCCTCGACGACGAAGTCGGTCGCCCGGGCCAGCGCGGCCGGCACGTAGGCGAAGGCGATGGTCCTGCCGACCGTGTAGCCGTAGCCGGCGCTCGTCGTGGTGCCGACGACCGCGCCCTCGCAAAGAACCGCCTCGCCGCCTATCAGCGGCGCATAGCCGTCGACGGTGAGCGTCACGAGCCGCCGCGACGGGCCGTCCGCCTTGATCCGCGCCAGCGCCTCGCGGCCGATGAAATCGCCCTTGTCGAGCGCGACGCAGAAGCCGAGCCCCGCCTCGTAGGGGTTGGTGTCCGGCGTCACCTCGGCCGACCAGTAGACATAGCCTTTCTCCAGCCTGAGCGACTCGATCGCCCGGTATCCGACATCGGCGATGCCGTGCTTTTCGCCAGCGTTGCGAAGGGTTTGGTAGACATGCGGCGCCTGTTCGGACGGAACATGCAGCTCCCAGCCGAGTTCGCCGACATAGCCGATGCGGGCCGCACGGACGCGGCCGAGGCCGATCTCGATGTCGCGCACGGCGAGATACGGGAAGGCCTCGTTCGATACGTCGTCGTCCGTGGTCTCCTGCAACACGCACCGCGCCTTCGGGCCGACGAGGTTGATGACGGCGTAGGCCGAGGTCACGTCGCGAAGCTGCACCGCACCGTCGCCGGGCAGATGGCGTGCGATCCAGCCGGAATCCCGCACGCCGAACTGGCTGCCGGTGACGATATAGAAGCGCTCCGCGTCCAGGCGCATGATCGTGAGGTCGGCTTCGACGCCGGCTCGGTCGTTGCAAAGTTGGGTATAGACGCAGGTACCGTCGGCTCTATCGAGGTCGTTGGCGGCGATGCGCTGCAGTGCGGCGAAGGCGCCGGAACCGGTCACCTCGAACTTGGAGAACGACGTCTGGTCGATCAGCGCGACACCCTCGCGCACGGCGGCATGCTCGCGGCCGACCGCCTCGAACCAGCCCGGCTTGTGCTCGAAGCTCGGGGTCTCGGACGCGGCCACCGCGCTGGTATCGAACCACAGCGGCCGCTCCCACCCGGCCTTGGAGCCGTGCACCGCCTTGTTCGCCGTCAGGAGATGGTGGATCGGGCTCAGGCGTCCGCCGCGCGCCGAGTGCAGTTCCGCGCCCGGCCAGTGGATCGCATAGTAATCGCCATAGGCTTCGCTCGACCGCTGCGCCAGATACCGCCGGTTGGCCTGATGCGGCGAGAACCGGCGCACGTCGAAGGGCCACAGGTCCATGCCCGGATCGCCGTGCAGGATCCAGTTGGCCATCGCCTCGCCCGCCCCGCCGGACGCGGCGATGCCGGCGGTGAAGCCGCAGGCGACGTAGAAATTGTCGCGCTCGGGCGCGAGGCCCATGACCGGCTCACCGTCGGCCGACACCGGGATCGGCCCGTTGATGACGGTCTGGATGCCGATCTCGTTCAGGATCGGCAGCCGCTCGGCGGCGGGCAGCATGAACAGCTCCAGCCGGTCGAGGGCCTCGGGAAACAGTTCGCGGCCGAAGTCGAACGGCACGCCCTGCGGCCAGCACGCCGGCGCCCCCTGCTCCCAGCCGCCGATGGCGAACGCCTTCACGTCCGGCTTCAGGTAGAAGATGCGGTCGGGGTCGCGGAACGTCGGCGTCTCTGCGGTGACGTCGATCTTCTTCTCGGTGACGACGTACTGATGCTCGACCGCGCCGGCGGCCAGCGCGACGCCGGCCATCTCGCCGATCCTCTTGGCCCAGATGCCGGCCGCGTTGACGACGATCTCGCAGGCGATGGTTCCGTGGTCGGTGACGACGCCGGTGATGCGCCGCCCCTCCCGCTCGAAGCCGGTGACCAGAACGCCTTCGCGGATCCTCACGCCGCCGGCCCGCGCCACCTTCGCGTAGGCCTGCGTCAGCGCATAGGGGTCGATATAGCCGTCGCTGGGGATCCAGGCGGCACCGACCACGCCGTCGCCCGTCATCCAGGGAAAGCGCTCCATCGCCTCGCGCGGCGCGATCTCGTGGGCCTCGAAGCCGAAGCCCTTGGCCTGGGTCAGCGAGCGCCGGATCTCGGCGAGCCGTTCGTCGCTCGCGGCGATGCGCAGCGAGCCGGCCTTCTTCCAGTCGATGGCCTGGCCGGATTCGGCTTCCAGCCGGTCGTAGACCGCGACCGAGTTCTGCATCAGCCGCGTCAGGTTCTTCTTCGACCGCAGCTGGCCGACGAGCCCAGCCGCGTGCCATGTCGACCCGTGGGTGAGCTGCGCCTTTTCCAGCAGTACCACGTCGCGCTCGCCGGCGCGGGCCAGATGATAGGCGATGGCGCAGCCGATCGCGCCGCCGCCGATGATGACGATGCGGGCCTGGGTATCGCTCATCTCACGCCTTCACCCGGCTCATGGCCGGATCGTAGAGCGGCTGCAGGAACAGCCTGGCGGGAACGCGCTCGGTCGCGACCTCCAGCTCGTAGGCGCCCGACGCCACATAGGCCTCGTCGACGCCGTCGGGGTTGCGGACATAGCCGTACCCGATCGACTGGCCGACCGTGTAGCCGTAGCCGCCGCTGGTCAGCCAGCCGACGCGCTCGCCGTCGCGATAGATGGTCTCGCGGCCGAGCAGCACGATGGCGGGATCGACCGTGAAACCGGCAAGCAGCTTCTTCAGCGGCGCCCGACCCTGCGCGTCGAGCGCCTCGCGGCCGAGGAACGGCTGGTTGGACTTCAGCTTCACCGCCCAGCCGAGCCCGGCTTCCAGCGGCGTGTGGTCCGGGCCGATGTCGGAGCCCCAGGCGCGGTAGCCCTTCTCCAGGCGCAGCGACTCGATGGCGCGATACCCGGCCGGGCGCACGCCCAGGTCGCCGCCCCGGTCCATCAGCGCCTCGTAGACATTGACGACATACTCGGTGGGAACATGCAGTTCCCAGCCGAGCTCGCCGACATAGGTGACGCGCAGCGCCATCACCGGCGCCCCGGCGATGCCGATCTCGCGCACCGTGCCGAAGGGGAAACCGTCATTGGAGAGATCGTCGCGCGTCAGCCGCGACAGCAGCGTGCGCGCATTCGGCCCCATGACCGACAGCACGCCGTAGCCCGAGCTGACGTCGACGACCTGGACGTTGAGGCCCGCGGGAATGTTGCGGCGGATCCAGTCGAGATCGTGGGTCGCGAACCCGGTGCCGGTGACGATGTAGTAGCGGTCGGGGCTGAGGCGGGCGACGGTCAGGTCGCATTCGATCCCGCCGCGCGGGTTGAGCATCTGGGTATAGACGAGCCTGCCCGGCGCCCGCGCGACGTTGCCGGCGCAGATCCAGGTGAGCGCGGCCTCCGCGTCCGGGCCGACGACCAGGAACTTGGCGAACGAGGACTGGTCGAAGACGGTCACGGCCTCGCGCGTCGCCGCGTGCTCGCGCCCGACCGCCTCGAACCAGTTCGGCCGGCCGAAGCTGTAGACGTCCTTCGGCGCTTCGCCCGCGGACGGATCGGCGAACCAATTCGGCCGCTCCCAGCCGAGCTTCTCGCCAAAGCAGGCGCCGGCGGCCTTGAGCCGGTCGTAGAGCGCGGAGCGGCGGCAGGGCCGGCCGCTGTCGTGCTCCTCGCCCGGCCAGGCGATGGTGTAGTGCTTGCCGTAGAGCTCGAGCGTGCGCGTGCGCACCCAGTCGGCATCGAAATGCGGGCGACCGAAGCGGCGGATGTCGACCGGCCACAGGTCGAACGGCGGCTCGCCCGCGACGATCCATTCGGCGAGCGCCATGCCGGCGCCGCCGCCGGCGGCGATGCCGAAGGCGTTGAATCCGGCGCCGACGAAGAAGCCATGCTGTTCCGGCGCCTCGCCGAGAATGAAGTTGCCGTCCGGCGTGAAGCTCTCCGGACCGTTCAGGAGTTCCTTGACACCGGCATTGGCCAGCGCCGGCACGCGGCCGAGCGCCAGTTCCATGATGTCGGAGAAGTGGTCCCAGTCGGAATTGAGCAGGGTGAACTCGAAGCCATCGGGAATGCCGTCGTTCGCCCAGGGGATCGGGTTCGGCTCGTAGCCGCCCATGACGAGACCGCCGACCTCCTCCTTGTAGTAGGTCAGGCGGTCGGGATCGCGCAACGTCGGCAGGTTCGCGGCAACGCCATCGATCGCCTCGGTGATCAGATATTGGTGCTGGACCGAGACGAGCGGCACGTTGACGCCGGCGAGCCGGCCGATGTCCCGCGCCCACTGCCCGGCGCAGTTGACGACGACCTCGCATTTCACCGTCCCGCGCGGCGTCTCGACACCCCTGATGCGCCCGTCCTCGATCAGGATGCCGGTGACCGGCGTATCCTCGAAGACCGTCACGCCCGACATGCGCGCGCCCCTGGCCAGCGCCTGGGTGATGTCGGACGGGCTCGCCTGGCCGTCGGTCGGCAGGTAGGCGGCGCCGACGAGATCGCCGATATCCATCAGCGGCCAGAGATCCTGCGCCTCCTTCGGCGTCAGCAGGTGCATTTCGAGACCGAAGGAATGGGCCGTCGTCGCCTGGCGGCGCACTTCCGTCCAGCGGTCGGCGTTGCAGGCGAGCCGCAGCCCCCCGTTCATCTTCCAGCCGGTGGCCAGTCCCGTTTCCTCCTCGAGGCGGTCGTAGAGGGCGACGGAATTGCCCAGGAGCTGGGTGATGTTGGCGCTGGTGCGCAGCTGGCCGACGAGCCCGGCCGCGTGCCAGGTCGAGCCCGAGGTGAGCTTGGCACGCTCCAGCACGATCGTATCGGTCCAGCCGAGCTTGCCGAGATGATAGGCGGTGGAGCATCCCACGATGCCCCCGCCGATGACGACGGCTCTTGCTTCTGTCGGCAGGTCAGCCATTGACGCGGTTCCTCAGTCGTAGCGTGGCATCCGGCACGCGGGCCGTATCGGGATTCAGGCGGTGGTCGCGGCGAGGATCGTGGCTCAGCGGCATCGCGTCCTCACATCTCGTTCAAGGTCGCCAGCGCCGCATCCAGGCGCTGCATGTTTTCGGCCGTATAGGCGGCGTAGTCGAAGGCGAGTTCGGAATGGATCTCCGAGACCATGCTCCACATGGTCTCGCGCAAAAGCGACGCGCACTTCATCGCCGTGTAGCGGCGGCGCAGGTCGTCGGTCACGGTGCGGTCGAAATAGGCTTCCAGCAGCCAGTCTTCCTGGGCCGGCGTCAGGCCGTTGTTGGATGCAAGCCCGCCGAGATCGAACAGCGGCGAGTTGAACCCGGCATAATCCCAGTCGATCAGCCAGATGCGGCTGCCGTCGTCGATGAAGTTCGCCGGCAGCAGGTCGTTGTGGCCGAAGACGATATCGATCGGCCCGACGGCCTTTTCGAGGGTGGCGGCGGTGTCGAGCAGACCGGGCAGCCTGTCGATATGGGCGCTGCCGCCGTCACGCAGGGTGCCGGCATAGTCGCGCACCACGTGGAACACCCAGAACATCAGAACCGGGCCGCGCACATGGTTCGGCATGTCGCGGTGGCACCTGAGGAGGACCCGCAGGATTCGCTCCAGGTTCTCTTGTTTGCGTACGTCGTCTTCGGCGTAGGTCTTGCCGTCGATGTAGCGGATCACCAGCGCCCCGCGCTCGTGATGCACCACCTCGGGCGATACCCCGGTCTCGGCCGCCGCGCGGGAGGCGGCGAGCTCGTTGAAGCGCATCACCTGGTGCACCGGGATGTCGTCGCCGATGCGCACGACGTATTTCTCTTCCCCGTCCGCGACGACGAAGTTGGTGTTGGTGATGCCGCCGCCGAGCGGGACCGGATCCACGGGTCCGGACCACAGGGACAGCGAGGCGGCTTTGGTGCGGGCGTCCGTCATCGTCGTCCTCACGCCAGTCCGAGCCGGTGCCGGGTGCGCCGGGCGCCGGCGGAAACCAGCCGGTCGGCGACGATGGCGATGAAGGCGACGGCAAGCCCCGCGACGATGCCGCGGCCGGTATCGGCCTTGGTCAGCGCGATATAGACCTCCTGGCCGAGGTCGCGGGTGCCGACGAGCGCGGTGATGACCACCATCGAGATCGCCAGCATGATCGTCTGGTTGATGCCGAGCATGATCTCCGGCAGGGCCAGCGGCAACTTGATCTTGGAGAGAAGCTGGCGCCGGGTGCAGCCGGACACGACGCCGGCCTCGACCAGCTGCGGGTCGATCTGGCGGATGCCGTGCGCGGTATAGCGGATCGCCGGCGCGAGCGCGTAGAGAATGACGGCGATCATCGCGGAGAAGTCGCCGACCCGGAACAGCATGACCACGGGGATCAGGTAGACGAAGCTCGGCAGCGTCTGCAGGGTGTCGACCAGTCCGCCGAGGATACGGCCCGCGCGCTCGTTCTCGGCGGCGACGATACCCAGCGGGATGCCGATCAGCGAGGCGATGACGACCGAGATGCCGCACAGATAGACCGTGATCATCGCCTTTTCCCACTGGCCGGTGACGACGATGAACATGGCGAGCGCCACGGCGGCGAGCGCCAGACGCCAGCCGCCGAGCTGCCAGCCGGCGATCCCGACGAGGCCGACCGTCCAGATCCACGGCAGCTCGGTGAGGAAGCGCTTCACCGGCACGAGGAAATTGACCAGCATCACGGTCTTCACCGCCTCGAGCTGGTCGTAGAAATTGACGTTGATGTATTTGACGAGGCCTTCCCAGAAGGAGCCCGTCGAGATCTCCATCGCCTCGGGATAGCTCTGGGCCGGCGGGAAGACGAGGCCGACCAGCGCGGTGCCGAGGATCACCACGATCACGGTCGTCGTCCACGGATGCCGCCTCACATGGCCGGCCGGCAGGCCGCCGTGGGCCGGCGGCGGCCGGTTGGCGAAGGCCTGGCTCAGCCTGTCGAGCGCGATCGCCAGGACGACGATGGCGACGCCGGCCTCGATGCCGCCGCCGATATCGAGCCGCCGCAGCGAGGTCAGCACGTCGTAGCCCAGGCCGCCGGCGCCGATCATCGAGGCGATGATCACCATGTTGAGGGAGAGCATGATCACCTGGTTGACCCCGACCATCAGGCCGTCGCGGGCCGAAGGCACCAGCACCTTCCAGGTCATCTGGCGGCGCGTGCAGCCCGCCATGCGGCCGAAGTCGCGGATCTCCTCGGGCACGCCGCGCAGCGACAGCATGGTGACGCGCACCATCGGCGGCATCGCGTAGACGATCGTGGCGATCATCGCGGCGACGGGGCCGAAGCCGAACAGGAACAGGATCGGCACCAGATAGGCGAAGACCGGCACGGTCTGCATGATGTCGAGCACCGGCGACAGGGCCCGCTCGACCCAGGCCGACCGGTAGCCGGCGATGCCCAGCAGCAGACCGCCGGCGACGCCGAACGGCACCGCGATGACGATCGAGGACAGCGTCACCATGGCGCTGTCCCACTGGCCGAAGACGGCGAGATAGAGGAAGCAGGCGCCGACGAAGGCGGCGAGCTTCCAGCCGCGCGCGTAATGCCCCATCGCCACGACGACGGCGATCACCGCGATCCACGACAGGGCCGGCAGCACCTGCACCGCGTCGGAGCCCTGCCCGCGCAGGAAGCCGGTGGACAGCAGGCTCGTGGCGATCGTCAGCGGGATGTCGAGCAGCCAGGACAGAAACCGTGTGAGCTCGAGGAAGGTGAACAGCCCGAAGGTGGCATCGTCGATCAGCCACGACATAAACGCGGAGATCCACCTGGCGAGCGGCACCGTCCAGGCGCGCGGCCAGTCGTAGGCCCAGGCGATGTCGAGGGCCCGCGTGACGTCCTTGCCCCACGAGGCCGCGAACAGCGACAGGACCAGGACGGCGAGCCAGAACAGGCCCGTCGGGCCGATCCAGGCAGACCGCATCGCGGGTGTCGCCAGGGCGGAAGACCGCGCCGTCATGCGTCCTCCCGTCTCATGCGTCACCCCCCGCCGCCGGGTTGTGCCCGGTGCGGCCGACCAGCACGTCGACCACCGCCCGCGCGTCGATCAGCCCCGCCTGGCGGCCGTCCGCGTCGAGAACGGCGAAGGGACGGTCCGCCGCCTCCACCTTGTCGGCGATATCGCCGATCCGCTCGCCCGCCCCGACCGCGCCGGCGACCTCGGCGCCGTCGCGCCAGGCCGTCATCACCGAGCGCGCGGTCATCACCTTGGCGCGGGGAATGTGGCGGGTGAACTCGGCGACGTAGTCGGTCGCCGGCGCCAGCACCAGCGCCTCCGGCGTGCCGGTCTGGATGATAGCGCCGTCCTTCATGATGGCGATGCGGTCGGCCAGCCGGATCGCCTCGTCGAAATCGTGGGTGATGAAGACGATAGTCTTCCTGAGCTTGTTCTGCAGGCGGATGAACTCGTCCTGCATCTCGCGCCGGATTAGCGGATCGAGCGCGGAGAACGGCTCGTCCAGGAACCACAGCTCCGGCTCCACCGCGAGCGAGCGGGCGATGCCGACGCGCTGCTGCTGGCCGCCTGACAGCTCGCGCGGATAGTAGGTCTCCCGGCCCTCCAGGCCGACCAGCTCGACCACCCGCCGCGCCCGCAGTTCGCGCGTCTTGCGGTCGATGCCCTGCACCTCCAGCGGAAAGGCGACGTTGCCGAGCACGGTGAGGTGCGGCAGCAGCGCGAAGTGCTGGAACACCATGCCCATGCGGTGGCGGCGGATCTCGATCATCTCGCGCTCGCGCGCCCGCAGCAGGTCGCGCCCCTCGAAGATGATCTCGCCGGCCGTCGGCTCGATCAGCCGCGACAGGCAGCGCACCAGCGTCGACTTGCCCGACCCCGACAGGCCCATGATGACGAAGATCTCGCCCTGGCGGACGTCGAGATTGGCGTCCCGCACAGCGCCGATCAGGCCCGCGGCCCTGATGTCCTCGAGGCTCGGGGGCGCCGACCTGGACGCCAGAAAGGCTTCGGGATCGCTGCCGAACAGCTTCCACACGCCCCGGCAGGACAGCTTTGTTTCGGAGTCGGACATCGTGGCTTGCCTCCGGATGGCGGCGGATCGCACCGCCCCGTCCGGACGAGGATCAGGGTCGGAAGGTCGGGATGGTCCGCTCGGTAACACTATCGTTCGAGCGGACCGGCCGGGGAAGGACGCAGCCCAAGGGAGCAGCGGGCCCGCGCCCGCCCCCCGGCAAGCGGAAACGTCAGTTCCCGATCCAGGTCTTCCAGCGGTCTTCGTTGCTGGCCATCCAGTTGGCGACGACGTCCTCGACCGACTTTCCGTCAAGGTCGACGTCGGCGACCATCTGGCCCATCTCCTCGTTGGTCACGTTGAACGCCTTGATGGCGGCGTGGGCGCCCGGCCACTTGTCCTTGATGCCGACCCAGCCGGCCTTCCAGATCGGGCCGCGCGGCTTGCCGCAATCGTAGGCCATGTCCTTGTTGGAGCCCCAGCTCGGATCCTCGTAGCAGGCCGCCTCGTATTTCGGGAAATCGACCCACTCGCCCTTGTACTTGATCGGCGCCCAGTGCGGCGCGTAGACCCACAGCAGGACCGGCGCCTGCCGCTGGTAGGCGGACTCCAGCTCGGCGAACAGGGCGGCGTCCGTGCCCGCGTGGATCACCTCGAAGGGAAGGTCCAGCGCCTCGACGCGTTCGTCGTCGAACCCGCCCCAGGTCACGGGTCCGCCGAGATACCGGCCCTTCGGCGCGGTTTCAGGGGTCGAGAACGCCTCGGCGCAGGCTTCGTCCTTCAGCGCTTCCCAGTTCGGCAGGCCGGGGCACTTTTCCTTCATGTACTCGGGGTACCACCACTCCTCGATGGCGAGCATGCCGGTCTCGCCGAGGTTCTCGACGTTGCCCGTGCCGACCGCCTCGTCGAGCGCCTCGCGACCGGTGGTCTCCCAGATCTCCATGGCCAGGTGCAGGTCGCCGGTCTTCAGGCCCGCGAATTGGGCCAGGTAGTCGGCCTGCACGTAGTCGACGTTGTACCCCGCCTGCTTCAGCACCTCGCCCATGATCTGGGTCGTGATGAGCTGACCGGTCCAGTCGTGCAGGGTCAGTTTGATCGGATCCTTGGATTCCGCCTCGGCAAGCGCGGGCGCGCTGACCGTGGCGAGCAATGCGGCACCCGCGAGCGCTGCGGCGATGCGTGGAAATGTCATGGTCGCTCACCTCCGTTCTGTTTTCGTAAGAGCGCGTAGCCTGTTCCCCTGGTGCCGGGACATACGCAGACGGAAAGCCCGACCCAACGGAATGATCCGGCGATAATCGGGCCCACGTCAACAGGAAATCACACAATTTGTGGAATTGATGTTGAATTGGCGCTTAGATTTTTGGAATTGGATGGATATGCTCTACGCACAGGCGCGGCGCAGAAGCAGGCAAGCGAGAGCAGGCAACCGACCCGCGCACCGGAAACGAACGCTCAAGGGGCTCAAGGGTGCACCGGACCCAGCGACAGACGGAGATTTTGCGGCTGGTTCAGCTTCGCGGTGCCTGCTCGATCGGCGACCTGGCCGAGCGCCTAGAGGTATCGGACGAAACGATCCGCCGAACGGTGAAGCCCCTCGTCTCCGAGGGACTTCTAGCCAAGGTGCATGGCGGCATCACCCTTCCCGACGCCGGCCGCGAGCCACCGTTCCAGAACCGCATGCTCGAGAACGCCGAGGCCAAGCGCCGCATCGCCGAGCGGGTCGCCAGTCTCGTCTCGAACGGCGACAGCCTCATGCTCGACTGCGGGTCCACCACCGCCTTCGTCGCCCGGGCGCTGAGCCAGCACTCCAGCCTGACCGTCGTGACCAACTCGGCGGAGATCGCGCGCACGCTGGCCACGAACACGTCGAACCGCGTCTTCATGGCCGGCGGCGAGCTGCGGTCCGACGATACCGCGGCACTGGGACCGGAAGCCCTGACCTTCGCCCGCCAGTTCCGCGTGCGCCACGCCATCCTGTCGATCGGCGCGATGGAGATCGACGGCTCGCTGATGGTCTACCATCTGGCCGAGGCCGAGTTTTCCCGCTCCGTCATCGACCAGGCCGAGCAGGTGATCGTCGCCGCCGACGCGTCGAAGTTCGGCCGGCCGAGCCTGGTGCGCATCTGCGGCCCGGAACGCATGGACGTGCTGGTGACCGACCGCAGGCCGCCGGCCGCCCTCGCGGACTCGCTGACCGCGGCCGGCGCGCGGATCGAGGTGGCCGACTAGAGACTGGAGGCTCTCACGCTCCGCGACGGCGGACCAGGAGCGGGCCGTAAACGAGCGAGAAGCCGGCGAACGCGCCGATCCAGGCCACGGCCGAAACCGAGAGCAGCCAGTCCATGCCAGAGGGGAAGACGGCCGCGCCGATCCGGGTGAGCGCAGCCAGGACCACGAGGCCATAGATCGCCACGGTGGCCGCGCCGGCGGTCAATGTCCGGCCGGTATGACCGAGCGTGGCGCGGGTCATGACTGCGAGGGTCATCGTCCCGATCGCCCCGGCGGTCCAGGCGTGTATAGCCGCGGTGTTCGGCACGGCGCTTTCGGATGCGGCGGCGACAGCGGCCAGGAGGAAGCCGAGCGGAACGAACAGATAGGCGACATGCAGGATCGTCACCAGCGGCTCGGCGAAGGTGCGCAGCGGCCGCCACCGCGCCTGGCGGACGAGCTGCAGGATCCCGGCCAGAAGCAGGAGCGGGGCCGCCGCGATCGCGACGCCTTCGAAGGACGGCGCGACGATCCACGCCGCAAGCGCAACCACGCTGACCGCGATAACGATGGCATCGAACCGCGAGAACGGGACTGGCATCGTCTGGCCGCCGCGCTGCCTGAGCCAATTGCCGGTGAAACTGGGAACGATGCGCCCGCCGATCAGCACGATCAGCGTGATCGTCGTGGCAATCGCCAGACGGGCGCCGTAGACGCTGTGGCCATCGTTGAGCACCTCCCACTGGAACAGCGCCTGGGCCGCGAACAGCATCACGACGATGATGAGCACCTTGAGGTTCTTCCAGTTGCGCCCGGCGAGGATCTCCCGGCCGATAACCGCGCCGAGGCCGGCCAGGAACGACAACGTCGCGATCGCCGTCAGGGCGGCACCGAACCAGTCCGACGTCGCGATGGCGAACCGCCCGAGAAGCCAGAACGCGAACAATCCGGCGAGCGGCCAGCCGACCACCGGAAGCCGTCCCGTCCAGTTCGGCACCGCGGTCAGCAGGAATCCGGCGACGACCGCCGGGACATAGCCGAACAGCAACTCATGCGCATGCCAGGCGATCGGCGGCCAATCGGTCGGCAGGGTGACGGCGCCTAGATACCACGGCACCCAGACGCCGACCGCGATCGCGGCGTAGAGCGCGCCGGCGAGGAAGAAGGGGCGGAAGCCGTAACTGAACAGCGCCGGTCCGGTCCATTGCCTGGCGCGCTGCGCGGAAGTGGTGGCGTTCATCGGATTATCGAGGTCTCCATCGGGAAGTCCGTGCGAAACAGGGTCCGCACTAGGGGTCGTCGCGCGGCGTATCCGACCGCCTGGCGGCGCGCGCCTGCCGACGCGCCGTCATCCGCCCGGCGAGATCGGCCCGGTCCTGCGCCGACAGCCTGACCTTCGCCAGCGGAATGACGATCGCGTTCTCGATCGCCAGGTGCCGCCGTTCGCAGACGGCAAACGACCGCAGCGTCCGCCTCAGCCCCGCCGACATCGGAATCTCCGGGTGCGCGATCCGCCGTCGCAGGCCGTTGACGATCCTGGCGGCAAGCCTTTCGTCCTCCGCATGATCTTCGGTCAGTTGCTCGAGCACCCGGCCGATCTCGTCCTCGCGTTTGGCGCGGCGCTTCAACAGCGGAAACAGGTCCTGCTCCTCGTCGGCGATGTGGGCGGCATGCTCGGTCTCGATATGATCGGCGATCGCCCCGGCGAGATCGGGATCGAAGGCCTCGTCCTCGGCCAGCTTCTCGCACAGATGGCACAGCACCCTGTGTCGATGGTGGTCGGCGACGATGAAATCGAGCGGTTGGGCGAGGAGGCGCGCCGGAAGCGGCTCTAGCGACTGCTTCCGATTGCCGGGGGAGGTCACGCGACCGCCTCCCGTGCGTCGGCGACAGCGCGTCGGAGGATCGTCGACAGCGCGTCCAGCCCCGGCGTTTCGCTGCGCCCCATGACGCCGACGAGATGCAGCCACGCATCGTCGTCGGCCCGTTCCACGAACCGTCGAACGGCGAGCGAGGCGAACGCGTCGGCCTCCATATCGAGCGATCGCGCGGCCTCGCGAACTTCGGCCAGGAGAGCGAGCTCGCCCGCCTCGATGAGGACCGCCTCGGCCGTCCCCTTATCCCCCAACCGCGCTATGATATCGCCGAGCATGGCTCCCTCCCGCCGCCCGCCTACTGCACGAGCCCGCCTTCCGCCCGCTTCAGATCGATTCCCTCGATCTCGGCACGACCCGCGAGGATCGCGATGTACTGGTGCACCGCGCGATGGAACACGGCGTCGGCGAGATAGTCGGCGATTTCCCTGCCGACCACCTCGAACGGCAGCGTCTGGCCAGCGATCTTGCGGTCGAGGCGCACCACATGCACGCCGTAGGGCGTGTGCACCGGCTCCGGCGAAATCACGCCGGCGTCCATGGCGGCGAGCGCGGCCTCGAACTCCGGCGTCGTCTGGCCGGTCGAGATCTGTCCGAGATTGCCCCCGGTCTTGCCCGAGGGACAGGCCGACAGGTCGGCCGCCATCGCGGCGAACCGGTTCGGGGCGGCCTTAAGCCTGTCGATCGCCTCGCGCGCCGCGCTGTCCGCGGCGGCATAGGCATCGTCGTCCTCGCGCGGCGCGGCGAACAGGATATGCGCCGCTTCGTAGATGTCTGCGCTGCGGAACCGCTCGGCATTGGTGTCGTAGAAGCGGCGACACTCCGCCTCGGTCGGGCTCGGCACGGCGACATCGGCCTCGATCAGCGCGCGGACCAGCGCCTCCTCGTCCGCCTCGGTCCTTCCGGTCTCGTCGGTTCGGGCCTCCGCAGCGATGCCGCGGCGGCGCGCCTCCTGCAGCAGCAGCTCGCGAACCGCGAGCGCCCGGGCGGCCTCCTCGCGGGCCGCGCCCGGCGTGTCTGCCGGATGGTTCTGGATCTCCCGGGCGATCGCCGCTCGGGAGATCTCGACCCCGTTGATCCGGACCGCCGGAGCCGGCTCGGCGACGGCCTTGCGATCGTTGACGTCGAACAGACGCATGGCCCTACTCCGCTGGATGGACGCCGCGCCGCGTGGTGCGGACGATCTGGTAGCCCTGCCGGCCCAGATACCAGACCGGCGCGCTCCAGATGTGCACGAGGCGAGTGAACGGGAAGACGAGGAAGATCGTCAGGCCGAGGAACAGGTGCGCCCGGAAGATCGGCGCGGCATCGGCGACATATTGCGAGGCCGAGGGCTGCAGCGTCAGGATTCCCTGGGCCCAGCGCATGAACTTCACCATCTCCTCGCCGTCGAGGTGCTGCAGCGACACGGTGATCGTCAGCAGTCCCAGGATCAGCTGCGCGTAGAGCAGGATCAGGACAGCGATGTCGCCGAAGCTGGAGGTGCGGCGGATGCGCGGATCGAACAGCCGGCGATGCAGCAGCATGCTCAGGCCGACGAAGCAGACGATGCCCGCCACGCCACCGACCACGATCGCCATAACCTGCTTGGCGCCGTGGCTGATGCCGATCGCGTCAAACACCCAGATCGGCGTCAGCAGGCCGAAGAAATGGCCTAGGAAGATGACCAGGATGCCGACATGGAAAAGGTTCGAGCCCCACATGAGCTGCCGGCGGCGCAGCAGCTGGCTGGAGCCGGAGCGCCACGAATACTGCTCGCGGTCGAAGCGCACGAGGCTGCCGAGCAGGAACACCGTGAGGGCGAGATAGGGATACCAGCCGAACACGGCGTAGTTGATGTAGTCCAGCATCGTTCTCGGTCCTTCTCAGATCTTGCCTTGTCCGACAACGTTGCGGGCCGCCGCGCGAAGCCGCGTCGCCAGCCGCGGCGTCCCGCAGGCGCCCGCCATCGGATCGCCGGGGCCGAAGGTGACGGCCGTCTCCTCCCACGCCTCGTCGAGCGCCTCGAGATCCTCCGGGTCGTCGTCGTCTTCGTCCCAGGCGACGTCGGCTTCGTCGGCCCATCCGACATCACCGCCGCCGACGGCGCGCCGGGCGATCTCAGCCGCGCTGAACTTTCCCCGCGCCAGCGCCCTCAAGACGCGGAACACGGCGGCGTAGCTGGCCTTGCGCCGTTTCAGCCGCTCGTCGAGCGCGGCGAGGATGTGGGCGGCCTCGTCGAGCAGGTCCCGCGCCTCCGCCGCCGGCAGCAGCGACAGGAACTCCAGGAACATCGGCAGGTAGTCGGGCAATTCGTTCGCCGCGACGTGGAAGCCGTGCTGCTCGTAGAGCTGGGCGAGGTCCAGCATCGCCTGGCCGCGGTCGCGGCTTTCCCCGTGCACGTGCTCGAAGAGATGCAGCGACAGCGAGCGCGAGCGGTCGAACAGCAGCGTGTAGCGCTCCTGCAGATCGTAGAGGTCGCGCGTGGCGATCTCCTCGATCAGCGTGTCGAGCGCGGCGCGGTCGCGGGGCGGCACGAGCCCCTCCTCCGCGATCGCCTGGCGGATCTCTTCGCCCGCCCGCTGCAGCTCCGCCGTCGGATAGGTCAACAGCGCCGACAGGGCCTTGTATGTCTTGGCCATCACGCGACCTCCATCGGATTGCGGGCCTTGCCCTTCTTGCGGGCGCCGAACAGGCCGACCTCGCTGATGCCGTCCGAGCAGCCGTTGCCGAACGAGAAGCCGCACGACCCGCGCAGGTCGTAGGTATCCTCGCCCGCCTCGCGATGCGCGGTCGGGATGACGAAGCGGTCCTCGTAGTTGGCGATCGCCATGAGCTGGTACATGTCCTCGATGTCCTGCCCCGTGAGCCCGACCCGGGCGGCGATCTCCTCGTCGATGACGCCGTCGACGGTCTTCGCCCGCATGTAGGCACGCATCGCCAGCATGCGCTCGAGGCCTTTGGCGATCGGCTCCTCGTCGCCGGCGGTCAGCAGGTTGGCGAGATACTTCAGCGGGATGCGCAGGCTGCGCACGTCCGGCATGTCGCGGTCGATGCCCATCTTGCCGGCCTCCGCCGCCGACTGGATCGGCGACAGCGGCGGCACGTACCAGACCATCGGCATGGTGCGGTACTCCGGATGCAGCGGGAAGGCGACCTTCCAGTCCATCGCCATCTTCCAGATCGGCGAGCGCTGGGCGCCCTCGATCCAGGCGTCGGGCACGCCGTCGGCCCTGGCCTGGGCGACGACCTCCGGGTCGTTGGGATCGAGGAACAGCTTGAGCTGCTCCTCGTACAGCTGCTTGTCGTCCGGCGCCGAGGCGGCCTTCTCGATGCCGTCGGCGTCGTACAGGATGACGCCGAGATAGCGGATGCGGCCGACGCAGGTCTCCGAGCACACAGTCGGCTGGCCGGACTCGATGCGCGGGAAGCAGAAGATGCACTTCTCCGACTTACCCGACGACCAGTTGTAGTAGATCTTCTTGTAGGGGCAGCCGGAGACGCACATGCGCCAGCCCCGGCACTTGTCCTGGTCGATGAGCACGATGCCGTCGTCCTCACGCTTGTAGATCGCGCCGGACGGACAGGCGGCGACGCAGGCCGGGTTGAGGCAATGCTCGCACAGCCGCGGCAGATACATCATGAAGGTGTTCTCGAACTGCCCGAAGATGTCCTTCTGGACGCCCTCGAAGTTCACGTCCTTCGAGCGCTTCGAGAATTCGCCGCCGAGGATCTCCTCCCAGTTCGGCCCCCACTCGATCTTCTCCATCCGCTCGCCGGTGATCTGCGAGCGCGGCCGCGCGGTCGGGAAGGCCTCGCTCTCCTTCGCCGTCTGCAGGTGCTCGTAGTCGAAGGTGAACGGCTCGTAGTAGTCGTCGATCTCGGGCAGGTCGGGATTGGCGAAGATCTTCGCCAGGATCCGCCACTTCGAGCCCATCTTCGGCTGGATCTTGCCGCCGGGCGTGCGCACCCAGCCGCCGTTCCACTTCTTCTGGTTCTCCCATTCCTTGGGATAGCCGATGCCGGGCTTCGTCTCGACGTTGTTGAACCACGCGTATTCCATGCCTTCGCGGTTCGTCCAGACGTTCTTGCAGGTCACCGAGCAGGTGTGACACCCGATGCACTTGTCGAGGTTCAGCACCATCGCGATCTGGGCGCGGATCTTCATTCTGCGGCCTCCTTCTTGCGGTCGGAGTATGGCCGCTCGAGCCAATCGACCGTGTTCATCTTGCGGACGATGACGAATTCGTCGCGGTTCGAGCCGACGGTTCCGTAGTAGTTGAAGCCGTAGGCCTGCTGGGCGTAGCCGCCGATCATGTGGGTTGGCTTGATCGTCGCGCGCGTCACCGAGTTGTGGATGCCGCCGCGGTTACCGGTGATCTCCGACCCCGGCGTGTTCACGATCTTCTCCTGGGCGTGGTACATCAGGACCATCCCCGGATTGACCCGCTGGGAGACAACCGCGCGCGCCGTCAGCGCGCCGTTGAGGTTGTAGACCTCGACCCAGTCGTTATCGACGATGCCCGCCTGCTGGGCGTCGGTCTCGCTGAGCCACACCACGGGTCCGCCGCGGTTCAGCGTCAGCATCAGCAGGTTGTCCGAATAGGTAGAGTGGATGCCCCACTTCTGGTGCGGCGTGATGAAGTTCAGCACCACCTCGCCGTTGCCGTTCGGGTGCTTGCCCCGGATCTTGGCGACGGTCTTCAGGTCGACCGGCGGCTTCCAGGTGCAGAAGCCCTCGCCGAAGGCCAGCATCCACTTGTGATCCTGGTAGAGCTGCTGGCGACCGGTCAGCGTGCGCCAGGGGATCAGTTCGTGCACGTTGGTGTAGCCGGCGTTGTAGCAGACCTTCTCGGATTCCAGGCCCGACCAGGTCGGAGACGAGATGATCTTGCGCGGCTGGGCGGCCACGTCGCGGAAGCGGATCTTCTCGTCCTCCTTCGGGATCGCCAGATGGGCGTGGTCGCGGCCGGTGGCCTTGGACAGCGCGTCCCAGGCCTTGACCGCCACCTCACCGTTGGTCTCCGGCGCGAGCATCAGGATCACTTCGCTGGCGTCGATGTCGGTTTCGATCCTGGCCAGCCCCTTGGACGCGCCGTCCTCGGTGACGACGCCGTTGAGGGCGCGCAGGTTCTCCACCTCGTGCTCGGTCTTCCAGGAAATGCCCTTGCCGCCGTTGCCGACGTTCTCCATCAGCGGGCCGAGCGAGGTGAAGCGCTTGTAGGTGTTCGGATAGTCGCGCTCGACCACCACCACCTGCGCCATGGTCTTGCCGGGGATCGGCTCGACCTCGCCTTTCTTCCAGTCCTTCACGTCATAGGGCTGGGCGATCTCGGCCGGCGTGTCGTGCTGGATCGGAACCAGCACCACGTCCTTCTCGACGCCGAGTACCTCGGGGGCCACCTCGGAGAACGCCTTGGCGATCCCCTTGTAGATGTCCCAGTCGCTGCGCGCCTCCCAGGCCGGATCCACCGCCGCGGTGAGCGGATGGATGAAGGGGTGCATGTCGGACGTGTTGAGGTCGTTCTTCTCGTACCAGGTGGCCGTCGGCAGGACGATGTCGGAATAGACGCAGGTGGTCGACATCCGGAAGTCGAGCGTGACCAGCAGGTCGAGCTTTCCTTCCGGCGCCTTGTCGTGCCACGTCACCTCCTTCGAATGCTGCGCGCCCTCCTCGCCCAGATCCTTGCCGAGCACCCCGTGCGTGGTGCCAAGCAGGTGCTTGAGGAAATACTCGTGGCCCTTGCCCGACGAGCCGAGCAGGTTGGAGCGCCAGACGAACAGGTTGCGCGGCCAGTTGGCCGGATCGTCCGGGTCCTCGCAGGACAGGTCCAGCTCGCCGTCCTTCAGCGCCTTCGGGATATAGTCCTTCGGCTCCATGCCCGCCTTCTCCGCCTTTTCAGCGATCGTCAGCGGGTTCTGCTTGAGCTGCGGCGTCGACGGCAGCCAGCCCATGCGCTCGGCGCGGATGTTGTAGTCGATCAGCGTGCCCGACCAGTCGCCGTCGGGCGCCGTCGGCGACAGGATCTCGTCGACGTTCAGCGCCTCGTAGCGCCACTGGTCGGAATGGGCGTACCAGAAGCTCGTCGAGTTCTGCTGGCGTGGTGGCCGGCTCCAGTCGAGCCCGAAGGCGAGCGGCAGCCAGCCGGTCTGCGGACGCAGCTTCTCCTGTCCCACATAGTGCGACCAGCCGCCGCCCGACTGGCCGATGCACCCGCACATGACCAGGAGATTGATGATCCCCCGGTAGTTCATGTCCATGTGGTACCAGTGGTTCAGGCCGGCGCCGAGGATCACCATCGACCGGCCGTTGGTCTTTTCGGCGTTGGTGGCGAACTCGCGGGCGACGGTGATGATCTTGTCGCGGTCGAGCCCGGTCACGCGCTCAGCCCAGGCAGGCGTGAACGGCTCGTCCTCGTCGTATGACTTGGCCACGTTCTTGCCGCCGAAGCCGCGGTCGAGGCCGTAGTTGGCGCAGAACAGGTCGAACACGGTGCAGACGAGCGCCTTCCCGTCGGCCAGCGTCACCGCCTTGGCCGGCAGGTTGCGCTCCAGCACCTCGCCGTGCTCGGTCGCCACGAAGTTCTCCGTCGCGCGGCCGCCGAAATAGGGGAAGCCGACGCTGACGATCTCGTCGTGGTCCTCGGCAAGCGTCAGCCGGAGCTTCGTCTCGCGGCCCTTGCCGTCCTTCTCCTCCAGGTTCCACTTGCCGGTCTCGCCCCAGCGATAGCCGACGGAGCCATGCGGGGCGACGAGGTCGCCGGTCTCCTCGTCGAAGGCGACCGTCTTCCAGTCCGGATTGTTGGTCTCGCCGAGACCGTCCTTGAACTCACCGGCGCGCAGGAGCCGGCCTGGGACATAGCTGTCCCCTTTCTTCTCCAGCCGCACCAGCATCGGGAAGTCGGAGTACTGGCGGACGTAGTCCTCGAAATACGCGGCCTTCCGGTCGAGGTGGTACTCGCGCAGGATCACGTGGCCCATGGCCAGCGCCAGCGCCGCGTCCGTGCCCTGCTTCGGGTTGAGCCACAGGTCGGCGAACTTGGTCGCCTCGGCATAGTCGGGCGAGACGACGACCGACTTCGTGCCCTTGTATCGGACTTCCGTATAGAAATGCGCGTCCGGCGTCCGCGTCTGGGGCACGTTCGAGCCCCAGATCATCAGGAAGCCCGCGTTGTACCAGTCGGCCGATTCCGGAACGTCGGTCTGCTCGCCCCAGGTCTGCGGGCTCGCCGGCGGCAGGTCGCAGTACCAGTCGTAGAACGAGCCGCAGGCGCCGCCGATCAGCGACAGGTAGCGCGCGCCCGCCGCGTAGGAGACCATCGACATCGCCGGGATCGGCGAGAAGCCGAAGATGCGGTCCGGGCCGTGGGCCTTGGCGGTATAGGCGTTCGCCGAGGCGATCAGCTCGTTGACCTCGTCCCAGGTCGACCGGACGAACCCGCCGTGCCCGCGCACCTTGATGTAGTCGGCCCGCTTCTCGGGATCCTCGACGATCGAGGCCCAGGCGGCGACCGGCGTCCGCGTGGTGCGCGCCTGCCGCCACAGCTTGATCAGCCGCGAGCGCACCAGCGGATACTTCAGCCGGGCGCCGGAATAGAGGTACCAGCTGTAGCTCGCCCCGCGCGAGCAGCCGCGCGGCTCGTGGTTGGGCAGATCCGGCCGCGTGCGGGGATAGTCCGTCTGCTGGGTTTCCCAGGTGACGATCCCGCCCTTGACGTAGATCTTCCACGAGCACGACCCGGTGCAGTTCACCCCGTGCGTGGAGCGCACGATCTTGTCGTGCTGCCAGCGCTGGCGGTAGCCCTCCTCCCAGCTGCGATCCTCGCGGGTGGTGACGCCGTGCCCGTCCGCGAACGTATCGACGTTCTTCTCCAGGAATGTCAGGCGGTCGAGAAAGTGGGACATCGTTGAATTCCTTTCTTTACGCGGCGGGCGCGGGCCGGGCGGCGGGGCTGGTTCCCCCACGCTCGATGTCGTGCAGGAAGCCGCCCTTGCGCGTGTAGAACCACCACGTGACGACGGCGCAGGTGACGTAGAAGATCAGGAAGCCCCACAGCGCCGCAGACGCACCGCCGGTCATCGCGATCGAGGTGCCGTAGCTCTTGGGGATGAAGAAGGCGCCGTAGGCCGCGATCGCCGAGGTGAAGCCGATGATCGCCGCGGATTCCTTCTCCGCCTGCCGCACCCGGTCCTTGGCCAGGGCGTCCGGCATCAGCCGATCCATGTCCTTGCGCATGATCACGGGGATCATCTGGAAGGTCGACGCGTTGCCCACGCCCGTTGCCAGGAACAGGACCATGAACATCGCGAAGAAGCCCCAGAACGCGCCCGGCTGGTCCTTGATGGCGATGAAGTACAGGACCCCGCCGACCGCCGCGATCATCAGGATGAACGTCCAGAACGTCACCCGGCCGCCGCCGTACTTGTCCGAGACCCAGCCGGTGGCCGCGCGCGACAGGGCGCCGACGAGCGGACCGAGGAAGACGTATTGCAGCGAATTCACCTCGGGGAACTGCGTCTTCGCGAGCAGCGGGAAGCCGGCCGAATAGCCGATGAACGAACCGAAGGTGCCGGTGTAGAGCCAGCACATCACCCAGTTGTGCATCCGGCCGAGGATGATCGACTGCTCGCGGAACGACGCCTTGGCCGAGGCGATGTCGTTCATGCCGAACCAGGCCGCGATCGTCGCGACGATCAGGAACGGAACCCAGATGAAGCCGGCGTTCTGCAGCCACAGCAGCGTTCCGTCGCTGGTCGACTGAGGCTCGCCGCCGAGCATGCCGAACACGCCGGCGGTGATGACGATCGGCACCAGGAACTGCATCACGCTGACGCCGGCATTGCCCAGCCCGGCGTTGAGCGCCAGGGCGTTGCCCTTCTGGTTCTTGGGGAAGAAGAAGCTGATATTGGCCATCGACGAGGCGAAGTTGCCGCCGCCAAGGCCGCACAGCAGGGCCAGCACCAGGAAGATCAGGTAGGGCGTGTCCGGGTTCTGCACGGCGTAGCCGATGCCGAAGGCCGGGACGAGCAGCGACGCGGTCGTCAGCGTCGTCCACAGCCGGCCGCCGAAGATCGGCACCATGAAGGAGTAGAAGATGCGCAGCGTCGCGCCGGACAATCCTGGCAGCGCCGCCAGCCAGAACAGCTGGCCGGTGGTGTAGTCGAAACCGATCGCGGGCAGTTTCGCGACCACCACGCTCCACACCAGCCAGACCGAGAAGGCGAGCAGCAGGCAGGGGATCGAGATCCAGAGGTTGCGCTGCGCGATCCGCCGGCCGGTCTTCTCCCAGAAGGTCGGGTCGTCGGGCGCCCATTCCTCCAGCACATGCGAGCGCATGGCCGTCTCGGGGGTATGGATCTCCTGCATCTCGGGGAATTCGGGCAGCGCGCCGAGCTCCGTTTCCAGCGCGCCGCGCTCCATCCTGCGGATCGCGAAGTGCATCCACAGCAGGGAGACGCCGACGATCGCGAACAGCAGCATGAAAGAGCTCGTCCACACGCCGGTGACGTCGTTCATCACGCCGAACGCGATCGGCAGGACAAAGCCGCCAAGGCCACCGATCATGCCGACGAGGCCGCCGACCGCACCGACGTGATCGGGATAGTAGACCGGGATGTGCTTGTAGACGGCGGCCTTGCCCAGCGACATGAAGAAGCCGAGCACGAAGATCGCCACCACGAACGGCACCAGTCCCATGCTGGTCGAGAACGTGATCGGGCCATTGATGCCGTGAATGACGTAGTCGGTGTTCGGATAGGACAGCATGAACGTCAGCAGCAGCGACACGCCGAACGTCCAGTACATCACCGCGCGGGCGCCGAACTTGTCGGAGAGGTGGCCGCCATAGGCGCGGAACAGGCTGGCGGGAACCGAGTAGGCGGCCGCCAGCATGCCGGCCGTCTTGATGTCGAGGCCGTAGACGCCGATCAGGTAGCGCGGCAGCCACAGCGCCAGCGCGACGAAGGCGCCGAACACGAAGAAGTAGTAGAGCGCGAAGCGCCAGACCTGCAGATTGCGCAGCGGGGCCAGTTCCAGCAGCGTGCTTCGCGGCTTCTGGCCGGTCTTGCGCCGCTGCACGATCACCGGATCTTCCTTCGTCGTCAGATAGAAGATGATCGCCGTGATGACGAGCACGATCGCATAGACCTGCGCTGTCCGTTCCCAGCCGACCGCGACGAGGACGAACGGCGCGGCGAAGTTGGTGACGGCGGCGCCGACATTGCCGACGCCGAAGATTCCGAGCGCCGTGCCCTGCAGCTCGCGCGGATACCATCGCGAGATGTACGCGACGCCGACCGCGAACGACCCGCCGGCGAGGCCGACGCCGAGCGCGGCCACCAGGAACATCGGATAGGTGGAAACCGTGGACAGCAGCCACGCCGCCACCGCGGAGGCGAGCATGACCAGCGTGAAGACGCGGCGGCCGCCATACTGGTCGGTCCAGATGCCGAGGAAGATCCGGCTGAGCGACCCGGTGAGGATGGGCGTTGCGACCAGCAGACCGAACTGGCTGTCGTTCAGCCCCAGGTCGGCCTTGATGCGGACGCCGATGATCGAAAAGATGGTCCAGACGGCGAAACAGACGGCAAAAGCGAACGTGCTCATGCCAAGGATCTGGGTCTGCTGGCTGCGGCTCACGCCTTCGAGATGGTGCATCGTTTCAGTCCCCGTTCTTGACGGTTCATCGACGGCCGCGGGACACGACCGCGCGGGTACGCGGATACACGACGCTACGTTTGGAGTGAGTTGAACTTGACGTATGTCAAGTTTCAACCGCACAGGACTGAAATAAATACATGGAGTAGAAATTCGTTTATTCTGTTTGACGCAGAAGATGCGCGATTTTGATGCAATATTCCTTCCCAATTGACATTTATCAATAAGTATTTCAAGATCAGGAAAACCGAATTGGGGGCGGGGCGACAGGGATGCGACTCGAGGACACCGACGAAATCCGCAGGCTGGCGCTTTTCCGGGACTGCGGCGACGACACCTTCGACACATTGATCCGGGCCGGTTTCCTCCAGCGATTCCCGCCCGGCGTCGTTCTGATCCACGAGAACGATCCGGCCGATTTCCTCTATATCGTCGTCGAAGGCATGGTCGAGATGTTCGCCACCCAGGCCGGCCGCGAGACGACGATCGGCTTCATCGAGCCGATAGGGACCTTCATCCTTGCCGCCGTCCTGAAGGATCAGGTCTACCTGCAGTCGGCCCGAACGCTCGAGAAGTCCCGGGTCCTGATGATCCCGGCGGAAAACGTGCGCGCGGCGATGCGCGACGACACCGCCTTCATGAACGCGATCGTGACCGAACTCGCGACCTGCTATCGCAGCGTCGTCAAGGACCTGAAATGCCAGAAGCTGCGGACGGGGACCGAACGCCTCGCCAACTGGCTGCTGCGCGCCGACCGCGCCGACGGCGCGTCCGGAACGGTCGAACTCAGGGTCGGCAAGCGCGTGCTTGCCTCCCGCCTCGGCATGACCCCGGAAAACCTGTCGCGCGCCTTCGCCACCCTGGGCGCCTACGGCGTCGAGGTCGACGGCCCGACAATCCACCTGCGCGACGTGGACGACCTGACGAAGTTCGCCAAACCGAGCCCGCTGATCGACGACTATTCGACCTGAGACGGCCGTCCCGCGACCGGTCGGGATAAGCCCCGCGACGAGACGTCGCGCATTGCGCGCATCGGTGGCGACCGGATCGCCACCGCCGGGACCGGCGACAACGGTGGTGCCGTAAAGCCCTGCCGCATCGCGGCCGCGCGGGATCGTCACGTGTGAAGCCTTGATGGCCCGTATCGCATCGCCGCTTGGGCCGGGTACGTGGCGCTTCGAACGAACTCACCGCCGCCAATCGGACAACCGCCACCCCTCGGCGTCCGCCGGCCCCCGGGGTCGACAATCGCCGTCCACATGCCCTCGCGACACCGAAACCAGAGGTTGAAAATGGCAAAATCGCGCCATTCCACCACGCGCGACGACGTGCTACTGAATCGGCTTAGAAACGCCGCCTGGCAGTGTGCCCGGGTTTGGCGTCGCACCACTCGAGAGGATCTGCACCAATGGGTATTGTGAGGACTCTGCTTGCCACCACCGCCATGGCCGCCCTGTTCGCGGGCGCCGCGCAGGCGAAAACGCTTGTCTACTGCTCCGAAGGCAGCCCCGAAGGCTTCGATCCGGCGCCGTATACCGCCGGCACGACGTTCGACGCCTCCTCCAAGCCGGTCTACAACCGCCTTGTCGAGTTCGAAGCCGGCAGCACCAAGGTCATTCCCGGTCTCGCCGAGAGCTGGGAGGTTTCCGAGGACGGCCTCGAGTACACCTTCCACCTGCGCAAAGGCGTGAAGTTTCATACGACGAATTTCTTCACCCCGTCCCGCGACTTCAACGCCGACGACGTGATCTTCACCTTCACGCGTCAGATGGACGAGGGCAGCCCGTACTTCTCCTATGCCGGCGGTACCTGGGAATATTTCAATGCCATGTCGATGCCCGACCTGGTCAAGTCGATCGACAAGGTCGACGACTATACGGTCAAGTTCGTGCTGAACCGGCCGGAGGCACCGATGATCGCCAACCTGGCGATGGATTTCGCCTCGATCCTGTCGCAGGAGTATGCCGAGAAGCTCAACGCCGACGGCAATCTGGCGATGCTGAACCAGGAGCCGATCGGCACCGGTCCGTTCCAGTTCGTGGCCTACCAGAAGGACGCCGTGATCCGCTTTGCCGCGAATCCGGACTACTGGGGCGGCAAGCAGCCGATCGACGACCTGGTCTTCGCCATCACCACCGACGCCGCGGTACGCCTGCAGAAGCTGAAGGCCGGCGAATGCCACGTCATGCCCTACCCGAACCCCGCCGACATCGCCGACATCGGGCAGGACGCGAACCTGCAGCTGATGGAACAGCCCGGACTCAACATCGGCTACCTCGCCTACAACACCATGCAGGCCCCCTTCGACAACCCGAAGGTCCGCAAGGCGCTCAACATGGCGATCAACAAGGACGCCATCCTCGAGGCGGTCTACCAGGGCGCCGGCACGAAGGCGAAGAATCCCATCCCGCCGACCATGTGGGGCTACAACGACGCCATCCAGGACGACCCCTACGATCCTGACGCGGCGAAGGCGATGCTCGACGAGGCCGGCGTGACGGACCTCAAGATGAAGATCTGGGCGATGCCGGTGCAGCGGCCCTACAACCCGAACGCCCGCCGCATGGCCGAGCTGATCCAGGCCGATTTCGCCAAGGTCGGCGTGGGCGTCGAGATCGTCTCCTACGAGTGGGGCGAGTACCTGAACCTGTCGAAGGAGACGGACCGCGACGGCGCGGTTCTGCTTGGCTGGACCGGCGACAACGGCGATCCGGACAACTTCCTGGCCGTGCTGCTGGGTTGCGACGGCGTCGGCGGCGCCAATCGCGCCCACTGGTGCAACGAGGACTTCGACGCGCTGGTCCAGAAGGCCAAGATCATCAGCGACCAGGAAGCCCGCGCCAAGCTCTACGAGGACGCCCAGGTGGTGTTCAAGGAACAGGCGCCCTGGGCGACCATTGCCCATTCGGTCGTGTTCATGCCGATGCGCAAGGAAGTCACCGGCTACAAGATGGATCCGCTCGGCAGCCATCGTTTCGACGGCGTCGATCTCGCCGAGTGACGACACCATTCGCGGGGCGCCGGGATGACCGGCGCCCCGATTTTCCGTCCGCCACCATGCGCCTGACCAACCGACCGGCCCGACCGAAGGCTGCGGACAAGAGCGATGCGTCCCTCCGGTATTCGGTCGACAACGGCCGTGTCATCCGTTTCTATCTCATCGAAGGCCGGCACGACCGCGGCGGTGTTCAGGGCGACGCAGATGCGCCGGACGCCTCCGGCGGGTGTCCCGGCCACGGTATGCCTATGATCCCGATGCCACGCGAGGCCGCCTGACCGCCATGCTGCGCTTCCTGATCAACCGTATCGGCCTCCTGATCCCGACCTTCATCGGCGTGACGATCGTCGCGTTCCTGTTCATCCGCATGCTCCCGGGCGATCCGGTGCTTCTGCTCGCCGGCGAGCGCGGCATCACGCCGGACCGCTACGCCGAGCTGTTGCATTCCTACGGCTTCGACCGGCCCCTGTGGGAGCAGTACCTGTCCTATCTGAACCAGCTCCTGCACGGCGATCTCGGCACCTCGATCGTCACCAAGAAGCCGGTGCTCCAGGAATTCCTCACCCTGTTCCCCGCGACCGTCGAGTTGGCGCTGTGCGCCATGTTCCTGGCCACGCTCATCGGCCTTCCCGCCGGCATCGTCGCGGCCGTCAAGCGCGGTTCCGCCTTCGACCATTCGGTCATGTCGACGGCGCTGGTGGGCTATTCGATGCCGATCTTCTGGTGGGCGCTGCTGCTGATCATCGTCTTCTCCGGCTGGCTCGGCTGGACGCCGGTGTCGGGGCGCATCTCGTTGATCTATTTCTTCGAGCCGGTCACTGGCTTCATGCTGATCGACTCGCTGCTCTCCGGCCAGAAGGGCGCCTTCGCCTCGGCCGTGTCGCACCTGATTCTGCCCTCGATCGCGCTCGGCACGATCCCGCTTGCCGTCATCGCGCGGCAGACGCGCTCGGCGATGCTCGAGGTGCTGTCGGAGGACTACGTGCGCACCGCCCGGGCCAAGGGGCTGGCGCCGGCGCGGGTCATCGGCGTCCACGCCCTGCGCAATGCGCTGATCCCGGTCGTCACCGTCATCGGCCTGCAGACCAGCCTGTTGTTTGCCGGTGCGATCCTCACCGAGACGATCTTCTCCTGGCCCGGCGTCGGCAAGTGGATGGTCGATTCGATCTCGCGGCGCGACTATCCCTCCGTCCAGGGCGGCCTGCTGATGATCGCCGCGATCGTCATGATCGTGAACCTGATGGTCGATCTGCTCTACGGCCTGATCAACCCCCGTATCCGCTACGAGAGGTAGGCGATGTCGGATATCACCCGAAACGGCCGCCGCGCGGAATTCGAGGTCCTCGCCGAGTTCTGGCATTACTTCAGCGAGAACCGCGGCGCGGTGATCGGCCTGTTCGTCGTCATCGCCCTCGTGCTGATGGCGGTCTTCGCGCCGCTGATCGCCCCCTTCAATCCGGACGAGCAGTTCCGCGACGCCTTCCTCAAGCCGCCGTTCTTTCAGGAAGGCTCCGACCCGCGGTTCATCCTCGGCACCGACGCCGTCGGCCGCGACCTTCTCTCGCGCCTGATCTACGGCGCCCGGTTCTCGCTGTTCATCGGCACCTTCGTCGTCGCCCTGGCGCTGTCGGTCGGCATCGTGCTCGGCCTCGTCGCCGGCTTCATGCGCGGCGCGGTGGAGACGGTCATCATGCGCGTGATGGACGTCATCCTCGCCTTCCCGAGCCTGCTTCTCGCCCTGGTGCTGGTGGCGATCCTCGGGCCGGGCCTGACCAACGCGATGATCGCGATCGCCGTCGTCCTGCAGCCGCACTTCGTCCGGCTGACCCGGGCCGCGGTCCTGAGCGAGCGCAACCGCGACTACGTCACCGCGACGCGCGTCGCCGGCGCCGGTCGCATGCGGCTGATGTTCCGCACCATCCTGCCGAACTGCACCGCGCCGCTGATCGTGCAGGCGACGCTGTCCTTCTCGAACGCCATCCTCGACGCCGCCGCCCTGGGCTTCCTCGGCATGGGCGCCCAGCCGCCGACGCCGGAATGGGGCACCATGCTCGCCGAGGCACGCGAGTTCATCCTGCGCGCCTGGTGGGTCGTCACGTTCCCCGGCCTGATGATCCTGATCACCGTGCTCGCCATCAACCTGATGGGCGACGGCCTGCGCGACGCGCTCGACCCCAAGCTGAAGCGGAGCTGACCGAGATGCCTCTGCTCGACATCCGCAACCTCACCGTGGAATTCAAGACCGCGGTCGGCACCTTCCGCGCCGTGGATTCCGTCGACATCACCGTCGACACCGGCGAGGTGCTGTCGATCGTCGGCGAATCCGGCTCCGGCAAGTCCGTGGCCATGCTCGCCGTCATGGGGCTGCTGCCGTGGACGGCGACCGTCACCGCCGACCGGATGGGCTTCGGCGACCACGATCTGCTGACGATCTCGCCGGCCCGGCGCCGCTCGATCGTCGGCAAGGACATCGCCATGATCTTCCAGGAGCCGATGACGAGCCTCAACCCGTGCTTCACGGTCGGCTTCCAGATCATGGAAACGCTGAGGGTGCATCTCGGCCTCAACCGGCAGGAGCGCCGCGCCCGCGCCGTGGAGCTCCTCAACGAGGTAGGCATCCCCGAGCCCGAGCGGCGGCTCGCCGCCTTTCCGCACCAGCTCTCCGGCGGCATGTCGCAGCGCGCCATGATCGCGATGGCGCTGGCCTGCCGGCCGAAGCTCCTGATCGCCGACGAGCCGACCACCGCGCTCGACGTCACCATTCAGGCGCAAATCCTCGACCTTCTCATCGGCCTGCAGCGCGACACCGGCATGGCGCTCGTCCTGATCACCCACGACATGGGCGTCGTCGCCGAGACCGCCGAGCGGGTCGTCGTCCAGTATGCCGGCCAACAGGTCGAGCAGCAGGGCGTCGAAGGCCTGTTCGAGGACCCGCACCATCCCTATACGGCCGCGCTGCTCGCCGCCCTGCCCGAACGCGCCACCGGCCGCCATCTGCCGTCGATCCCCGGCGTCGTGCCGGGACAGGGCGACCGGCCGAACGGCTGCCTGTTCAACCCGCGCTGCCGCTTCGCCACCGACCTATGCCGCACGACCGTTCCGCCGCACGCCGACGCGGCGCACGGTGCGGCCCTGTGTCACTATCCGCTCGAACACGGCGTCCCCCTCGGCCACCCGGCGCCGGGCGAGGTGAAGGAGGCGATGGCATGAGCATGGCCGTCCTCGAAGCCCGCGACCTGCAGAAGAACTACACGGTCAGCGGCGGCATGTTCTCCAAGCCTGCCGAGGTCAAGGCCCTGCGCGGCGTCAGCTTCACGCTGGAACCGGGCAAGACCCTCGCCGTTGTCGGGGAATCCGGCTGCGGCAAGTCCACCCTCGCCCGCCTCGTCACCATGATCGAACAGCCGAGCGAAGGGATCCTGAAGATCGACGGCAAGGACGTGGACGAGGCCGGCGGCGCCCGCTCCGCCGAGCTGCGCCGCGCCGTGCAGATCGTCTTCCAGGACCCGTACGGGTCGCTCAACCCGCGCAAGAAGATCGGCGCGACGCTGGAGGAACCGCTCGAGATCAACACCAGCGACAACGCCGCCACCCGCCGGCAGAAGGCGCTCGACATGATCGCCAGGGTGGGCCTCAGGCCCGAGCACTACGGGCGCTACCCGCACATGTTCTCCGGCGGCCAGCGCCAGCGCATCGCCGTCGCCCGGGCGCTGATGCTCAGGCCCCGCATCCTGGTGCTGGACGAACCGGTGTCCGCGCTCGACGTGTCGATCCAGGCGCAGATTCTGAACCTGCTTGCCGAGCTGCAGGAGGAATTCGGCCTCGCCTACCTGTTCATCTCGCACGACCTGTCGGTCGTCCGCCATGTCGCCGACGACATCATGGTCATGTATCTCGGCCGGCCGGTCGAGGTCGGCCCGCGCGACGAGATCTTCGATCATCCGCGCCATCCGTATACGCGGGCGCTGCTGGCGGCGACCCCGGTCGCCGATCCCAAACGCCGCAAGGAGCGCATCACGCTGAAGGGCGAGTTGCCCTCGCCGATCAACCCGCCGCCGGGCTGCTCGTTCAATCCCCGCTGCCCGCTCGCCTTCGATCGCTGCCGCGTCGAACGGCCTCTCCTGGAACCCCGAGGCCGGTCGCAGGTGGCCTGTTTCGCCGTGGAGTCCTGAGGACCACGGGGTTTCCCGCCGATCCGGGAGGTCGGCCGGATCTCGCGGCGAAAGCCGCGCGGACTGAGCGGCACCGTCGGTTTCGGCGGCCTGACGGCGGCCCCGGGCGGCTGATCTCGCGGCGCGTTTCCGGGCGCGGTCCGAATATTGACCTTGCGCCCTATGCCCCGACCCGGTTTCGATAGGAACGGAGAAGACTAAAACGGTTAAACAAAGGGAGAGAGACGTCATGAAAGCAGTGTGGACACTGATGGCGGCAACGGCCGTCACGATCGTCGGCGCCGGCGCGGCGACGGCCGAGAAATGGGATATGCCGATGGCCTACGCGGCCACGAACTTCCATTCCGAGATCGGCGCCGACTTCGCCAAATGCGTGACCGACGGCACCGGTGGCAAGCTCGAGATCGTGACCCATCCGTCCGGCTCGCTGTTCAAGGGCAACGAGATCAAGCGCGCGGTGCAGACCGGCCAGGCGCCGATCGGCGAGCGGCTACTTTCGGCGCATCAGAACGAGAACCCGCTCTACGGCGTCGATTCCATTCCCTTCCTGGTGTCGTCGTTCGACGAGCACGAGAAGCTCTGGAAAATCGCCGAACCGAAGATCACCGAAGCGCTGGCCGAGGACAATCTGCACTACCTGTATTCGGTGCCGTGGCCGCCGCAGGGCCTTTACTTCAACAAGGCGATCGGCTCGGTCGCGGACATGAAGGGAACCAAGTTCCGCTCCTATTCGACCGCGACGGCCCGCATGGCGGCACTGACCGGGATGCTGCCCGTGCAGGTCGAGGCCGCGGAACTGTCGCAGGCGCTCGCGACCGGCGTGGCCGAAGCCTTCATCTCGTCCGGAGCGACCGGCTACGACCGCAAGGTCTGGGAGCATCTCAGCCATTTCTATGAGGTCGATGCGTGGCTGCCGCGCAATGCGGTCTTCGTCAACATGGATGCCTGGAACGGCCTGGACGACGCCACCAGGACGGTCGTGAGCAACTGCGCCGCCAAGGCCCAGACCAACGGCCTCGCGCGCTCCCAGGAATACACCCAGTTCACGGTCGACGGCCTGAAGGAAAATGGCATGACCGTCGAACGCGCCAACCCCGAGCTGGTCAAGGAACTGCAGGCGCTCGGCGAGATCATGACGAACGAATGGCTGGAAACCGCCGGCGATCAGGGCAAGGAGATCGTGGAAACCTACAAGTCCATGTGATCGCGCGGCCGGGACCGGGCACCGTCCGGTTCCGGCGCCTCTTTCCATCAGGGGGGATTTGGCCATGCTGGCGACAGGGCGCATGTTGCGGCGCGTCCTCGACGCACTTTACCTCGCCGGGGGCGTCGTCGCGGCGCTGTTCACGGTCGGCATCCTGGTCCTGATCGTGCTGCAGATGCTGGCGCGGTGGACGGGGCAGGTGTTTCCCGGCGCCACCGACTATGCCGGCTACTGCATGGCCGGGGCGTCCTTCTTCGCCTTCGCCTACGCGCTCAATCACGGCGCCCACATCCGGGTCTCGATCGTGCTGAACGCCCTGGGCAGACACCGCCGATGGCTGGAGATCTGGTGCTTCGCCATCGGAACGGCGGCCTCGACCTATTTCGCCTGGTACGCCGTCCGGGGAACGTACTGGTCCTGGAAGCTTCAGGATATCAGCCAGGGTCTCGACGCCACGCCGATCTGGATACCGCAATTGTCGATGGCGGCCGGCACGGTCTTGCTGGCGCTGTGCTTCTGGGACCATCTCATCCGCCTGCTGGTGACCGGCTCGCACGGGATCAAGACCGATCTCATCGATCAGAGCCACGCGGAATAGGAGCGGACCGATGGAACAACTCGCTCCGATCGCGATCTTCTTGTTCGTCCTGTTCCTGCTTCTGGGGAGCGGTGTCTGGGTCGGGCTCGCACTTCTCGGCGTCGCCTATGTCGGCATGGAGCTCTTCACCACGCGGCCGGCCGGCGACGCGATGATCACGACGATCTGGACGTCGTCGTCGTCCTGGTCGCTGACCGCGCTTCCGCTGTTCATCTGGATGGGCGAGATCCTTTATCGAACACGCCTGTCGGAGGACATGTTCCGCGGCCTGTCGCCCTGGATGGCGCGGCTGCCGGGCGGGCTGGTCCACACCAATATCGTCGGCTGCACGGTGTTCGCCGCCGTCTCGGGGTCGTCGGCGGCGACGCTGACGACGGTCGGCAAGATGTCCGTTCCCGAATTGCGCAGGCGCGACTACCCGGAGCCGATGATCATCGGCACCCTGGCCGGCGCGGCGACGCTCGGCCTGATGATCCCGCCGTCTCTCACGCTGATCGTCTACGGCGTCACGATCAACGAGTCGATCACCAAGCTTTTCATCGCCGGCATCGTTCCCGGCATCGTCCTTGCGGCGATGTTCATGGCCTATGTCGCGATCTATTCGAAGGTCTCGAAGAGCTATCACCCCACGCCCGAGCCGGAGATGACGTTTATCGAGAAGGTGCGGAACTCGCGCTTCCTCATTCCCGTCATCTGCCTGATCCTCGTGGTGATCGGGTCGATGTACCTGGGATTTGCGACCGCCACCGAAGCCGCGGCCTTCGGCGTCCTCGGCTCGCTGGCGCTCGCCGCGGGCCAGGGATCGCTGAACTTCGGCACCTTCGTCGAAAGCCTGATGGGGGCGGTGCGGACATCGGCCATGATCGCCCTGATCCTCGCCGGGGCCGCGTTCCTGTCGCTGTCGATGGGCTTCACCGGCCTGCCGCGGGGCCTGGCAACGCTGATCGACTCGCTCAACCTGACGCGCTTCGAACTGCTGATGGCGCTGCTCGTCTTCTACATCGTGCTCGGCTGTTTCCTGGACGGCATATCGTCGGTGGTGCTGACGATGGCGGTCGTCGAACCGATGATCCGGCAAGCCGGCATCGACATCATCTGGTTCGGCATATTCATCGTCGTGGTCGTCGAGATGGCGCAGATCACCCCGCCGATCGGCTTCAACCTCTTCGTCCTGCAGGGGATGACCGGTCACGAAATGAACTTCATCGCCCGCGCGGCGGTACCGATGTTCCTGATCATGGTGCTGATGGTTTTCGTTCTGATCGCCTTCCCCGACCTGGCGACGTGGCTGCCCGAGAACATGCGCCAGCGTCCGGGAGGCTAGGCTTTGTCGGATACCGGCCTCGCGATGCTCAGGTCGCCGCCCCTGGCCCGCTATCGCTCCGCCTCGCTCGCGATCAGCGGCTCGGCCGCGGCGGTATTGAACCCCAGAGGACTGATGTGACGAGACTGGTATCGCTGCTGGGATACGCCGCCCGGCACGGGCGCATCCTTCTGATCGCCGGCCTCGTCGCCGGCATCGCCCTGCCGGGCACCGCCGTCGTCCTGAAGGCCTGGTTGCCCGAACTGGTCGCGTTCCTGCTGTTCATCGCCGCGCTTCGCATCGGCCCGCGCCAGGCATTGGGGGCAGTCCGCGACCTGTCGGTCACGGCGGGACTCACCGTGCTGTTCCAGTTCGCGATGCCGATCGCGGCCATCCTCGTCATGATGGCGGGCGGCTGGCTCGACCACCCGATCGCGCTGTCACTGGCCCTGATGCTGTCGGCGTCTTCCATATCGGGCAGCCCGAACCTGACGCTGCTGACCGGCAACGACCCGGCACCGGCCTTGCGGCTGCTGATCTTCGGGACCGCGGTTCTGCCGGCGACGGTGCTGGTTCCGCTCTGGCTCTTGCCCGAACTGGGGGCGGCCAGCGAGGTGTTGCGCGCCGCAGGACGCCTGCTGGGTGTCATCGCCATCGCCGGCGGGGTCGCCTTCCTGATCCGGGGTTTCCTGTTGCCGCAGCCGGCGCCCGAAACGCTGCGGGCAATCGACGGCCTTTCGGCCATCGCCATGGCGGTACTGGTGGTCGGCCTGATGTCCGCCGTCGGTCCGGCGATCGTCGAAACGCCCGCCACCTTCCTGTTCTGGCTGGCGGTCGCGTGCGCCGCCAATCTCGGGCTTCAGGTCTCCGTCGCCGTCGCGCTGCGCAATTCGGCACTGAAGGACAGCCGGGCCGCCTACAGCATCGTCGCCGGAAACCGGAACATGGCCCTGTTCCTGGTCGCCCTGCCCGCAAGCACGACCGATCCCCTGCTCCTCTTTATCGGCTGCTACCAGATCCCGATGTATCTGACGCCGTTCCTGCTGCGCCGCCTCTACCAGCCGACTTGATCGGCCGTGCCCTGCCCGGGGATTGTGACGCCCCGTGAACGGACGGGGCCGGTTCGGCCGTCAGGGCAGGGAGCGTTTCGTTCGCGCCGATCGCGGCAGGGGCCTGTCGCCGAAATCCAGCGTCGACTGCCGTACGATCCGGCCGTCCCGGTCGACGACGATCTGGCAGCGGCGGCTTTTGTGGAAGAACGTCAGGCGGTAGTGGCCGGCGTCCTCGTCGACGCCCCGCTCGCAAAGGCTTGTGATGGCCCCCTCGCGCATGCGCGTCAGCACGGTCGCCGGTTCCAGGCCGAGGCTCTTGCCGATCACGCGGGCATCGACGCTGATCTCGCCGTTCTCGAACTCAACCGCCAGGGCGTCGTCTCTCGGTCTCATGACGATGCCTCGGCCGCGGAGTACACGGCGCCCTCGGTGATCACCGCATCCATCGGGATGTCGTGGGGTTGCGGATGGATGGTCCGGATGGCGGCCTGTTCGTAGCCGACGCCGAACACGCGCGGCTTGCGCGGCAAGGCGGCCAGCGTGCGGTCGAAGAACCCGCCGCCATAGCCGAGCCGGTAGCAGGACGGATCGAATCCGACGACGGGGGCGATGACGATGTCCGGCAGCACGTCGGCGCCGTCGGCGGGTACGGGGATGTTCCAGATGCCCCGTTCCAGCCGGTCGCCCGAACGCCAGGTGCGAAATACCAGCGGCGCCGCCTTCTCGACCACGACCGGCAGGGCGCAGCGTGCGCCGAGGGACGTCATTCGCTCCATGAAGGGGCGCAGGTCCGGCTCGCCCCTGAACGGCCAGTAGGCGCTGATCGTCACCCCCGAGACGCCGCCGATCGCGGCTTCCAGCGCGGCCGCGATCCGGCTCCCGTGTCCCGACCGCACCGCGTTCGGGACCGCCATCCTCTCGGCGATCAGCCTCTCGCGTTCCGCCTTGCGCCAGCGCTTGACGTCGGTTCGCAGGGGAATTGCGCCGCCGGCTGCCTCCGCGGGGCCGTCGTCGCCGGCCTCGTGCATGAAACAGGGCGGCGAAGCGTAGTTCGACGGCGGGTCGTCCGCGATCATGGCCTATCCCCTAGCTGCCGGCGCCCTGCGGCAGGGCGACGTCCGTGTCGGGCCGCACCAGCCGCTGCCCCTTCATGACCAGCATGCCATTGAAGGCCGCGATTCCGAGCTCGAGACTATCCGCGATCCGGCGCGCGCGCTCGATGAAATGGTCGGCGGCAACGTCGGTACAGATCTCCTGAGCTGTTTCCTCGAACAGGGCGAGCCAGCGATCGAAATGCCGCGCGTCGACCGGCAGGGGCTGATGCGCATCCATCGGCTGGCCGTGGTAGCGACCGCTCATCAACGCGACCGAAGACCAGAAGGCCCGCATCCGCTCCAGGTGAACGGGCCAGTCCGCGATGCGCGCCTCGAAAACCGGCCCAAGCAGGTCATCGTTGCGGACCTTCCCGTAGAACGTGTCGACGAGACGTCCGATCAGCGCTTCGTCGATGCCGGTCCGCTGTCTGATCTCTTCGGTTATCCGGGCGCGTCGTTCAGCATGTGTCATGGCATGTCCCAATAGGTATTTCAAATACCTATTTATCATTTGACGCGCGGCATTGCCACCCCGAAATCCGATGCGGACGTGCCGGTGACGCCGGCTGCCGGCGCCAGCCCGCGTGCCGCGGTCCGGGCTATTGTGTCGCTCCCGATTGGACGGCTTCGGCTGGCGTTTGGCGCGACAAACCTGTATCCAAAATCAGGCTGCGACATCACTGGGACATCGCCGGATCGTCTTAGCCTGCACGATGCGTCACCGCGGGACCGAAAGGTAAAACGACGTCCATGGGAATCACGTTGCAGGCCAATGACTTGGCGGCTCTTCGAAACACCGCGCTGTTCAGCGGGCTCAACGACGAAACACTGGCCAAGCTCCTGAAGCACGCCAGGATCAACACGCATGCGCGCGGCGAAATGCTTTTCCTGCAGGATGAGCCCGTGCAGGCGTTCTACGTGGTCCTGGACGGCTGGGTGAAGATCTTCCGCACCACGCCGTCCGGCGACGAAGCGGTCATCGGCGTCTTTCACCGCGGCGAGAGCTTCGCCGAGGCGGCCGCGTTCGTGTCCGGAAAGTACCCGGCGACCGGGGAAACGGTGTCGGACGCCCGCCTCCTGCACATTCCGTCACGGCACCTGTTGGACCTGGTCATGGAGTCACCGGAGATCGGCCTGGCGATGCTCGCCTCGACTTCGCGCCACCTGCATATGCTGGTCAATCAGATCGAGGAGCTGAAGGCCCATACGGGCACGCAGCGCGTGGCCCGGTTCCTGTTGTCGCTGGCGCCCGTCCGGTCGGGGTCGTGCACGATCGCGATCCCGTACGACAAGGCATTGCTCGCCGGCAAACTCGGCATGAAGCCGGAGAGCCTGTCGCGGGCGTTTCAGCGCCTGAAAGCGTGCGGCCTGTCGATCCGCCGCGACATGGCGATCGTGGACGACATCGCGCATCTGCAGCAGCTCGTGGAACAGGACCGCGCCGAGGTGTTTCGCTCGCGCGCCTGACCGCGCGCCCCGTTTGCCGCCCCGTTCGGCGCCCGTGCTCAGGCCGAAAGGTCCAGACGGACGCCCGCCGCGTCGACGCCGATCACCCGATAGCCCGGATACTGCTCCAGGCCCTCGCGGATGGCAGCTTGCGGCATCACCGCGAAGGCGGTCGACAGCCCGTCCGCGATCGCCGCCGAAGGCCCCAGCACGGAGACCCGTCGCCACACCCCGCCGGGCCTGCTCGTGGCCGGATCGATGAGATGCGGGACGCGGCCGGCGGCATCCAGCACGGTTCCGCGCGGCGCCGTGGTGGCGAGCGCCGTTTCCGCGATATCCAGCCGTTCCTCGGCGGGGCCGTCCCCGTGCTCGGCCAGTCCGGCCTTCCACGGGCGGCCATCGGGATGGCAGCCGAGCGCCCGGATCTCGCCGACATTGACGAGGACGTTCCGCAGCCCTTCCGCGCGCAGGAGCTCGGCGACACGATCCGTGGCATAGCCTTGCGCGATGCCGTTCAGCGTCACGGCCATGCCCGGCCTGGAAAAGCGTATCGTCGCGTCGTCGATCGCGAGGTTTTTCCAGCCCGTCCTTGCCCGCGCCGCCGCAACCGCCTGCGGGTCCGGCCCGCCGGGCGCCGCCCCGGGTTCGGCGAAATGGCGCGCGTAGAGCTGCCACAGCGGCTGGATCGTCGGATCGAACGCGCCCCCCGTCGCGCCGTGGATGCCGTCGGCAAGCGACAGCAGCGACAACAGATCGAACGGCGGAAGATCGACACGCCCCTCACGGTTCAGCCGGCTGACGACGCTGTCGTCCCGATAGAGACTGAAGATCGCCTCCAGGCGCGCGATCTCGGCACGCGCCGTCTCGATGATCCGCTGCGCTTCAGCTTCGTCGGGGTGCGCCAGAACGATCGACGTCTGCGCCCCCATGGCGGTCCCGGTCCAGCGGGTCAGCCGCGCCGCGGCCGGCGCCCGGCCCGCCGCAAACGGAACGACGGCGGCAGCGGCGGAAATCTCGATCAAACGGCGTCTGGTAAGCATTGTCTTCTCCGCGCGGGTCATTGCGCCGGTCATTGTGCCGGGACGCCCGACTCCCCCGACGACACGGTGTCGACGGGTGAGAGCACATAGTCTTCGGGAATCTCGGCAAAGCGCACGATCTTGCCACCGTGCTGGCTCACGAAAGTCTCGGCGGCGCTTCGCACGCCAAAGGGAATCGTTTCCGGCACCCCCATTCCACCCGTCTGCCGGCTGTCGATGACGAAATAGGCCTCGTCGGCGTCCACCCAGTTGGCGTCGCCCGGCTCCGCCCAGCTCTCGGCCCGCCCCATGTCGTTCACGTAGATCGCAGTGATCTCGGCGGTCTCCTCCGGCAACCGGGTGTAGACGACCGCGTCGCGCACCTGAGAGAACCACAGCGGCGCGAGAAGCCCGGCGAGATGGATCTGCGCCTTGGGACCTTCGTGCTCGAGCACGTTCATCTGGCAGTAATGCCCCACCGCCTCCGCCGTCATGGCGACGGGATCCGGCTTCTCGACCACCGCGTCCTCGAAGCAGCCGCCAACGGACAGGGACAGCATCGCGATCATCGCGGCCCGGATCATGGCTCGATCCTCCTGAACACGAACCAGGCGGCGGCGAACGCGGCCACCAGCCAGGCGATAAGGCTTGCCAGCGCGACGCCCGGCGGGAACGGCAGCGCCTCGGCGATACCCGCCATCCCGGTCAGCGTCTTCGCCGCGCCAAGCATCGCCAGATTGAACAGCCGGAACGCATCGCCCGGCGAGGCGACCAGAAGCCAGGGGAACAGCGTCGTCGCGAACACGCCTTCCCGCTCGACGACCACGATGGCAAGGAGGCCCAGATCGTAGAGCACGACCGCCACCAGCCACACGCCGACGGCAAGCGCGGCGGCCGTTCCGGTCTGGCGCACCAGCGCGCTCGCCAGGTAGCCGATCGCGAGGAAGACCGCCCCCAGCAGGATCGATGTGGCGATGAGGCGGACAAGCACGCCGAGGCCGGCAAAGCCGCCGTCGCTGGTAAACGCGACCGCCGCGCCCGATACGCCGTAGCCGACGACCACGGCGATCGACAGAACCGCGAGGTGGCCGAGGAACTTGCCCGCGAGGATCTCGAAGCGGGAGACGGGACAGGCAAGGACGAGCTGCAAGGTGCACCTGTCGATCTCCCCGGCCACCGTATCGAAAGCCAGCAGAAGCGCGATCAGCGGCACGAGGTAGACCGACAGCGTCGCCAGGCTCGCCGCCGTCACCGTCAGGCGGTCGACTCCGACCGTCCCCGTCGGCGCCGAGCCGACCAACGCCAGGATCCCGGCGAACAGGGTCAGGATCAGGACGGACAGGATCACCCAGCGGTTGCGAATGCCGAGCTTGAGCTCGAGACGAGCGATGGCGAGAATGTTGACGATCATGACTGTTCCCCCTGATCCGTCTCGCCGGAGAAATGGCGGTAGACGTCATCGAGGCTCGGCGGGGTGACGTCGATGTCGGTGATGGCGGCGCCGAGCGCGCCGATGGCGTTCAGCCGCTCCACCTTCCGGTCGGCCGAGCACAGGATCTCGACCGCGCAGCCGTTGACGCGGCTGCCGCCGAGTTGCTTGGCCAGAGCATCCGTGTCAGCGAACGTCGCCTCGACGCGAATGCGGATCGGCAGCCCTGCCTCCGCCCGCAGTTTCGCCAGGGGCGCATCGGCGACGAGCCGGCCGGACCGCATGATCGCGACCCTGTCGGTCTTCGCCTCCAGCTCGGTCAGGCTGTGCGAGGACAGGAAGACGGCGGTGCCGCGCGCAGCGATCTCGGTGACGATCTCGTAGAACTCCTGCCGCGAGATCGGATCGAGGCCGCTGGTCGGCTCGTCGAGCAGGAGCAGGCGCGGTGCGCCGATCAGCGCCTGGGCGAGCCCGAGCCGCTGCCGCATGCCCTTGGAATAGGTGCCGACGCGCCGATCGGCCGCCACCCCGAGGCCGACCCGGTCGAGCAGCGCCTCCGCCGCCGCCCGGTCGGCCCGCTTCAGCTTCGCGTAGAAGCGGATGATCTCGCGCCCCGTCAGGGACTTCTGGAAGGCCACGTTCTCCGGCAGATAGGAGACCGCCCGCCGCGCCGCCGCCGAACCGGGCGGATGGCCGGCGACCAGGAGCGTGCCCTCCGACGGACGCAGGAAGCCGAGGATCATCTTGAACAGCGTGGTCTTGCCGGCGCCGTTGTGGCCGAGCAGGGCGACACGCTCGCCGGCCGAGACCAAAAGGCTCACCCGGTCGACGGCGCGATGGCGGCCGAAGTCCCGGCACACGGAGCGGGATTCGAGAATCGCGGTCATGACCGGCTTCCTTCGCCGGGCACCGGAATGTCCACCGGTGTCATGAGCGGCGCGCTGTCGACGACTCCGCCGGGCAGCAGCGCCGGGAACTGGGATTGCGACCAGCGCACCAGCTGGACCGCCGGGCTGCCGAGCAGGAGCTTCGCCGCCGGCTGCGTCCACAGGACCTGGTCGATGATGTCGTTGGGGCGATAGGCGCTGTCGGCTATGCCGTCGCCGTTGACGTCGAAGGCGGCGTGATCGCTCCAGTAGTTGCCGCGGCCCGCCTCGCTCCATTCGAGATAGCGCGTGCCGACATACTTCACCTGGGTCTGGTTGCCGATGAAGGCGTTGCCGACGATGGTGTTGCGGTCCGAGCCGGCGGTGAAATGGATGCCGATCTCGCACGCCTCGAACCGGTTGTCGGCGAGCCGGTTCTTGTTGGCGTTGTACATGAACAGGCACTTCTCGGCCGCCGCGCGCACGTAATTGCCTTCGATCGTCGCGCCATTGGCATAGTTGAGCATGATGCCGTAGTCGCGGTCGTCGATCGAAATGTTGTCGCGCACCGTCAGCCCGTCCGAGAACATCAGGGCGTAGCCGAGATGGTTGCCGACCGAAACGTTGCCGACGATCTCGCCGTCGCCGGCATACATGTAGTGGACCGCGAAGCGCAGGTCCTGGAACCGGTTGTCGCGAATGACGTTGCGCGCGCTCGTGTTGACGAAGATCCCGTCGCGGCCCTGGCGGATCGTGTTGCCCTCGATGGCCGCGCCGGGCGCGTTCCACACGTAGATGCCATTGCCGCGTTCGTTCATGCGGAAATCCGTGCGGCCGACCACGAGATTGCCCGCCACCCGGGCATCCCTGGCGCCGTGAATGTCGATCCCATAGAGGTTCCCGATCGATTCACTGTCCAGGACCACACCGCGATCGGCGGTCTTCGTCAGCTTGATGCCGGAATCGATCGACTGGTGCGACGACCCCGAGCCGGACACCCGCACCCGGGAGACGACCACGTCCGGCGCCGTCACGGTAATCACCGTGCCGGTTCCCCCGCCCTGGATCTCGACGCCCTCCGCCCCTTCCACGGTGAGCGGCTTGTCGATCACGATGGCGCCGGAGTAGACGCCGGGGCGCAGCCGGAGGACATCCCCCGGCTGCGCATTGTCGATGGCCGCCTGCAACGCGCCCGGCGCCGGCGCCACGACGGTTTCGGCGGCCTGCGCCGAAACAGCCGCGAGCGTGGCAGCGAGCAACGAAGACAGTGTCAGGCGGCGCAGCATGGGTCAGGCGCTCCGCGGCTCGACGAACATGCGGCCGCGCATCTCCATGTGGAGAGCATGGCAGAACCACTGGCAGTAGAACCAGTGGACGCCCGGCCGTTCGGCGATGAAGGTGACCGAGGCCGTCGCCTGCGGCGCGACTTCCATCGCCACGCCGTAGTTGGACATGGTGAAGCCGTGCGTGAGGTCGTCGACGTCATCGATGTTCGTGACGTAGATCGTCACCTCGTCGCCCTGCTTGACGGTGAACGACTCCATCGAGAAGGTCGGCGCGGCCGAGTACATGTAGACGCGCACCTTGTTGCCGTCCCGGATCGGCTCGTCGGCCCCGTCTTCCAGGTCGACACCGTCGGCTTCCGCCTGCTTGCGCGCATCTTCCCATGTCGGGTCGTCGCGGTCCCAGACGATCTTCGGGTTCACCTTCGACGCATGCACGATGATGCTGTCGTGCGGCTCGGCGAAGGTCGGACCGTCATGCACGATCTTCATGTCATCGGACGAGATGTCGATGAGCTGCTCGTTCTCCGGCTTCAGCGGGCCGACGTTGAGGAACCGGTCCTTGGAGAACTTGTTCATCGATATCAGCCACTTGCCGTCCGCTTCCGCGGTCTCGCCCATGCTGGTCGAGTTGTGGCCCGGCTGATAGTGGACATCGACCTTGGAGATGATCGGGTCGACATCTTCGCCGGCATAGGCGCGAACGGCCTTCTCGATGTCCCACTTCACGACCTGGCTGTCGAGGAAGAGCGTCGTGAAGGCGTTGCCCTTGCCATCGAAGGCGGTGTGTAGCGGTCCAAGGCCCAGTTCCGGCTCGGCGACGATGCACGAACGCGGATCCGCGTCGCTGTCGAACAGGGCATCGACCTTCTCGACATCGATCACCGAGCAGGTCGGCGACAGCTTGCCGTTGATGACGACGTGCTTCTTGTCCGGCGCCGTGTTGCAGCCGTGCGGGCTGTTCGGAATCGGCACGTAGCGGGTGTACTTCTTGTTCTTGCCCTTGCGCCCGTCGATGACCTTGACGCCCTGCAGCTCCTGATAGTCGCCCTCGGCGATGCCCTTCTCGATCTCCTTGATATTGAAGATCACGACGTGGTCCATCTCGTTCGCGGTCATCTCGGCGAGGTTCATCCCCATCTCCGAGTTGTAGCTGGTCGAGAAGGCGTACTTGCCCTGGTAATCGCAGTCGGTGTTGTCGAGGTTGCCGCTGACGATCACCTGCCAGGCGATTTCCATGGTGTCGCCGTCGATCGCCGTGAAGATGTTCACGTACTGCGACGGATCGTCGAGGATCTTGCCGTCGTTGACCAGCGGCGCCTCATGTTCGCCGTTGGCGAAGATGTAGCCGGTCCGCGGATATTTCTGCGGCCGCATGCCGTGGATGTCGTTGGCGTTGGGGATCTCGATGATCTTGTCGCAGCGCATGACGTCGCAGCGCACGCGCGCGACACGGGTATTGGCCTTGTCCTGCATGAACAGGTAACGGCCGTCATAGGTGCCGTCGGTGAACGACATGTGCGGGTGGTGCAGGTCTCCGTTCTGATAGGTCTGGAGTCCGTGCGCGGCGAGGAACGCCTTGGTTTCCGGCAGAAGACCTTCGGTGAGGATCTTCAGCGACTCGTTGGTCTGCCCCCAGCCGGTGGCCGAGCAACGGTTGAACACCGGAACCCGCATCAGCTCGCGCATCGAGGGAACGCCTACGATGCGCAATTCGCCCGTCTGCCCGCTCGACCAGAAGCCGTAGTACTCGTCGAGCTCGCCCGGCGACAGCGCGTACTTGGGCGTGCTGCCCTGGGCCACGGCGGGTGTGACCGATGTCGTCGACAAGAGCGCGCCGGTTCCACCAACAGCCGCGCCGCCGGCGACGAAGGCCGTAGTCGCGGTACCAGACAAGAGGGTCCGTCTGGAGATCCCCTCTTTGTTGTGTTCATCCGTCATTTCCCGTCTCCTTCTTCTGGAACGTGGGTGCAGTCTTCATCCGGCGGCGGCAGGCGCCTCTTTGGCGGGTTTTGCCGTCGGCTTGGCGATACCGGTGCGCTCCTCGAAGCGCCTGCGCTTGGCGAGCTTCGCGATGACGACCGGGCATTTCTTCTCGTGCTGGTACAGCACCTGGCAATGCAGGCACTGGAGGCATTCGTTGGGGTTGATGTGGCCTTCCGGATGGATGGCCTGGACCATGCACTCGTTGGCGCAACGGGCGCAGGGATTGCCGCATTCGCGGTAGCGCTTCAGCCAGTCGAACATGCGCAGCCGCGCGGGAATGGCGAGCGCCGCCCCCAGCGGGCACAGATAGCGGCAATAGAACCGCTCGACGAACAGGCCAACCGCCAGGATCCCGACCGCGAACAGCACGAACGGCCAGGCGCGCATGAACTTAAGGATGATCGCCGTCTTGAAGGGCTCGACCTCCGCGTAGTGCTCGGCAAGCTCAAGCGAGTACAGCGACATCCCGAACAGCCCGAGGAAGATCAGGTACTTCACCGGCCACAGGCGCTCGTGCAGGCCCCATGGCACCGCGTATTGCGGGATCCGGATCAGCTTGGCGATCCGGTTAGTCAGCTCCTGCAGGGCCCCGAACGGACAGAGCCAGCCGCAATAGGCGCCGCGCCCCCAGAACAGAAGGGCGGCCGCCACCGAGAACCACAGGATGAAGACGAGCGGGTCCATCAGGAACGCGCTCCAGGAGAAGTCGTGAACGAGGGCGTTGAAGAACGCCAGCACGTTGACCACGGAGAGCTGCGCGTTCGCGTACCAGCCCAGGAAGAAGAGCGTCACCGTCAGGTAGCCGATGCGGAACCAGAACGTCAGGCGCTCGTAGCGCGTGAGCTGCATCTGGAAGAAGAACCCGCCCGTCAGCACCAGCAGCATCGCCGCCAGGACAATGACCTCGACACGCTTGGTCACCCAGATCCGGCGCCACAATTCGTTCGATTCCGAAGCCTCCGCCTGGGCGAGCGGCGCCGTCTCCGGCTGCGGCTGCGCGGCGATGGGCTTCAGATAGGTCGCCGGCGTCTGGTATCCGAGATCGAAGGTCAGGAACAGTTTCTCGATCGCCCCGACCGGTCGCTGGGCCAGGAGCTGCAGACGGAACGGCTTTGCCGGATCGAACCCGATCCCGGCCGGGATCTTGAAGATGTCGAGCTCGGAGAACGTCGGCGCGTCGTCCGTCGCCAGCGTGCCCAGCCGCCGGTGCTGGCGGTCGAAGAAGCGCGCCGAGACGTCGCCCTGGATGAGCTGGATGCGATCGAAGATGCCGCCGCGGACATAGCCCGAGCCCTTGAACGAATACCGGCCGCGGCCAAGGACGAGGATCGCCTGCTCGCCCTCCTCGAGCCAGGCTTCGAGGTTGCGATACTCCGCCTCGCCGAGGAGGCTGCGGCCAATGGTCGGCACGCTCACCAGCGCGACATAGAGGTCGATGAAGCTGTCCTCGGGCGCGCCCTTCTCGGGATGCTTGCGGGCGCGGGCATCGCCGTGCCGGGCGAAGGCCTCGTTGATCTGGCCGATGTCGAGCGACATACGCCGGACCGAGCCGTCGCCGACAAGCGTCTGCCAGTCCAGCACCTCGACGGGCTTGTCCATGTCGATGGCCTTGGTCGGCCCTGCGGCCGCGGTGCCGCCGCTCAGGCCGCCGAGGCCCAGCGCGCGGGCCACCTTCAGCCCCGCCCGGACGATCGAGTCGTCGATCACCATGATCGTGACGGTCGCGCCCGAGACGATATCCAGGTCGTGCGCCGACCCGCCGGCCGCCGCTTCCTTCTTGAGATCGAGGCCGGCGTAGCCCTCGGTGACCGCCTTGATGCGGGAATCGGGAATGCCGATCAGCACGATCGGCTCGGAATGCTTGACGAGCCGGACGCCGGTCAGCACCGCGTCCGTGTCGATGCCGACCAAGGTGTGGATCGGCTTGCCCGAATAACCCGTCGTCTCGACGAAGTCCGACGTGAGGAAGACGTAGCCGATCGTCTCGCCGTCGCGGAGCGCCGGAACGACCGGGATCGTCTCATCGACCGGGCCGTAATCATCGGCACCGGGCACAAGCTCGCCGACCGGCACTTCGGTCGTGAAGGTGGTGACGATCGGCGCACTGTGCCCCGCGGTGGACGCCAACAGCGTCAGCGCGACGAACATCGCCGCGATTGCCCAGAGTCCCGAAAATCGCGGCGATAATTGGAGCATCTAATCAGCCTTGGCCCGACAGTGTGGTGCGGATCGCGGATCGATCAGCGACATCCCACGCGGTCTGAATTTCGACCGCGCCGACCGGACTCCAATAGGATGGAGGGGGGCCGGATGCCTTGACTTTGGTTAAGTATTTTCGCAGGGCAGAACTCTGCTGATCGACGCGGATGGAGAAGCATTCGGTGCCGTTTGGGCCCGAATGAAACGGGACGCGAAATTCGGGAGAAGCCAGGCGAACACGGCGGGAATGACGCGGCGCCGGGGGGCCGCGCTAAGGGTATCGAAGGAAGGCCCATACAGTCGAACCACGTACCGCGTCACCGTTTAGCCAGATGTCCGGCCCGTGGCCGGGATACCTTTTCTCAATCCGATCACATTTCCCGAGGTTAGTGAATATACTTTGAGCAACCTGGCGCCCACTTTGCGAGCAATCTGCGCATCGGATAGGCAGACATCATTTGACAAAGCCTGCGTATGGTCACGGCCGAAAGCCCCGGTTGACCAAACGGGATCCGGACGGGGAGAAGAGCGGGATTGGCGATGCAGGATGTCGCGCGAGCCCTCGCTCCGCCATCGCCGAGATCGCCCTGCCTACGATCACAGCGTGTCGAGGGCGCGCTCGATCTCCGCGAGATTTGCGTTCTCACCACCCGACATGCCCTCGCCGGACGCACGCTTGAGGGCCCGGGCATCCTCAGCCCATTCCGTCAGGATCCGGCGCTTTTCGACCTTGGTGAGCCCGGTATCGCCGACGACGTCCATCGGGTGGGCATAGGCGCCCCACGCGGCGTTGCCGGGCGTGTCGATCGGTGTCTGCGGCAGGCGGTCGATCATGGTCATCTCCCTATGTCGATACGGGCCGGGCCGGCCTGGAGGGGCCAAGCAGCAGCCACAGGATGAACCCGACCACCGGCAGGACGAGGATCAGCAGGATCCAAAGCACCTTGGATCCGGTGGAGGCACCCGACCCCACGGTCTTCACGATCGCGTAGATGTCGAGCACCAGAACGACGAGGCCGAACAGGCCACCAACTTCAACGCCCATCTGCCTGTCCTCCTCAATTCTGCGCCGAACGCGGGTTTCCCTTGTAGACGGCCTGGTCGCCAATGCCGGTCTGATCGACCCGGGCGTGAACGCGCGCGATCGCCTTGGCCACCTCGTCGCTGTGCCCGGGCCCGTTCCGGCGCTGCGCCGCCACCGCATCCGCCCCATATCGGGCCGTGCCTCGCGGTGCGTGAACTGGTGATTTCTGTCCCATGTCGTCGTCTCCTCTCTGTCCTGAATCGATGTCGGTCGGGTTGGGCGGCTCAGTCCGCGATGATCGCGCGCAGCATCCAGACAGCCTTCTCGTGGTAGGTCAGGCGTCCGGTAAGAAGATCGTGGCTGACGAAGTCGCCCTTCTGCTCGGCCGTCTCGGCGGCCTCGCGCATCTTGCGGCACAGGCCCTCGTGGTCGGCGATCAGGTCCTTGATCATCTCGCCGGCCGTCGGCGCCGTCTTGTCGATGCGGATGGCACTGTCGCCGAGTACCTGGCGGTCCGTCAGGGGTGCCGTATGCCCCAGCGCGCGAATCCGCTCGGCGAGGTCGTCGCAGGCCTCGAACAGGTTCTGGTAGTGGTCTTCGGTCATCTCGTGCAGCGGCTGGAACAGCGGGCCGACCACGTTCCAGTGATAGACGTGCGACTTGATGACGAGCACATACGTATCGGCAAGGATGCCGGAGATCGCCTCGGCGATCGTCTTGCGATCCGCCGCGGGGATACCCGTGTGCACGTCTTCCCTGTGTGGCTTGACCTTCAGAACGTTACTGGCGCGGGTCATTGTTCTTCTCCCTGTTGGTGCCTTGAGGTGGGGCATCGAATTTCGCGTCCCGCGACGAACCGCGAGGCGCCACACCCGACCAACGCGCGCGATCGCCGTTGGTTCCTCCCGGTCGGCCCGCAGATCACTGGGCACGACCGCGGAAACAAAAGGGGCCGGCCGCGGTTTCCGGCGGCCAGCCCCCTTGTCGGAAGGGTCTTATCGCGTCATGCCCGACGGGCGAGATGCATCACCACCGACACCGCCAGGGCCACGAGGAAGATGAAGAAGAGGATCTGCGCAATACCTGCGGACGTACCCGCGATTCCGCCGAACCCCAGCGCACCGGCGATCAGTGCGACAACGAGAAAGACCAAGGCCCAGTAAAGCATCCTGCTCTCCTTTCTATCGATTGTATGCCGTGCTGAGAATTGAACGCCGGAGCGCGGAAATGGTTTCCGCCCGATCGTCAGCGACAACAAAAAACGGGCGCCGAGGCGCCCGCTGATCGAAGTCCGGAAGTTTGCGCTGGAAGTCTCAGCCGTTGGCCACCGCTTGCGGCTCCGAACCCGCGCGCGTGTCGAAGAACAGCGCCTGACTGATCACCGCCTTCACGGTGTCGGTCTGGAACGGCTTCGTGATCAGGAAGGCAGGCTCCGGCCTTTCGCCGGTGAGGAGACGTTCGGGATAGGCGGTGATGAAGATCACCGGCACGTCGATCTCCGTCAGCATCTCGTTCACCGCGTCGATGCCCGAGCTGCCGTCGGCGAGCTGGATATCGGCGAGCACCAGCCCGGGACGTCGGTCGCGCGCTGCGGTGATCGCCTCGCGATGCGTCCGCGCAAGGCCGGACACCTCGTGACCGAGCCCCGTGACCAGCGCCTCGAGATCCATGGCGATCATCGCCTCGTCCTCGATGATGAGCACGTTGGTGGACACCTGGGCGGCGATTTCGCGCCCGGCTTCGTCGATGAGCGAGCGGACGCCGTCTTCGTCGCTGTTCAGGATGGTGGCCGCCTGCGGCAGCGAGAAGTCCTCCACGGTCGTCAATAGGAACGCCTGGCGTGCCCGCGGCATGATCGCATCGAGGTTGCGCTCGAACGGCGTCGCCGGCCCGTCGCCCTGGTGGTTGATGTCGATCGTGTCCCAGATCCCGACCAGCACCTTGTAGAGCGCGACGCGCGGTTCTAGCGCGGTATCGAACAGGTCCTGATCGGCGATGATCGCTTCCAGGCAGGCCGCGACGTAGGCGTCGCCGCCCGCCTGCGTGCCCGTCAACGCACGGGCAAACCGCCGCAAATACGGAAGATGCGGCGCAATCGTCATGGCGATCGACATATGGACTCCCTCTGAAAACCCCTGACTATTGTTCTCTAAACGCGGAATTCGGCCTCTGGTTCCCGCCGATCCGGTTATTTTCTCGGAGCCTTGGAACCATTTTGTGGCGATCGCGTTTCGTCTTCGGGAGTGGCAGCCGCCTGACCATCGATCCGGCAGCCTTGGGGAGCACCTATGTCCAGTAACGACGAAAGCAAGCGCGAAGTGACCGAGCCAGAACCGCAGACCGAAGCGAATGCCGCTCTGGACGAGCGTCTGCAGGCCCATATCGGCGTGCAGCTCAAGTCCATGTACGACTCCTACCTGAACGAACCGATCCCCGACCGGCTCGTCGACTTGCTCGAACAGCTCGACCGGGTTTCCCGGGACCCCGGCCCGGACGAGCACCCGGACAGCCGCCATGACAGTCGCCGGCGCCGGCCCGAAGAGTCACGCGGAGGGTCTGACGAATGAACCCGCGCAAGGAACTCCTCGAGCACATCCCCAATCTCCGCGCCTTCGCGATGTCGCTGTGCGGCAGCCCCGACCGCGCCGACGATCTGGTGCAGGAAGCCCTGGTGAAGGCCTGGAGCAAACTCGACAGCTTCGAGGAAGGCACCAACATGCGCGCCTGGCTGTTCACCATTCTGCGCAACGGCTTCTATTCCGAGCTGCGCAAACGGCGTCGTGAAGTCGAGGATGCCGATGGCGCCATGGCCGCCCAGCTCGCCACCCATCCCGCCCAGTCCGGCCATATGGACTTCAAGGATTTCCGGGTGGCGCTCGAACAGCTTCCCGCCGATCAGCGCGAGGCGCTGATCCTTATCGGTGCATCGGGCATGTCCTACGACGAGGCTGCGGAAATCTGCGAATGCGCGGTCGGCACGGTCAAGAGCAGGGTGAACCGGGCGCGTCAGAAACTGGCTGAAATTCTTGCCGTGGAATCGGTGGCGGAATTCGGCCCCGACGAAACATCGCAGCCGATCGTCACCCCATCATCCACGACCCGGTCCGTGGCTTGAACAATCGCCACGCCTGCATCCGCCGCGAAATGATGCCCGATGCGGAACCTTTCGCGGCGTCGCGCGTTTGCGGCGAGGGTATGGGTGTGTTCGCATGACAGCCGCGCAAAGTCGCCTTGCAGCCTTCGCAATCGTGGCGATAGCGATCGCCGCGTCGGCGTTCGCCTATATGTCGTGGCGCCAGAGCCAGGTATCCGCGTTCGCGGCCTCGGCCAAGGCGGCCCTTGCGAATGTCGATCTGGTCCTCGATCGCGCGCTGCTGACGGTGCGCGCCGCCCAGGGCCTCTACGCCAGCCGGCCGGAGGCCAGCGAAGGCGACCTCACCCGTTTCGTGGAGGGCATGGGGCCGGTCCTTGGCCTGCGCTCGCTGGTCTATCATCCGCGCGTGACGGCCGAGGGTCGCGCCGCGTTCGAGGTCGGTCTGCAGCGCAGCGGCAAGAGCACGTCCGGAATCTGGACACTCGAGGACGGCCGGCGCGTCCCCGCCGGTGACAATCCCGTCTACTATCCCGTGGCCGCATCCTACTTCTTCCCCGACGTGGCACCGGTCTACGGGTTCGACATCCGCTCCCATCCCCAACGCCGGTTCGCCGTCGATATGGCCGCCCAGTACGGTCTTGGCACGTCGACCGAGGTCGTGACCTTCGTCACCAGCGGCGAAGAACCTGTGCGTGGGGTCATTTTCTACAAGCCCGTGGTCGTCGGCGGAGAGGTCGTCGGCATCGTCAGCGGCAGCATCGAGCTCGACCAGCTCATCACCATCGCCAGGTCCACATCCCCCGACATTCGCGACGTCGAGGTCGAGATCGGCCCGCTGGAACTCGCCGGCGGCGCGCCGGTGGATTCTCCGAACGTGACCGACGATTCCGAACCATTTCTCGTCGTCGACCAGCAGAACCATTCGGGCCGGCTGTGGCAGATCAGGGTCAGCGGTGGCCCCCGCATAACCGACTATGCCCGCGGCTACGCGCTGATGACACTGGTGCTGTTGGCCGGCTTGGGCGCCGCCGCCGCCGTCATCGGATATTCGACGGCGGCGCGGCGCGGCCGCGACCTGCTGTCCGCCGAAACGCGGTTGCGCCGGACCCTCGATGGCCTGGTGCCGCTGGTGTTCATGACGGACCCGCGCGGCCGGGTCATCACCGCGAACCGCACCGCGCTGGATCACGCCGCGAACGGCGAGGCCGATCTCGTCGACAAGACCATCGACGAGCTGCCGCTGTGGGACAGCGATCCGGCCAACAAGGACGCCTTGCATCTGGCGATCGCCCGCGCCGCCGAAGGAGAGGAAAGGCGCCTCGACGTTCTGTCCACGGAAACGGAGTCGGGACAGTCCGTGTACGACGTCTCGGTCAGGCCCATCGCCGCGGTCAACGGCGAGATCACCCACCTCGTCGTGTCCGCCCTCGATGTCACCGAACGTGTCGAGGCCGCCGAAACCGAACGCCTGCTGATGCGCGAACTCGACCATCGCATGAAGAACACCTTGCAGGTCGTCCAGGGTGTCGTCCGGCGCACCGCACGCAGCCACGAAACGGTCGACGCCTTCGAGACGTCTCTGCTCGGGCGGATCACGACCATGGCGCGCGCCCACGACCTGCTCGCCCGCGAGCGCTGGCTCGGCGCCGATCTCAGAACCGTCGTCCTGCAGGAGATCCAGCCCTTCGAGGAAGGTCGCTCGATAACGGTCACAGGCGCCCCGATCCGGATCAATCCGAAGGGCGCTCTCGCTTTCGCGCTGGCCATGCACGAACTCGGCACCAACGCGATCAAGTATGGCGCCCTTTCTGTGGCGGAGGGACGGCTCGATATCGACTGGTCGCTCGAAGGCGACGATGACGATCGCAAGCTGATTTTTCACTGGCGCGAGAGCGACGGACCGAAGGTCCGGGTCCCGGAGCGGCGGGGCTTCGGGTCGCTGCTGCTCGAGCGTAGCATCACCTACGATCTCGACGGCAGCACCTATCTCGAATTCGCGCCGGAAGGCGTGAATTGCCGTATAGAGATTCCGTGGGACCGGATCAGGCCGATGACCGCGAGCGTCCATTTCCGCGAACGCCTCGCCAAGGGGGCAATGGCATGAACGAGCCGGCGCGCATCCTCATTCTCGAGGACGAGTTCATGATCGCGATGGAGTTCGAGACGGTACTGCTCGACGCCGGGTATGGCGTCGTCGGCCCGGCGGCGGATGTCGGCACGGCGATGGGCCTGATCGATACCGAGTGTCCGGACGCAGGGGTTCTCGACGTCAACCTCGGGCGCGGCGAAACCAGCGCGGCGGTCGCGCAACGACTGGGCAATCTTTCCGTCCCCTTCGTCCTGTGTACCGGCTACCAGACCTCCGAACTCGTCCAGCGCTATGGCGATACCGTACCGATCCTGCAAAAGCCGGTGGACGCGGTGAAGCTCGTCGAGGTGCTGCGATGCCTGATGTCTCCGTCTCCCTGACCGGGCTTCTGCGCCCCTGGGTCCGTCTGGCCCGCAGCTTCGTGGCCGTGCCTGCCTTCTTTGCGCTGCTGGCGGTTCTGCTGGCCGTTGGCATGCTGCAGCTCCATCTCGGCAGTGACCATGTGTCGGGCACGATCGACCGCGTGCTGCCGCCGCTCAATCCGGACACCGCCAGGACGCTGCTGTCGGTCATTGCCGGCTCGATGATGACGGTGTTGAGCCTCGTCTACTCGCTCACCCTGATCGTCTTCACCCTGGCCGCCGGCAATATCGGCCCGCGCCTGATCGAACGCTTCACCAACGACCGCACCACCCAGGTGACCGCCGGCCTTCTCGTCGGCACCTTCGGCTACACCGTGATTGTCCTGAGCCGCATCGACGCCGAGACCGTGCCGCGCGGCGCCACCTTCGGCGCGCTCCTGTTGACCGGCGTGACGCTGGCGTCCCTCATCGTCTTCATCCGCTCGGTCGCGGAACGGGTCTCGATCGACAACGAGATCGGTCGGGTGTCCGCCCAACTCATCGAAGAGCTGGAGAAAATAGGGGCCCGCGAAACCGCTGACGACCCGGCGCTCGAAGAGCTGCGAGGGGACGGCGGGGCCATTGCCGTCTCCAGCACCGCGGACGGCTATGTGACCGCGCTCGACGCCTACGCCATCACCGCTGCGGCGCGCGAGACCGACGCCTTCGTCGAAATGAAGGTCCGGCAAGGCGACTTCGTGATTGCGGGACAGGAAATCGCCGTCGTCACCGGGGCGGAGGATCTTGAGGGCCTCGACGATGTCATCCGCTCGGCGATGTTCCTCGAGCGCCGGCGAACATCGGAGTCCGACGCGGAGTTCTCCGTGCACCTCCTTGTCGAGATCGCGATGCGCGCCCTCTCGCCCGGGATCAACGACAGCTATACCGCGATCGCCTGCATAGACCAGCTTTCGGCGGCCCTGGCCCTGCCGGTGCGCGGCTACGCACCGCCGCCGCTGACCAAGGACAGCGAAGGCACGCCGAGGCTCTGGTTCGACGGGGTCTCGGTCGAGACCCTGGTCGGCACCGCTCTGCATCCGCTGCGCCGCGCGTCGGCCGGCAACGTGACCGTGACGCTGCGCCTGATCCGCGCCATCGGCCGCCTGGCGGGCGTCGCACATGCCTCGCACCATGGCCTCCTGGAGAAGCATATCGCGCTGATCCTCGAGGACGCCCGTCGCGAGATCGGCAACGAGGCCGATTTGAACGAGGTCGAGACGGCCGCGGCCGCGGCGCTGGAAGATCTCAACGCCGCGCCGGCGGATTGAGCTGCTCTAGCGGAATGACGAACGTCGCCCGTACCCCCTGCTGGGGGAACTGCAGGTCGACATGGGCGTCCAGCGAACGCGCCACGTTCTGCTCGACGACGATCCGCCCGAAGCCGCGGCGCGTCGGCGGCTCCACCGGCGGCCCGCCGGTTTCCTGCCAATCGAAACGCAAGGCGACGTCGTCATCCGCGACCTCAAGCCGCCACGTGACCGTTACGATGCCCGCGTCGTTCGACAGCGCCCCGTACTTCGCGGCGTTGGTGGCGAGTTCGTGCAGCGCCAGCGCGAGCACCTGCGTCGCCTCGGGCGTCAGTGTCACCTCCGGCCCCTCGACGACGACGCGCGAGCGGTCCTGCGGCATGTAGTGGCCGATCTGGCCGCGAATGACCTGTTCCAGGCGGACACCCGACCAGTTCTCGGCGACCAGCAGGTCCTGCGCGCCGGCAAGCGCCCGCAGCCGTTCCCCGAATCCGTCGACGAACTCCCCGACCGTGCCGGCCTGCTGCGCCGTTTGCCGCGCGATCGCCTGCACCACGGCGAGCAGGTTCTTGGAGCGGTGGGTCAGCTCGCGCATGACGAGGCGCATCTGCTCTTCGCTGCGCTTTGCATCGGTGATGTCTATCGCCGCGCAGGTGACGCCGGTGACGACCCCGTCGACGGCAACGGTCGGCTCGACGAAAAGATCGAACCAGCGAACCGCGTCACCGCCGTCGACCCGGATCTCGCCCGAGCGCGGCTCTTTCGCAGCCATCGCTTCGGTCTTCAGCGCCACGATCGGCGTCAGGTCGGGCTCCTTGTGGAGGTCGGCGTCAGTCTTGCCGACGACCGGCCGGAGCACGGTATCGTTTCTGTTCGTCCAGATGTAGCGAAGATCGGTGTCCTGCGAGAAGACGACAATGTCGCCCGATCTGAGCGCAACGTTGAAGCGCTGCACCGATTCCGACAGACGCCGGCTGAGATCGGCGCGCATTTCCTCCAGTCGCTTCGACCCGGTGATATCGATGGCGGTGCAGGCGATCCCCGTGACGCCCCCCTCGCCGTCGGTCAGCGGCGTGACATCGATGCGGAACCAGGAGGAGGCATCGCCGTTCGGGATCTCCACCTCGAAGGTATCGGGCCTGCTCGCTTCGATCGCGCGCCGCTTGTGGGCCACGATCGTCGCGCATGCCAGCTCGGGGAACAGCGCATCGTCCGCCTTGCCGACGACATCGCTCTCGCGCATGCCGAGCCAGGGATTGTGGATCCAGGTGTAGCGCAGGTCCCGGTCCTGGGAGGACACCGTGATCTGCGCGCCGCGCGTGGCCGCCTCGAACAGCTGCCGCACCTCGGCCAGTTCCCGCGTCCGCTCGGCAACCTGCCGCTCCAGGTCGCGCCGGGCCGCCTCCAGGTCGCCATAGGCGCGGTCGCGCGCCGCAGCCTCCTCCACGAGCCGCTGGTTGATCACCTCGATCTGGCGCGGCGAGGCAATGGCCACGAGCCGCGGCAACATCCGCCACACGACGATCGCGGTCAGGATCGACACGAAGGCGGTCGCCGCCTTGGCCATCCCGTCGAGACCGTAATACGGATACCAGAGCGTCAAGAGACCGCCGAGATGGGTGATGCCGCACAGGACGATGAAGGCCGAGAACAGGATCGCGATCTGCCTGGCCTCCCCCGTGATGTCGCCCCTGCGCCTGGCGAAGACCACGATGGCCAGCGGAATGGCGAAATAGGCGGCCGCGATGCCGGCATCGGATACTGCATGCAGCGCCACGAGGTCCGGCCGCCACGTCAGGCAATAACCGTGCGGCACGAAGTTTGCCGCGCCGAAGACATACTCAACGATCTGGTCCATTACCGGCCCCTGAAGAACGGAGACAAACGGCGGTCGGGACTGGCTCCGATACCTCTATCGGGCCTGATGCCGCCGCATCGGGAACGCGAATCCGGGAGAATTCGTTGCAGTCCACTATTGGACTTGCGAAGGAAAGCCATGCGGACGCGAAGCGTCACCGCCTCCTAAGGCATAGACGTGCAACGCGGTTTTCAGCACGTCCGGGTCCAGCGGATGGACAAGCCGGGTGAGAAGGTCTCTGGGGGAGCGGTCGACGGGGTCGGCCGTGTCGCGATCCGCAGTCGCGACGAGGATCGTCGGCGTACCGAGATCGTGCAGGCCGGCGAGCAGGTCGTCGATCGCCTCGGTGGCTCCGGGAACCAGGACGGCGACATCAACGGGTCCGGTCAGCAAGGCGGCCCTGGCGGAGTCGACGGCCCGGGTCAGCATGACCATCCATTCGGCCCCGCCGGCGCGCAAGACGCCCTCCAGTTCCAGAGCCAGCGCGTCGCTGTCCATCAGAAAAAGCGCCGCGCGGGATCGCGAAGCCGCCACGTCCCTACCTCCTGCCACCATTTGCCAGCCATCATCCGTGCGGCGAGCACCGCCGGAAGGCTGTTTTATTGGCTATGATGGAACCGAGGCGGGACTTTGTCATTGAAAAAAGACACATCCGAAAGAGGGCGCAAGGTGGCCGCAAGCGATATCGCGATAAAGGTTCGATGCGGGCAATGCCCGCTCCGAAAACACGACTGCTTCCGTGCGTTCACGGACGAGGAACTCGGGTTCATGGAGGAGTTCAAGCAGGGCGAACTGACCATCGCCCCCGGCGCGCCGATCGTACTCGAGGAATCCAACAGCCCGCACCTCTACACGGTGCTGGAGGGCTGGGCCTTCCGGTACAAGACCCTGCCCGACGGCCGTCGCCAGATCCTCAATTACGCCATGCCCGGCGATCTCGTCGGCCTGCAGAGTTCGGTGTTCGAGGTCATGAGCCATGGCGTAGAGGCGCTGACCGACATGCTTCTGTGCGTATTCCCGCGCGACAAGCTGTGGAACCTCTATACGCGCCATCCCGGGCTCGCCTTCGACGTGACGTGGCTCGCCTCACGGGAGGAGCGGCTTCTGGACGAGAACCTGCTGACGGTCGGTCGCCGCACCGCGCTCGAGCGCATCGCCTTCCTGATCTGGCATCTCTACAAACGTGCCCGGAGCGTGGGGCTGACCAAAGGCGGCAGGCTGGACCTTCCGATCACCCAGCAGCATCTTGCCGATACGCTCGGCCTGTCCCTTGTCCACACCAACAAGACCCTGAAGAAGCTCAAGGCGCGGGGATGCATTTCCTGGGAAGAGCGGACCCTGGAGATTCGCGACAAGGCGGGCCTTCTCGAGATCGCCCAGGTCGAGGATACAGACGAGGCTCCACGCCCGTTTCTCTGATCCCGATCGGATGGAAAACCGCACCAGGACCTGAAAGACGAGAAAACTCGCGGGACCGGAGGTCCGCGAGCTTCGTCGATGGCCGGATACATCCTTGCCGGGGCCGAGAAAGCAGCCCAGGCGATCATCCCGAAACAGATGGCGACGACTTCGGGCGCGGCAGACTGGCGCCGCCGCCCGAAGTCCCACGATCACGTTTCACTGCGAGCTCCTGTATCTGGGTACGAATTGGAGCCTCGCCGCAGGAAACCGCGTCGTCAGTGGCGGTTGAGCCAGCGGTCGACCTGCCGTTCGGCATCTTCCTTCGCCACTCCGTAGCGCTCCTGGATCCGGCCGACGAGCTGCTGGCGATTGCCGTCGATCACATCGAGATCGCGGTCCGTCAGCTTGCCCCATTCGGTTTGCACCTTGCCGGTGAACTGCTTCCACTGGCCTTCGATCTGATCCCAGTTCATGGGTCTCCTTTCCGACGCGCGGGCCGGGCGCCGCGGGGACGGCGTCTTCGTGTCGCGACACGCGCGGCTGCGTGTTGCCGTTGATGGCTTTCCGGTCCGGTCAGCGACGATTTCGCTGTCGGACCGGCCTGCCGGGAAAACGGCGAACCGGCCGGATGGTTCCGACAAACATCGCAATTCGCGGTCTGCGTGATCGTTTCGAAATGTCCCCGTGCGACCGGAACCAGTTAGCCGGCTTGCGCGTTAATATCGATCATCGTTTCGAGGCGACCATGACCCAATCACCCGCGCCGGAAGCACCGGCGGACATCCCACGTGACTCCGCAGGATCCGACGTTGTTCAACTGTCCGGGCCCGTGCGCGCATCCCTGTTCATCATCGCCGGCGCGGCCGTCCTGTTCGGCATGTATTTCGGCCGGGGGCTGTTCATGCCGATCGCGATCGCCCTGGTGCTGTCGCTGACCCTGAGCCCGATCGTCCGCACGGCAAGCCGCCGGGGCCTTCCCGCAGGACTGACGGCCAGCGTCCTCGTGGTCGGCCTGGCGACGACGCTGCTGGTCGGATCGCTGACCCTGACCCAGCCGATCATGGATTGGATCGACGACGCGCCCAGTATCGGGCGGCAACTGCGCGATCGGCTCGAAAGCATACGGAAACCGGTGGAAGCGGTGAACGAAGCAGGAAAGGAGGTCCAGAAGATCGCCGAATCTGAGGATCCGACCGTTCAGGAAGTCAGCGTCCGCCAGCCTGGCCTTCTAAACCGCGCGGCGAACCACGTTGCCGGAATCGGGGCGACGATCCTCGTCACTTTCGGTCTGACGCTCTACATGCTGGCCTACAGCTCGACCTTCTACGAAAAGGTCGTTCGCGTCCTGCCCCGGCTGAGCGACAAGAAGCGCGCGCTGCGGATTGCCTATGACGTCGAACGGATTGTCTCCCGCTATCTGCTGACGGTTGCCTCGATCAACGTGGTCCTCGGGATAATCATCGGCATCTCGATGTGGCTTGCGGGCATGCCCAACCCGATCCTGTGGGGGCTTGCGGCGATGCTGTTGAACTTTCTCCCCTATATCGGCGCCGCCGTCGGCGTCCTGGTGTCCGCCGCCGTCGCGCTCGTCACCTTCGATTCCATTCTCCAGGCACTCGTTGCGCCGCTCGTCTATCTCTGCGTCACCGCGCTCGAAGGCAACTTCATCACCCCGGCGATCCTGGGACGTCGGCTGGAACTCAATCCCGTGGCCATCCTGCTGTCGGTCCTGCTGTGGGGTTTCGTATGGGGCGTCATCGGTATCCTGATCGCCGTCCCCCTGCTCGTCGTCCTCAAGGTTTTCTGCGATCACGTGGACGGGTTGCATGGGCTCGGCGAGTTTCTGTCCGGCGCTCGCCCGCCCCCCGACGAACCGGAGGAACCCGTCGCGACGCCCCGCACGGCCGGCTGACCCGGTACGCGCCCCGCGACCAAGCATCGGGCTCTGCGCCTAACTCGCTCCCCGGACCCGATCGGCGGCGGCTCGGCCCGCGATCGAACCCAGCGCGACGGCCGTCAGCAGGCCGTTGCCGGACAGATATCCCTCGATCCGGCTTCCGGAGACGCCGCATGCCGCGCCGCCGCCGGCGAACAGATTGGCGATCGGCGTGCCGTCATTCTTTCGAACGCGTGCGGATCCGTCGACGACAAGACCGCCCTGCGTGTGGAACAGCGCGCCGGTGACCCGGACCGCATGGTAGGGCGGCTTCAGCCCCGGTTGCCGGCTGAAATCCCGGCCGAAAGGATCGGGTTGCGCGCCGCGGCGAAACCGCTCGACGTCGGCAAGTGTATTTTCCAGTGCCTCGGCGGGCACCTTCATCAGCGCGGCCAGCCCGGCAACCGTGTCGGCGCTGAGGATGGCCCCGGCACTGTCGGCGTCCCGGTAATCCGGAAAAGCGAGACCGAGTTCGTGCAGTCGCCCGTCATAGACGTCCCAGGCGATGCCGCCGGGCTGCTCCAGGACGCGGGTCGCCTGCTCCGAATAGCCCTGATGCTCGTTGGAGAAGCGCGCACCGTCCACGTTGACCTGGATACCGCCTTCCATCATCAGCGCCCAGGTGATCAGCACGCCGTGCGGATGCGCGAGCGAGCCGTGGCCCTGGCACGCGCCCAGGTGGCGCGTCGCCGCCCCGAGCGCTTCGCCCCACAGCACCGCGTCGCCTTTGTTGCCCGGATGGCCGTAGTAAGGCGCGTCCGCCATCACCGGGATGTACTGCCGAACCAGGTCGCGGTTGCCGCCGTAGCCGTTGCAGGCAAGCACCAGCGCGCCGCAACCGATCCTTTCCGCCCCGCCGTCCGGGCGCACGATCTCGAGTCCGGCGACCGTCCCGTCCGGCTCGGCGAACAGCGTGGTCACGTGCGCGTCCGTGACGATCGGGATGGCCGCCGCCTCGGCCGCCGCGAGAAGCCGGGCCATCAGCCCGGCGCCGGTCTTTTCGGGAACCGCGTGCATGCGATGGACCGAGTGACCGGGATACAGGAAGTCGTCGAGCACCAGCCAGTCTAGGCCGTGGCTGTCGGCAAGCCATTCGAGCGTCGGCCCGATCTCGCGGGTCACGGCCGCGACGATTGCCGGGTCGGCCTCGTTGCCGGCCTTCCTCTGGATATCCGCGGAAAACCGTTCGGCGGAATCGACGATGCCGAGCGCCGCCTGGAACCGCGTCGCAGCCGCCGGAATGAACCCCGACGACATGGAGGTCGATCCGGTCGGACTGTGGTCGCGCTCGACGACGATGACGTCGGCCCCGGCATCGGCCGCCCGCAGGGCCGCCACCAGCCCGCAGGCGCCCGCGCCGATCACCAGCACATCGCAGCGCGTCTCGAAGGCGACGTTCGCCGCTGGCGCGATGCGCGGGCTCATGATCTCAAGCCGCCTCGATCAACTGCATGGCCTGAGCGCAGGTGCGCACCGATACGATGCTCGAAAGATCGGCCAGCGCGGTCTCGTGCACGTCGCTGCGGAACGCGGCGCAGCCGTCGGACAGCACCGTGACGCCGAAGTCGCGGACATGGGCGTCCCGCACGGTGGAGGCGACGCCGCCATTCGTCACGATGCCGCAGACGATGAGGCTGTCGATGCCGGCGCGCCGCAGCACATATTCGAGCCGGCTCATGAAGAAGGCGGAATAGGCGACCTTCTCGACCGTCAGGTCGGCCGGCTGCAAGGTGTCGACGAGTTGGTGGCCCCATGCGCCCGGTTCGAAGTCGCCCCTGGCGAGGAACGGGCGCAGCGTCTTCAGGTGCGGCGAGATGAAGGGCTCACCGCCCTTGCCGGGCACCAGCGTGAATTGCGTCGAGACGATCCAGCCGCCCTTCGCGCGCAAGGCATCGGCAAGCGGTTTGATCCGCTCGGGCAATGCCGCGATGTCCGCCGCCGACTGGCCAGCGCGACCATATGCGCCGTCGGAATGCAGGAAGTCGTTCTGCAGATCGACGATGAGCAGCCCCGTGCGCGCAATATCGAAACCGGCCTCACGCATCGTCCGCCCTCACCTGCCGGGTGATCACCACATTGCCGAAACGGTCGACGCGCCCGACTAGGCCGGGATCGATGAAGATCGTGGTGTCGGGCTGTTCGAGGATCGCCGGCCCCGCGATCTCGGTCCCTTCCGACAGATCGAGCCGCTCGTAGACCGGCGTGTCGATATCGACGCCGTCGACGCGCACGCGCCGGGAACCGACGCGGCAGTCCTCGAGCCCCCGATCGGAGGACGGGGCGAACACGGTCATGTCGAAGGCAGGCCGCCGGCCGATCACCGCGACACGGTAGTTCATCACCCGCACCGGAATGCCGGCGAGGAGGCGCCCGAACGCACGGCGATAGGCGGTTTCGAACGCCGCGCGGATCGCCTCCACCGTCAGGCCGCCGGACGGGATCTCGACCGGCGCCGTGACCGTATGGGTCTGGCCGAGATAGAGCATGTCGAGCTCGAACACCCGGTCGATCCGCTCGAAGGCGACACCGGCGCGCGCCAGCAGCATTTCCGTCTCCGCGGCGACCGCCTGCATTTCCTTGCCGAGAGCGGGCGCGTCGACCTCGTCGAGCAGCCGGTTGACGGTCTGCACGCGATCATGGCGCATGTCGGCGACGACACAGCCGAGCGCCGAGGTGACCCCGGGATAGCGCGGCACCAGCGCCGAGCGCAGGCCGACATCCTTGAGGAGCGCGCCGGTGTGCAGCGCGCCGCCGCCGCCGAACGGCATGGCCGCGAACTTGTCGGGATCGTAGCCGCGTTCGATCGACACCAGCCGGATCGCGCCGGCCATCTTGGCGTTGGCGACCTTGAGGATCGCCTCCGCCGCTTCCATCGCGTCGATGCCGAGCGGCGCGGCGATCTCGCGCGCGATCGCCGCGCGCGCCGCTTCGACATCGAGCGCGTCGAGCTTGCCGCCGATCGGCCGGGCGGCGTTGATGCGCCCCAGCACGAGATTGGCGTCCGTGACGGTCGGGCGATCGTTGCCAAGGCCATAGCAGACCGGCCCCGGGTTGGAGCCGGCCGATTCCGGGCCTACCTGCAGGAGACCGCCCTCGTCGACATGGGCGATCGATCCCCCGCCGGCGCCGATCGTCGTGATCTCGATCATCGGCGTGCGCACGACCATGCCGAAGTCGATCGCCGTCTGCGCGGCGAGCGCCGCCTCGCCGCCCGCGATGAGCGAGACGTCGAAGGACGTTCCCCCCATGTCGCACGTGATCACGTTGGGAAACCCGGCCGCCGCCGAGATCGCCTTCGCCGCGATGACACCGGCCGCCGGGCCGGACAGCGCGGTGCGCACCGGATAGCGCTTGGCCGTTTCCACCGACATGACGCCGCCGTTCGACTGGACGATCAGCACGTCGCCGGAGAAATCGCGGTCGTCCAGTGCCGTTTCCAGGCGGTCGAGATAGCTGGAGACGACCGGCTGCAGGTAGGCATTGAGCGTTGCCGTCGACAGCCGTTCGAACTCGCGGATCTCGGGGATGATCTCGGTCGCCGCCGTCACGTAGTCGTTCGGCCAGATCGACCGCACCGCCTCGACGGCGATCGCCTCGTTGTCGTTGTTGGCGTAACCGTTGATGAAGAAAACGCAGACCGACTCGCAGCCGGCCGCCCGCAGGGCCTCGGCGCGTTCGGCGACCTCGCCCGGATCGACCGTCTGCAGAACGTTGCCGTCGGCCAGCACCCGCTCGCGGACCTCAACGCGGCGGTCGCGCGGCACGATCGGCGTGAACGTGCCCCACAGCCCCCAGGTCGTCGGCCGGTCGCGCCGCCGCATTTCCAGAACGTCGCGGAAGCCCTCGGTCGTGATGATCCCGGTTGGCGCCCCCTTGCGTTCCAGCAGCGCGTTGGTGCCCACCGTCGTGCCGTGCACCACCGTCGCGATATCGGCGAAGTCGTCAGCGACGGCCGAAATCCCCTCGACGAAGCCGATCGACTGGTCGCCGCGCGTCGACGGCACCTTCGCCGTGGTGACACGCCCCGTCGCCTCGTCCCACAGGAAGATGTCGGTGAAGGTTCCGCCGACGTCGACCCCAATCGCGTAGCGCCGCCCGCTCATGCCGCCGCACTCGCCTGGCGAAGCGCACGCGTCGCGGCTTCGTCGACCTTGCCGTCACCGTCGATCACGACGCCATAGTCGGCCTCGGCCGCTTCCCGCGACACGAAGCCGAGGCCGACGTCGCGCGCGACCGCATCCGGCTGCCGCGTCATCGGATCGCCGTAGCCGCCGCCACCCGGCGTCTCGAGCCGTACGTGCTGGCCGCGTGCCAGCTTCACACCCACCATCTTGGACGTCATCGCAGGCGACTTCTCTCCCTCGTTGGTGTCGTAGACGAACCGGTTCAAAGCGGCCGGCTTGCCGCCGACGACGCCGGGCGGCGCGAAGCGGCCGCGCTCGCCGAACAGGAACGCGTCGGCGCTCTCCTCGATAAGCTCGATTTCGTAGACGGCGCCGAGACCGCCGCGATGATTGCCTGGGCCGCCCGAATCCGGCCTGAGCGCCCATTGGGTGAACCGGACGGGATAGGCCGCTTCGAGGATTTCCAGCGGCGGGATCGTCGCCGTCGAGATCGGCGCGTTGCCGTGGTTGAGGCCGTCGCCTTTGGGATGGCCGCCGTGGCCGCCGCCGAAGAAGGAAAACATGACCCAGCGCCGCCCGTCGCCGCGGTGTCCGGCAAGCGACAGCGCGTTGATCGTGCCGTAGGCGCATCCGTTCGACCGCTCCGGCGCGATCGTCGCCACGGCCTGGAAGACGACGTCGATCAGCCGCAGGATCGTCTCGGTGTAGCCTCCGACGGGCTTCGGGGCGTCGACCGCCAGGATCGAGCCCTCCGGGATGTCGAAATCGACCGGTTCGAGCACGCCCGCATTCGCCGGCACGTCGCCGAAGACGTGCTTGAGCGCGACGTAGCAGGCGGCGACCGTGGTCGCCCGCGAGATGTTCAGGGGCCCGCTGCAGGCAACCGCCGAGCGCGAGAAATCCATGCGCATCCGCTCGCCCTCGATGGTGAGGTCGAGCGCGATCTTCAACGGTTCGTCGACGATGCCGTCATTGTCGAGAAAATCCTCCGCCGACACGGTGCCGTCGGGCAGGTCCCGGATCTGCGCCCGCATCAGCCGGGCGGCGCGAACCTTGAGTTCGCCCAGGGCCTCGGCCACGGTCTCCGCACCGTATTCGCCGAGCAGTTCCTGCATGCGGCGGACGCCGAGATCGAGCGCGTTGATCTGGCCGTTCAGGTCGCCGTAGAGCGATGTCGGCAGCCGCGAGTTCGCCGACAGGATGTCGATCACGTCCTGGCGCAGCGCGCCCTGGTCGAACAGCTTCACCGGCGGGATCAGCATGCCTTCCTGGAAGCACTCGGTGGCGACCGGGTTGTAGTTGCCGGGCACGTTGCCGCCGACGTCGTGCCAGTGGCCGACCGAGGCCAGGTAGCAGAACACCTCGCCGTTCGCGAACAGGGGCCGCACGAGCCGGAAGTCGGACAGGTGCGTGCCGCCGGCATAGGGATCGTTGAAGATCCAGACGTCGCCATCGCGCGGGCCGCCTTGCGCCGCGGCCTTCTCGATCACCGCCTTCACCGCGAAGGCCATGACGCCGACGAAGATCGGCAGCCCGGACTTGCCCTGCACCAGCGTGTCGCCGTTCGCCGCATCATAGATGCCGTGCGAGGCGTCGTGCGCTTCGGCAATGATCGGGTTGAAGGCCGAGCGGAACAGCGTCGCGTCCATCTCGTCGGCGATCTGCTCGAGCCGGCCCTTGAGGATCGCCAGCGTGATCGGATCGATCGCCATCACTGCTGCTCCTCGTCGTAGCGGCGCGCTTCCTCCAGCAGTTCCGGCGTGCCGACGATTCGGTTGATCCCTTCGAAATCGACCATGTTCTTGCGGAACGGCTCGTTGCTGCCATGGGCGACGAGGCTCGAATAGTAGCCCTCCAGCGTCGCCGCGATCGCGCGCACGGCCCCGCCCGGGAAGATGACGAGCGCGAAGCCGAGTGCCTCCAGATCGGCCGCCGTCATCGCCGGCGTCTTGCCGCCTTCGACCATGTTGGCCATAAGCGGCGTCCCGTCGCCGAGGCCGGCGACGATTTCGGTCATGTCCTCGACGCTCTTCGGCGCCTCGACGAAAAGCACGTCGGCGCCCGCCTCCGCGTAGGCCGCTGCGCGGTCTATGCCCGCCGAAAGCCCGTCCACGGCCACCGCGTCGGTGCGGGCGATGATCAGCGTGTCCTCACCCGAGCGGGCGTCGAGGGCGGCCTTGATCTTGCCGACCATCTCGCCGACCGACACCAGGGTCTTGCCGTCGAGATGGCCGCAGCGCTTCGGCAGGGTCTGGTCTTCGAGCTGTATCGCGCTCGCGCCGACCCGCTCGAACTGGCGCACGGTCCGCTTGACGTTGATGGCGTTGCCGAAGCCGGTATCGGCGTCGACGACGATCGGGGTCGAGATCCGGTCGCGGATGGCCGCGATCGTGTCGGCGACCTCACTCATCGACACGAGGCCGACATCGGGGCGGCCGAAGCGCGTATAGGCGATACTGGCGCCGGACAAATAGACGGCTTCCGCCCCCGCCCGCTCCGCCACGAGGCCCGACAGGCCGTCGTAGATGCCGGGTGCGACAAGGATCTTGCCGTTGCCGAGGCGCGTCTTGAGACGCGTCATACGCGGGACTCCTTCTGTACACGTGCGTCCGCCCTGGTCTTGGCGAACCGCTTCTCGAGGTGCGGGACGAGGCCGCCGTCATTGATCAGTTCGAGCAGGAACGCCGGCAGCGGATCGAGATCGATCGTGCCCCCCCGCGTCTCGTTGACGAGACAGGCGCCGGCGACGTCGAGCTTCACCGCGTCGCCGGCGGCGATCGGGCCCCCCACATCCGCCGTGAACACCGGCAAACCGACATTGATCGCGTTGCGGTGGAAAATCCCGGCGAAGGATCGTGCGACGATTCCGGCGACACCGAGCGCCTTCAACGCCTGCGCCGCCTGTTCCCGCGACGAGCCCATGCCGAAGTTCCGGCCCGCGACGATCACGTCGCCCGGCCCGACCGTGCTCGCGAATGCAGGGTCGACGGCTTCGAGGCAATGGGCGGCGAGCGTCTCGATCGGCGCGGCCATGTACTGTCCCGGCGCAAGCTGGTCGGTATCGATATCGTCGCCATAGACGAAGGCGCGTCCCGTCGTCATGCCGGACCTCCCTCGGCGAGCATTGGCCGCGGATCGGCGATACGCCCGGCGACGGCCGAGGCGGCGACCGTGAACGGCGAGGCGAGATAGACCCGAGACGACGCGGCGCCCATGCGGCCCTTGAAGTTGCGGGCAGTCGAGGAGATGCAGGTGATGTCCTCGCCGAGCCGCGCATTGCCGTAGCCGGCGCAGATGCCGCATGCGTTCGTCAGGACCTTGGCGCCGGCCTCCTCGAACACGGCCATGATGCCGTCCGCTGCGGCGCGCTCCTGGTCGCGCCGGGAGGCGGGCGCGACGAGCAACTGCACGCCCGACGCGACCTTGCGTCCGCGCAGGATCCGCGCCGCCCGTTCCAGGTCCACGTATTTCGCGCCGGTGCAGGCGCCGATATAGGCGACGTCGACCGGGGTGTCGGGATAGGCGTCGACATCGGCGGCGTTCGCCGGCGAGTGCGGCGCCGCGACCTGCGGCTGCAGCGCCGCAGCGTCTAAGACGTGATGCTCGGCGATCGCCGCGTCCGCATCGCCCTGCCAGTCCGAGATGTCGCCGGGTTCGCCGCCGGCCTCTCGAATGTACGCGGCGGTCGTCGCATCGGGGGCGATCAGACCGGTCTGGCCGCCAAGCTCGGCCGCCATGTTCGACAGCGTCATCCGCTCCTGCATGCCGAGGCTTTCGATCGCTTCGCCAGTATATTGCACGGCCTGGTACCGGCCGCCGTCCATGCCGAGCCGGCCGCACAGGGCGAGCATGATGTCCTTGGCCGCGATGCCGTCGCCGAGCCGTCCGCGCCACTCGATCAAGATCGTCTCGGGCACCCGGATCCAGATCTCGCCGGTCGCCAGAACGCCCGCCATCTCGGTCGCGCCGACGCCGAACATGTAGGCGCCGAAGGCTCCGCCGGTCGGCGAATGGCTGTCGCCGCCGACGACGAACATGCCCGGCTTCAGGTGGCCGCGCTCCGGCAGCACCACATGGCAGATCCCCACGCCGTCATAGAAGGCAACCTGCTTCTCCGCCGCCCAGCGGCGCGTCAGGTCCAGGATCTCGCGCCCGGCCTCGTCGTCACCGGGCACGAAATGATCGGAGATCAGCACCACCTTCGAGCGGTCGAACAACCCCACGCCGAGCCGCTTGAGGATCGGCTCGACGCGACGCGGGCCGCCCGAATCGTGGATCATCGCGAGATCCACCCTGGCGGTCACGATCTCGCCGGGGCTGACCGCGGACCGGCCCGAGGCGCGAGCGATGATCTTTTCGGCGAGCGTCATCGGCATGGTTCAGATTCCCAGATACGAGCGCTGCAGCTGCGGATCGCGCATCAGGTCGTCGGCCGGGCCGGACAGGCCGATCGCGCCGTTCTCCATGACGAAGGCCCGCGTCGCGATGTCCAGCGACTGGCGCACGTTCTGCTCGACCAGCAGGATCGTCAGGCCTTCCTCGTTCAGTTTGCCGATCAGCGCGAACATCTCTTCCACCAGCATCGGAGACAGGCCGAGCGACGGCTCGTCGAGAACGAGCAGTTTGGGCTCCGACATCATGCCGCGTCCGATGGCGAGCATCTGCTGCTCGCCACCCGATAGCGTGCCCGCCTTCTGCGCCATGCGCTCCCGCAGGCGCGGGAAGATCGTCAGCACGCGCTCGATATTGTGGCTGCGCCGTTCGCGCCCGCGGCGGTAGCCGCCGAGTTCGAGGTTTTCCTTGACCGACAGGTTGGGAAAGACATGGCGCCCTTCCGGGACCTGGACAAGGCCGGCCTTGACGATCGTCGCCGGATCGGACCCGGCGATGTCGGCGCCGTCGAAGCGGATCCGCCCGGCCGACGGGCGAATGAGGCCGGACAGGACGGCATTGAAGGTGGTCTTGCCGGCGCCGTTCGATCCCAAAAGGGCGACGATTTCGGAGTCCGCGATCGCCAGGTCGATGCCGCGCAGGATCTCGGTCTCGCCATAGCCGGCACGCAGCCCCGCAACCTCAAGCATGGCCCGTCCCCTCGGCGATCCGGGCAGCCATGCCGTGCCCGAGATAGGCTTCGATGACCGCCGGGTCCCTGGCTATCTCGGCTGGCGGCCCATTGGCGATGATCTCGCCCTGATTGAGCACCCACGAGTGCTCCGAGAGGCTCATCACCGCCTGCATAACGTGCTCGATCAGCACGATGGTAACGCCATTGTCGCGAATCCGCGTGATGATCGGGATGACATCGCGCACCTCGGTCGGATTGAGGCCGGCCATCACCTCGTCGAGCAGGATCAGTTTCGGATCGGTCGCCAGCGCCTTGGCGACCTCGAGCCGTTTGCGCCCGGCCACCGTCAGCGACGCGGCGTCCTGGTCGAGCCGGTCGGCGAGTCCGACCTGTCGCGCGACGTCTTCGGCCTTCGCCAGCGCCTCCCGTCGCGAGGCGCGGTGCAGATGCGCGCCGACGGCGATATTGTCGCGCACGGTCTGTCCGGCGAAGGGCTGTACGATCTGGAAGGTGCGCACCATGCCGAGCGTGGCGATCCGTTCCGGTGCCTCGCCGGTGATGTCGGCGCCGTTGAACAGGACGACGCCCGCATCGGGTTTGTGGAAGCCCGTGATCAGCGCGAACAGCGTCGTCTTGCCGGCCCCGTTCGGCCCGATCAGCGACACGATCCGGCCCTCTTCGACATCCAGGCTCGCGTCCCGCACCGCCTGAAGTCCGCCGAAGGATTTCGACACACCTTGGACCGACAGGATCATGCGGCCCTCGCACGCAGGAGCTTGCGGACGGAGACGCGACCGAGACCGGCAAGGCCGCGCGGCAGGAACATCACGATGAAGACCAGCAGCGCGCCATAGATGACGAGCGAGATACCCGGCGCGTCGCCGACGAAGTCGCGGGTGATCTCCGACAGCGCGTGCAGGAAGACGGCGCCGAGCAGGGGCCCGAACAGCGTTCCCAGCCCGCCGACGATCGGCACCAGCAGCGACTCGACCGAGATGGCGGGGCCATAGGCGATGCTTGGATCGAGATAAAGGAAGTACTGGGCGTAGAACACGCCGGCGAGACCGGAGAAGCAACCCGACAGGACGATGCCGCCAAGCTTGACGCGCAGCGCCCCAACACCGAGCGCGCGCGCCGCGTCCTCGTTGTCGCGCACCGCCATCAGCCGCGCCCCGAAGCGCGAATTGCCGAGCCACCACGTCGCCAGGAACGCGGCCAGAGTCATCGCCCAGATCATCCAGTAGTAGCCGCTCTTCTCGGTGAACTGCAGGCTGGCGACCCCGGGGTCGAGCGGTATCAGGATGCCGACGCCCGCACCGGTGAACGGCACGGTGTTGGACAGGATGCGCAGCACCTCGGCGAACGCGAGCGTGACGAGCGCGAAATAGGAGCCGCGCAGGCCGTAGCGGAAACTGACCGCGCCGACGAAGGCCGCGACCAGCCCGGCCAGGATCGTTCCCGCGACGAGCCCGATCCACGGGTTCACACCGAGCTGCACCTGCAGCACCGCCACCGTATAGGCGCCAGTTCCGAAGAACGCGGCGTGGCCGAACGAGAACTGGCCGCCATAGCCGCCGAGAATGTTCCAGGCCTGGCCGAGCAGCGCGGCGTACAGCACCATGATCAGGCTGTTGAGCCAGACGTCGGAGCCGATGAAGTACGGCGCCGCGCCGAGGCCGGCGAAGACGACAACGAGGGCGGCCAGATTTCTCATTCCGCTCATACCTTGTGCCCGAGCAGCCCGGTCGGGCGAAACAGGAGGATCAGGATGAAGATGGCGAAGATGCCGATCTGGCCGAGGCTTTCGCCGAGGAACAGGCCGCCGAGCGATTCCACCACGCCGATGATGAGCCCGCCGATCAGCGCGCCGACGAACGAGCCCATGCCGCCGAGCACGACGATGGTGAAGGCGATCAGCACGAACCCGTGGCCGACCTGCGGCGTGACGTAGTAGCTGGGCATCAGCAGACAGGCGGCGATGCCGAGGCAGGCGATGCCGATGCCGAAGCTCATGGCGAAGACATGGTCGACGTCGATGCCGACGAGGCGCGCGCCCTTGCGCTCCTTCGCCACCGCGCGGATCGCCTTGCCGAGATCCGTGCGCGTCATCAGACCCCAGAGCGCGGCCGCCGTTAGCAGCGCGCCGAAGAACGCGATGACCTTCGGCAGGGGCAGGAAAGCGCCGAGGAACTCGACGGTTTCAAAAGACCAGGGCGTGTCGACGATACGGGTGTCGGAACGGAACCAGTAGAGCGCCAGGTTCTCGATCACGATCGACAGGCCGAGCGTCACCAGCAGGATGTTCTCGTCGCGCTCGTGGCTCGCCTTGCCGATGACGTAGCGTTGCAGCAGGTAGCCGATCGCGAACATCGCGGCCGGCATGACGATCAATGCCTGATACGGCCCCACCCCGAAGCCGACGGCCAGGAAATAGACGCCGTACAACGCCACCATCAACAGGCTGCCATGCGCGAAATTGATGATGTGCAGCACGCCGTAGATCAGCGTGAGCCCGAGTGCCACCAGCGCGTAGAGGGCGCCGGTGGTAATGCCGTTCAGCAGCGACGGCAGAAGGATCGAGAACTCGCTCATTGGCTACATCGAGAACAGCGGCATCGAGGACAGCGGCGGAATAGACCGGTGCCGGAAAAGACCGGGGGCGGAGACGACTGGCGGGCAACCGTGCCCGCCAGCCGATCTGTGTGATGGCCCGTCGCCTTACGCCGGCATCGGGAAGACCGGGGCGGCCGAGGCGAACTCCTCCGGGAAGATCACCTGGATGTCGCCGTCGAGCACCTGCGTGTTGACCGGCTGTCCGCCCTCGTTCTGACCGCCGACGATCTTGGTCGGGCCGTAGGGCATGCCGTGCTTGTCCCAGGTCGAGTTGCCGAGCGCGGCGATCACAGCGTCCTTGTCGGTCGAGCCGGCCCGGTCGATGGCGTCGGCCAGGAACGCGACGGCGTTGTAGGCCAGGAACACCTCGTAGGTGTAGATGAGCCCCTTGGCCTCCGCGGCCGCCTTGCGCTGAAGCGCGATGTCCGACTTCGGGTTGAACCAGTGATTGCAGTCCATGATGTACTGGGCCGCTTCCGGGAACTCGTTGACGAACTTGTAGCTGGATGCCGCGCCGCCCAGCACCGAGTAGATGCCCTTCGGCTGCACCTTCTGCTGGCGCATCGTGCGGGCGAGAAGAACGTACTCGTTGTAATAGTTTGCCGGGATAACCAGGTCCGGATTCTTCGCCTTGATCTGCAGGGCGATGTTGGTGAAGTCACGCGTCGGATTGGCGTGCTTGATCACCTCGATGACCTCGATGCCGATACCCGGCAGTTCCTTCTGCAGGAGGCCGGCGGAACCCGTTCCGAACAGCGACTCCTCGTGGATGATCATCGCGGTCTTGGCGGGCGAGCCGGCAGCCTTGTTGATCTTGTCGAGGTTGTCGACCGCGAACTTGGCGATCACGCCATAGCCCGGGCTGAACCGGAAGGTATTGGGCAGCCCGCGCTTGATGATCTCGTCGGACACGCCGACGTCGACGACATGCGGCGTGTTGCTTTTCGCCGCTTCCTGGCTGGTCGCCAGCGAAATCGCCGAGGAATAGCCGGCGACGATGCCGTCAATCCCTGCTTCGGCCATCTTCGCCACCTCGGCCGCGCCGATATCCGGCTTGCCCTGGCTGTCGGCCAGCACGGCTTCCAGCTTGGCGCCGCCCATCGACTTGATGCCGCCGGCGGCATTGATGTCCTCGATCGCCATCAGGGCGCCCTCGCGGCACTGGGTGCCCGAGAAGGCGATGAAGCCGCTCACCGGATGGATCAGTCCGATCTTCACATTCGCCGGCTGCGCGCGGAGCACCGCCGGGAATCCGCCCACGCCGGCCACCATCGCCGTCGCGCCGGCGGCCGCCATGAAATCGCGTTTGCTCAGTCCGCTGGTCTTGCGTTTGTCAGCCATCGTTTTGTCCACTCCCTTCTGGTTTAGTGCGTTACGCTTGCTTGTTGTTGATCACGACCTCCGGCGCGGCGGTCGGCTGCGCCGTCCACCGCATGCCTTCGGCGCGATGAACCCGCTCCAGGTTCATCTCGAAACGATACCGGTCGGGTCGGTACAGAACCCGGATGTACTCGACGGGCCGGTCGCTGGCGTCGAGCACCAGGCGGCGAACCTCGAGTAGCGGCGCCCCTGGATCTATACCGAGCGCCGCGGCCACGGCCGGATCGGCCACCGTGGCGCTGACCGTCTGCCGGGCCGATGCCACGCGGATGCCGGCCCGCTCCAGCAGCGTGAGCAGGGCGTAGCGGCTGAGATCCTCGCGTTCGAAGCCGCGGCCGATGTCTTCGGGAAGCCAGGTGACGAGATACGACATCGTCTCGTCGTCGACGCTGCGTACCCGCACGGACCGCTGCACGAGGTCGCCGGTCGCGATCTTGAGCGCTCCGGCCACGTCCTCGTTGGCCGCGACGTAATCGAATTCCAGGACGCGCGCCTCGGTCGCGATGCCCATCAGCGAGATGTTTTCCAGCCATCCTTCGAAGGAGGCCGTCACCGGCGGCGCCGGCGGACGGTGCACGACCCGCGTGCCGCGGCCCCGCTCGCGTACGACGAGACCGGCGGCGGCCATCTCGTTCAGCGCCCGCTTCGCCGTGATGCGCGAGACGCCGAAGCTCTCGGCCAGTTCCTGTTCGCCGGGGACGAGTTCGCCGGCGCCAAGCTGGCCCGAATAGATGAGATTCCGCAGGACGACGTAGATCTGGTGATAGAGCGGAACGCGCGACTCGGGATCGACGGCGCTGGAGGCTCTAAGCCGTTTGCGCGGTGCTTTCGCTTGCCCCGAGACAGACGCCGTTGTCACCGTTTTCCGCTCTCCCGACTTTCCGCTCTCCCGACGGGTGATGCGTCGCCACCCGTTTTCTTAATGGTATATAGATATACTATTAGCTCATCGCGCGAGAGCGCAAGAGGGTACGCACAAGAAACGGAGGGCACGGGAATGCCGGTAGTCGAACTGACGTTGATCGAGGGATACGACGCCGAGACCAGGACGCGTCTGGGCGAGCGCCTGACGGATGCGGTTCGCACCGTCATCGCGGCGCCTCTCGACGGCGTGACGGTTGCGATCCATGAGGTGAAGGCCGAAAGCTACATGCGCGGCCGGCAGCAGCGGCAGCCCGGCAAGCCGCTGGCCGATCCCGTCGACCTCGTCCGTGCCTTTCTCGCGGCGATGGAAGCGCGCGACCTGGACGGCGCCAGGGGCTTCCTGGCCGACGATTTCCGCATGTCCTTTCCCGGCGGCGCCGAATTCGGCCGGCTCGAGCAGCTGGTCGAATGGGCGCGGGAACGCTACCGCTTCGTGCGGAAGACCTATGACCGCTTCGACGTCACCGCCGACGCCGACGGCCCGGTCGTCTATTGTTTCGGCACGTTGTCGGGCGAATGGCTGGACGGCGCCGCCTTCAGCGGCATCCGTTTCATCGACCGGTTCGCAATCCGCGACGGCCTGCTCGCCGACCAGAAGGTATGGAACGATCTGGCCGAATCCGGTCGGCGAGAATAGTCGGCGCGGCGCTCTGCGGTTGCCGCGGGGTCGCGCCATTCCCTACGCTGGAACGGCCCGTCCATCCAGGGATGGACGGGCCGTTCCGGGCAATCCTATGCCGCCTCGCGCCCGTCGACCGTCTGGAGATAGTCGGCGACCTCGTCGACCGGAATGACGTCGGCATATTTGCAGTTCAGGTCGAACAGGTTGATGGCGTGGCTCGCCTCGAACCGGTCGAAGGCGGTCTCCTCCGGGATGACGACCTTGAAGTTGTAGGAATAGGCGTCCACGGTCGTCGCACGCAGGCAGCCGGACGTCGTGCAGCCGGTCAGGATGAGCGTGTCGACGTCGAGAAAATTCAGGTGGCTCATGAACAGCGTGCCGAAAAAGGCCGACGGCTTGCGCTTCCCGATCAGGATGTCCTGCGGCTCGGGGGCGATCGGCGCCACGGTCTGGGTGGCGTGGGTTCCCTCGATGCCCGTTTTCTCGCCGCCCCGGTGGTTCTTGCCGACCTGGACACCACTGTCGATCATGTCCGGGCGACGCTCCGACTGGGTGTAGAAGACCGGCAAGTTCTTCGCCCGTGCGAGCTTCAGCAGCCTCTCGATATGCGGCACGGCCTTCCACCCGGCCTCGCCGCAGTGGGTCCGGTACGTCTTGAGTCCGTCCTCGACGTCTTCGCCCGGGGCATCGCCGCAGAAATTGTACTGCACGTCGATGATGAAGAGCGCAGGACGGGTTCCGAAGCCGCCGCGTTTTCCATAGCCGGCCAGTTGGTAGACCCGCTTGTCCTTGTCGGTGAGGAACTTATCCCAGACGCGTTCAGTCATTGCGTTACCTTTCTTATCGCCTGTGGAGATAGCGGCCGGACGGGGCCTGCTCGTCGACCCACTGGCCGTTGTCGACCAGAACCGTTCCGCGAAGGACGGTGGCCTCGACCCGGCCGCGCAGCCGCTTTCCCTCGTAGGGTGAGTAATCCGAGTTGGACGGGTAATCGGACGCCTGCACCTGCGTCACGCCATCCAGATCGACGACGGCGAAATCGGCATCGTATCCCGGTGCGATACGGCCCTTCCTGGGAAGGCGGTAGAGCGCGGCGACATTGCTGCTGGTGGCGGCCGCCAGGGTCTCCAACGCGATCTCGCGCTTGAAGTACCCCTCTTCGATCATCACGGGCAGGATCTGCGCGATGCCGGGAAACCCCGCGGTCGCCTCCCAGATACTGGGGCCCTTGGTCGATTTCTTGCGCGGCACGTGGTCGGACCCGATCGTCGAGATCGCGCCGTCGCGCACGCCTTCCCACAAGCCGTCGATATCGGCCTGCGACCGCAAGGGCGGATTGACCTTGCCGATCGCGCCGATCGGCTCGTCATGCGACAGGCTCAGATAGTGGATGCAAGTCTCGACATGAATCGGCGGTCGGTTCGGATGGCGCATCCGGCGCACCAGGTCGAGGCTCTCGGCGCTCGACATGTGCACGATATTGACCGGACAGCCCGCCTTCTCGCCAAAATAGGCCACGCGGAACACGTTTTCCGTTTCCAGGAAGCCCGGCGACTGTTCGTCCCAGGCGCGCAGGTCGTCGCGCCCCGCGCTTTTCAGAGGCTCGCGGAAAAAGGGGATGACCTCGGTGTTCTCGCAATGAACGCCGACCACGGCACCAGGAATACTCGCGCCCGTCGCCAATGCCGCATAGAGCAGCCCGTCGTCGACTTCGGTGAAGCCCTTGGCCGCCCCGGTCGCCCCCTTGTACATGAGGTAGACCTTGATCGACAGCACCCCATGGGTGGCCATTGCCGACTTGAGCTCGGCCACGTGGGCGTGGGACGTGATGCCGAAATGGAACCCGAAATCCACGGCCGCGTGCTTGTCGGCTTCCGCACGCCAGGTCCCGGTCGACTGCAGCAGCTCATTGCCGCGCCAGAAGCTCATCAACCCGGTCACGCCGCCCAAGGCGGCCGTCCGGGTTTCGGTATCCCAGTCGTTTTCCTTGTCGCCGAAGCCGATATGGGTGTGCGGATCGATCAGGCCCGGAAAGACATGCTTGCCCCGGCAGTCCAGGACGCGCCGGGCGGCGGGCCTTTCGGACGCATCGAGAACCGCCGCGATACGCCCGTCGCGCACGGCCAGGGTGGCCTGCTCGACGCCTTGCCCGGGAAAGACGACCTCGCCGCCCTTCAGGACCAGGTCGTAGGTCATGAAACGCTCCCGAGATCTCCGGAATTCCGCTTGATGGCAAATTCCGCCGTTTCGTTGAGGACGTACTGGCCGGTGATCCGGCCATCCGCCAGGTCGAACAGATCCATGAACCGGATCCCATCGAACGCCTTACCATCCGCCCATTCGCCGTAGAGCGTTCCCGTCACGAGGACGGAAACGCCATCCGCCGTGGGCCAGGCTTCGCACCGATCGATGGTCTTGGCGACGTGGCGATAGCGCCGCGCCGACCCCGCGGCGACCTCGTGTACCGACGTCAGGCGCCGCCCACCCGGAAAGACGAGCACGGCACCGGCGGCGAGAAAGCCCTGCGCCACATCGAGGTCGCGGGCTTCCATCGCGCGCAGATAGTCGAGAACGGTGCGACAGGCGGTTTCGTTCGAAGCAGGAGTCAGCATGCGTGTCTTTCCGAATCTGAAGTGCTGGCCGTATCTGAAATGCTGGCCGAATGCGGGGCGTCGGGCATCGAGGCGATGAGCTTGCGAAAAACCCCGCCCCCGAGCAGCAGGTCGCGCTCGTGCGCGCTCGCCACGTCGGCAACGGCCTCGAAGCGGATTTCTTCACCGTTGCGATTGGCGGTGACGGTCACCGGCGTGCCGTCTTCGAGCGCCTTGCGGATGCCCGAAAACTCGAACGTCTCGAACCCGCTCAGGCCGAGCGTATCGGCGGTCTCGCCGGCTTTGAAGCAGAGCGGCAGGATGCCCAGGCTGATGAGGTTGGAGCGGTGAATTCGCTCGAACGAAACCGCCAGGACGACCCGCACGCCGAGCAGCATCGGTCCCTTGGCGGCCCAGTCGCGGCTCGAGCCCATTCCGTAGCTGCGCCCGGCGATCACGATCGGCGTCTGCCGATCGTTCCTCATCGTCTCGGCGGCCTCGTAGATCGTGATCGGGTCACCTTGCGGCTCCAGGCGCGTCACGCCGCCCTCCTTGTCCGGGACCAGCAGATTGCGCATGCGCTGGTTGGCGAAGGTGATGCGCGCCATGAATTCGTGGTTGCCGCGCCGCTGGGTCACCGCATTGAAGTCCTTCGGCGCGACGCCGCTCTCGACCAGATAGCGGCCGGCGAGGCTGTCGGCCAGGATTTCGCCGCTCGGTGTGACATGGTCGGTGGTCGTGAAGTCGCCGGCCATGACGAGGACCCTGCCATCACGGATCCGGTCCGGCATCCCGTCGCCCTCCAGTTCGAAGAAGGGTGGCCGCTTGATATAGGTGGACTCCCGATCCCACGGGAACAGCACGCCGCCGGCCGACGGCAATTCGGTCCAGAACGGCGAGCCCTCGAAGACGCTGGCATAGCTGGACCGGAACCGGTCCGGGTTCTGGCTTCTGGAAACGCGGTCCTCGATTTCGCCGGGCGCCGGCCACAGGTCGTGCAGGAAGACGGGCTCTCCGTGGCGATCGTGGCCCAGCGGTTCGGTATCGAAGTCGATGTCGACCCGTCCGGCCAGCGCGAACGCCACGACAAGCGGCGGCGAGGCCAGGTAGTTGGCGCGACAGCTCTTGTGGATACGCCCTTCGAAGTTGCGGTTGCCCGACAGGACCGAGGCCGCCACGAGGCCGCCATCCGCGACCGCTTCCATGATGGCGGGATCGATCGGGCCGGACTTGCCCGAGCACGTGGTGCAGCCGTAGCCGACCAGATGGAAGCCCAGATCCTCGAGGGCCGGCATCAGGTCCAGTTCGGACAGGTAGTCGGTGACGAGCCGCGATCCGGGCGCCAGGGAGGTCTTGACCCACGGCGGCACCGTCAAGCCCCGCGCGACCGCGTTCCTGGCCAACAGGCCGGCCGCGATCATCACGGTCGGATTGGACGTGTTGGTGCAGGACGTGATCGCCGCCACGGTGACAGCACCGTGTCCGATCTCATGCCGGGTTCCGTGCAGGTCCAACGCGACGCGCTTCTGCGCCTCGTCCGCCGGCACGTCGAAACCGCCCTCGGCGCGCGGCGCCGTCAGGCTGTTGCGGAAGCTGTCCTTCAACCCGGCGAGCGGCACGAGGTCCTGTGGACGCCGCGGCCCGGCCACGGCGGGCGAAATAGCCGCAAGATCGATCTCGACGACTTCGCTGTACTCGGCATCCGGAGCGCCCGCCTCGCGGAACATCCCGGTCGCGCGCGCATGCGCCTCGACCAGGCGCACGTGATCGCCCGGCCGCCCGGACTGCCGGAGATAGGCGAGCGTGTGCGCGTCGATCGGAAAGAAGCCGACGGTGGCGCCGTATTCCGGTGCCATGTTGGCAATGGTCGCGCGGTCCGGCACGGGCAGATGGTCCAGCCCTTCCCCGAAAAATTCGACGAAGGCCCCGACGACATCGTGCTCGCGCAGCGTCTTGGTGATTGCGAGAACGAGATCGGTCGGCATGGCGCCGGTCGCGAGCCTGTTCTTCAGCCGGACACCCACGATGCGCGGTATCCGCACCGAGTAGGGTTGCCCGAGCGCGGCCATTTCCCCGTCGATGCCACCCACGCCCCAGGCCAGCAGGCCGATGGCGTTGATCATCGTCGTGTGCGAGTCGCAGCCGATCACGAATTCGGCCTGTACGAGCTTGCCGGCCGGGCTGTCCCTTTCAACGATCAGTTCGGCGAGCTTTTCGAGATGGACCTGATGGATGATCCCCGAGCCGGGCGGAACGATCGTGAGGTTCCGGAATGCCTGCTCGGCCCACTTGAAGAACGCGTAGCGCTCGCGATTGCGCTCGAATTCGCGTCGCTCGTTTATGCGGATCGCATCGCGCCGGCCGTAACTGTCGACAATCAGTGAATGATCGATCACGAGTTGGACCGGGATCACCGGTTCGATCGCCGCAGGGTCGAGGCCCCGCTCCGCCGCATGGTCCCTGGCCGCGGCCAGATCGAGAAGCGCCGGCAATCCACTGCTGTCCGGGAACATCACCCGATTGGGCGCCAGCGTGACGACAAGTTCGCCATCGCCCGGAGACCAGCCGGCCACGGCGGCAAGCTCAGCCGCATTTCCGTCGTCGTTCAGCGACTGGACGACGATGTTTTCCAGAACGGGCAGAAGGCATCGCGGCAACGGTGTCGCTCGCGCCGATGTCAGCCCATCGAGGTCGACGCAATGAAGATCGTCCCGGCCATCCGCGGGCAGGCTCTTCACGACGTTTCGCGGTTTGGACGATTGGGTCATCATTGCCGTTCATTGTAGAGGCACGCCAAAAAGTGTCAACACTTCGATCATTATCACGTCTGTTTGCGCGCATGATCGTTGAGAAATCCGGCGAATTGCGGTACTTCCAACTTCAATTGTTGACACACGACGAGGTCCGGATGCTCGATCGCACGGCGCGCACCATTGTTGACGAGGTCTTCGAGACGCTGCTGTCGAAGATCCTCGAGGGAGATATCCCGCCGGGCGGTGCGGTCAACGAGCTCGGGCTCGCGGCGGAACTGGGCGTGAGCCGCGGGCCGGTGCGCGAGGCCGTCAAGCGGATGCAGGGCACCGGCCTGATCGTCAAGGAACCGTACCTGAAGGCCCGCGTCATTTCCCTCACCGTGGAGGACATGGTGCAGGTGTTCCAGCTCCGCGAGGCCGTCGAGGCCATGTCCGTCCGCCTCGCGACCCTGAACATGTCCGACGAGGCGCTCGAGGCCTTGTTCGAGGAGTTCACCGGCACCAAGAACAAGAACCGGCACCCCGCGCTCGACATTCATGTAAGAATTGCGGAGGGGTGCGGCAACGAGCGGATCCGCTCGCTGCTGTGCGACGAGCTCTACTATCTGCTGCGCCTTTACCGCTCGCAGTCCGGACGCACACCGGGCCGTCGCGAGAACGCCTATGCCGAGCACTGGCAGATCCTCCGCGCCATGCGCGCGCGCGACGCCGATCTGGCCGCATCGCTGATGCAGGCGCATATCGCCCGCGCCACGGAGACGCTGCAGACGCTCCTCGATGAAGACAAGCAGGCGTGAAAAAGCCCGCGCACCAGGCGCGGGCTTCTTCGTTGTCGAAAGGGCTTACTTCGAGAAGTCGATGGTCGAAAGAAGCTCCTCGTAGAAGGCGTCTTCCTTCGCCAGCATGGCATCGAAGTCCGCAGGGCCGGCGAACTGCAGCTCGCTGAGCGTATTCTTGCCGTATTCCTGCAGCTCATCACTGGTGATGACTTTCTCGACGGCCGCGGCAAAGGCGTCCACGACCTCGTCGGGCGTTCCCGCCGGGGCCCAGAAGCCGATGTTGACCGGCAGTTCGAGGTCGATGCCGCTCTCCTTGAGCGTCGGCACGTCGGGCAGCAGTTTGGCGCGACCTTCGCCGAGCTGCGCCAGCACGGTCACCTTGCCGGCTTCCGCTTGCGGCAGGATCGCGGACGCGAACCCGAGCACCAGATCGACTTCACCGGCCACGGCCGCGGCGACCGCCGGCGTCACGCCCTGGAACGGGATGTGGAACAGCTCGACGTCGGCCGCACGCGCAACCGCCTCCGAGGCGATATGCGTCGCGCCGCCGGTTCCGGCACTGCCATAGCTCACCTCGCCCGGGTTTTCCTTGGCGTAGGCGACCATCTCTTCCATGGTCTTGAACGGCGCGTCCTTGCGTGCCGCCATGACGTTCGGTCCGACCGAGACGCGCGCGACCCCGCGCAATGCGTCGAACCCGTAGGGCAGATCGCGCTGATGCGGGGCAACGGTCTGGACTGAGCTCACGGCAAAGAGGAAGGTGTAGCCGTCCGGCTCGGCGTTCGCGACGAACGAGCCCCCGACCGTTCCGCCGGCGCCGGGCTTGTTCTCCACGACGACGGTCTGCCCGAGCTCATTGGAGAGCCCCTGGGCGATCGTGCGGGCGAGAGTGTCGGTGCCGCCCGGCGAATAGGGAACGATGACAGAGATGGAGCGGTTCGGATAATCCTGCGCCGATGCAGCACCCGCCGCCGCCGTGAGGGCGATGGCCGCCGTAAGGGCCTTGAATACCTTGAACATGCAGTTCCTCCGTTTGGTTGTGGTCAAACCTCATTCGGCCGCGCTGGACGGGCGGCCGTACTTCGAGTCGAGGGACTCGAGCGTCAGAAGCCGGTCTTCGAGCGCGCGCGCGTCGCTGTAGCCCATCAGCTCCCAGATCTCGTCGATGCCCACGAGCATGTCGGTGCGGTTGACCGGCTCGCCGGTTTCCACGACCTCCTTCATCACCACGAGGGCGTTGCGCATGGCCATGATCGCGGCGGCGGGCAGCATGCGCGGCAGGCTGACCCGCCTGACCCCGAGCGCCTTCAGCCGCGGCAGCGGGATGAGCGGCGTGGTCGGCCGCTCGCGGATCCCGAAGCCCATGTTGACGGACACCGGGACGCCGGCCGCCTCGACGACCCGCTTGATGGTCTCCTCGCTGTCGACCGCGTCGGCGAAGATGACGTCGGCGCCCGCGCCCGCATAGGCCCTGATGCGCTCCAGGGTCGGCTCCAGGCCCTCCACGGCCAGGGCGTCGGTGCGGGCGATCACGACGAAGTCGTCGTCCCGGCGCGCCAGGCAGGCCGCGTCGATCTTCTTCACCATCTCGCCGCGCGAGACGACTTCCTTGCCCTTCATGTGGCCGCACCGCTTCGGGCTGACCTGGTCCTCGATATTGATGCCGGCCGCGCCGACCGCCTCGAACTCGCGAACCGTGTGATGCACGTTGAGCGGATTGCCGTAGCCGGTATCAGCGTCGCAGGTGACCGGCAGCGCGACGGCGCGGACGATCGCACGGCACTGGTCGAGATTCTCGGCCAGCCCCATGTAGCCCATGTCGGGCAGCCCCAGGCGCGCATTGGCGATCGCCGCGCCCGTGGTGGCCACGGTCTTGAAGCCGGCCTGCTCGATCAGCCGAGCGCTGTAGCCGTCATAGGCTCCGACCGAAACGACGAGGTCGTCGGAATTCAGAAGTTCGCGAAATCGACGCGCTTTCGACATAGAGACGACCTCCGCCCTGCGTGATATTAAAAAGTGTCGACATTTTTAGCCCATTCGACCTGAGTGTCAACACTTGGCCGCGAATTTGACAGCCCCTTTCACGGCTCAATTCTCAAGAGTTTATGCGGAAACCCTGCATTCCAGTCGAATATCTGCAACGCGGCGCATGTTTGACGCTTGCCAGCGCGACCACGCAAATCTAAACTGTTGACAATTTAGGATGAGCAGCCATGACCGAAATCCGCAAGGGCAGTACCGGTCCGACGCCGCGATCCGGATGGATCGCACACGTGACCGGAAACAGGATGGTGGCCGGTGTTTTCGCGATCGCGGGCGTGGCCGCGGGCGTGAAGGCCTATGTCGATTATCCGCTGGGTACGATTACGCGCATGGGCGCGGGCTTCGTGCCCCTGGCACTGTCCGTCGGACTGGTGCTTCTGGCCGTCATCGCCATGTTCATCGAGGACGACGAGACCGACGAGCCGGCAGAAGGCCTGCATCTGCGCGCGGCGGCCTTCATCCTCATGGGCATCGTGACATGGGCCTTGCTCATCGACACGGCGGGCTTCTTCGTCGCCACAGTGCCGATGGTCCTGCTCGCCGGCATGGCGCAGCCGGACAACACCTGGAAGCACGGCCTGATCGTCGCCGCCCTCACCGCGATCGGAGGCTACGTCCTTTTCGTCACCCTCATCGGCATTCCGCTGACACCCTTCGGAAGGTAGTACCTTGGATCTCATCTCCGGCCTCAGCCTTGGAATACAGACCGCGGTAACAACCGAAGGCCTGCTGTTCTGCCTGATCGGCGTCACGGTGGGCATGTTCATCGGCGTGTTGCCGGGCATCGGTCCCCTGGCCGCCGTCGCCATGCTCCTGCCCGTCACCTACCACCTGCAGCCGATGAGCGCCCTGATCATGCTGGCGGGCATCTTCTACGGCGCGCAGTACGGCGGATCGACCGCCTCCATCCTGCTCAACCTGCCCGGCACGTCGACGACGGCGGTCACCGCCATCGACGGCTATCCGATGACGAAGCAGGGGCGCGGCGGGGTTGCCCTTTTCATCACCACGATCACCTCCTTCGTCGGCGGGTCCTTTGCGATCGTGCTGCTGATGAGCTTCGCGCCGAAGCTCGGGGAGATGGCGCTGGCCTTCTCCTCGGCCGAGTACTTTTCGATCATGCTGCTGGGCCTCGTCGCTGCGGCCACGATGTCGCTGGGCTCGCCGATCAAGGGCATCCTCGCGGTGGTGGCGGGCCTGCTGCTGTCCACGATCGGCATCGACAGCACGTCGGGCGAGGTGCGCTACACGTTCGGCGTGCTCCGCCTGCAGGACGGCATCAACCTGGTCGCCATGGCGATGGGGCTCTTCGGGGTCGCGGAGATTCTGAAGAACGCCGGAACGCCGGAGCGTCCGAAGAGCGCCGTTTCGAAGGTACGGTTGCGCGACCTGATACCGACGCGCGAGGATCTGCGGCTCGCCGTGAAGCCCACGGTGCGCGGGTCCATCGTCGGCTCGTTCATCGGCGTGCTGCCGGGCGCCGGACCGACCCTTGCCGCGTTTCTGGCCTACGCGATCGAGAAGCGCAGCTCGAAGACGCCGGAGCGGTTCGGGCGCGGCGCCATCGAGGGCATTTCGGCGCCCGAAGCCGCCAACAACGCCTCGACCCAGGCCGCGTTCATCCCGACCCTGGCGCTGGGCATTCCCGGCGACGCGACGATGGCCGTCCTCATGGGCGCGATGCTGATACACGGCATCGTTCCGCGACCGGAGCTCTTCACCACCAATCCGGATCTGTTCTGGGGGCTGGTCATCAGCTTCTGGATCGGAAACCTGTTTCTTCTCATCCTGAACATCCCGCTGATCGGCGTCTGGGTGCGTATCCTCACCGTCCCCAAGCGGGTGCTCTTTCCGCTGATCATCTTTTTCATCTGCGTGGGCGTCTACAGCGTCAACAACAGCGCGTTCGACGTGTACGTCGTCATCGCGTTCGGCCTCATCGGCTATGTGATGAGCCAGTACGGCTATCCGCCCGCGCCCATGCTGATGGGGTTCATTCTCGGACCGCTGCTGGAGCAGCACTTCCGTCGCGCGCTGCTGTTTTCGCGCGGAGACATGGCAACGTTCATCGAGCGGCCGATCAGCGCGACCTTCCTCGTGCTGACGCTTCTGCTGATCGCATCGATTGCCTTGCCGCTTCTGCGCAAAAGACGGGCCGCATGATCGGCGCCCGGACGGCGTCTCGCCCCGGTGACCGACGGGCGCACGCCGGGCCGCCCCTGTCGCCCGGCCGGCCCCGTCTATCGCACTAACGCGGGATATCGGGTCCGGCAGTGCGCGCCCGCCGCCCGTCCGATGCGGCCTTTCGCTGCCTCCGGTCGGCTGATCAGTCGTCCTGTAGCAAACGCTCTTCGAGTTTGGGGGCGACCGACTTCTTCAAGGCGCGGAGAAGCTCCGACAGCTGCAGCACTTGCGTTTGCGACATGTCGGCCAGGAGGTCTTCCACCCATTCGTGGTGGCTCTCGACGATCTCTTTGATGTAGTCCCGCCCTTCGGGGGTGATCGTGACGATCATGGAGCGGCGGTCCGTCAGCGCCGGCGCCATCTCGACAAGCCCGCTCTTCGACAGATCCTTCACGATGCCGCTGATATTGCCGTTGGTCACGAAGAGTTCCGAAGACAGGCTCCCCATGCTCAGGCCCTCCGGATTCATATCCAGAGTATAAAGAATATCGAGCCGGACCAGCGTGGTGCCGAACTCCGTATGCAGTCTTTTCTTCAGATGCTTGTCCACCATGCGATAGAGACTGGCCATACGAAGCCAGGTCCTGACACGGATGGATGCTGGCGGGGTGCCGGCTAATTGTTTCGACTTTGCGCGCGCCATTGTCTGCCTTTGGAAAAAATCGCTTCCCGTCTCCCGAAGTCTGCTGATGTAGTGTCCGGAAGCTTTCGGTCACGAATCGAACAGCGAGTTTGGCACCTTCGGAGTTCGGCTTCCAATTCATTCGGCGGGCCCGGGGGAGGTCGGGTCCTGGCCCGCTGTCGAAGGACGACCGAACTGTTTCCCGCCCTTCGGCTATAGCGCGTGGAGGATGGCCGCTGTCGGCCATCCCCTTGTTCCGTATCCAGGCCGATCGGAAAATCGGCTCACCGCCGGACCGATGTCATTCCTCGGCCTGCCGCTTAAAGCGACCGTCGCGCCAATCCAGGGCCGCCTTGAGCGATTCCGTCGTCGCCTTGCGGATGAACTCGGCAGTGAACGGGCTCTGGTGCGAGATGGTATTGAGATCGGTGGTCGTGTCGACCGACGGTCCGTATCCCATATTGTCGACCCACCGGTTCACGACGTCCTTGTGCACCGTCAGCATGTCCAGGGGCAGCAGCGCGATGCGGCGGCAGTATTTCATGGCCTGCTTGTCGAGCTCGTCAGCCGGCACCGCCCGGTTGATGATCTGCCACTGCTGCGCCTCGGTCCCGCTGATGTTGTCGCCGGTGAAGAGCATTTCCTTCGTCTTCAGAGGACCGGCCTTGATGGGCAACAGGCCGATCGTCGTGGGCAGCCCCAGCGCGCGTGACGCGGGATGCCCGAACTGGGCGTCCTCGGCGGCGATGACCGTATCGCAGACGCCGATCAGGTCCAGGCCGCCGGCAAGACAGTACCCATGGACCTGGGCAACGATCGGCTTGCGGAACCGCCGGATTCGATGGAGCCAGACGGCCACCTGGCGCAGGTTGTCGCGATCCTGCGCGATGAACGACTCGCCGATCCGGCTTACTTCGTCCTCGGTTTCGACCGGCAATCGGGTCTGGCCCGACATGACGTCGTAGCCGCCCTCCAGATCATAGCCCGTCGAAAACGCCCGTCCCGCGCCCTTCAGCCGAACCACGCGAATGGCATCGCCGGGATTCAGAAGCTCCAGCACGCGAAGGAACTCTTCGCGCAGCGTCAGGCTGATGCTGTTGAGCTTTTCCGGCCGGTTGAGGGTGATCGTCGCAACAGGCCCGTCGACTTCGAGCAGAAGGGTTTCGAACTTGGGAATATCCACGTTGATTTGCCTTTCGTCTGTTTTCAGAAAAATGCGCCGGCCTGCTGACACGAACGGATGACATCATCCGGAATCTGCAGGATTTCCTTGAGAACCATCGTCTGATGCTCGCCGATATCAGGCCCCGCACCATGGGGCCGGCCCGGTGTCTCCGATAGCTGAATGCGGGTCGCCTCGACGTATGTCGACCCGCGCCGGGGATGCTCCACGGCGACGAAATGATTGCGGTCCTTGAGCTGCGGATCGTGCGGCAATTCGCTTCCGTGCAGCGCCACGTAGGCCGGAATTCCCGCCGTCTGGAGCAGCTCTTCGACACGCTCGGCTGGCTCGTCGGCCACCGCCTTGGCGATGGCCGCATCGATCCGCTCCCTGTGCGCCTTGCGCGCATCGACATCGGCATCGATCAGATCATCGACACCCGATAACCGCAGCACATCGATCAGGGCCGTCCATTCGGCCTCGGTCCGGATCGAAATCGCGACATAGCGCTCGCGCCCATCGCCGGCGGCGCAGACATAGACCTCGTTCGGACACAGCGCGGGATCGGCGTTGCCCTGCCGTTCGGCAACGCTGCCACTCGTCGAGTACTCGAGGATTTCCGGAGCCATGTATTGCAGGCCGGCTTCCACCTGGGACAGATCGATATAGGCGCCCTCGCCGGTTCGCGCGCGCCGGTCGAGCGCGGCCAGCAGCCCCATCAGGCTGAACTTCGGCGCCACGAAATCGGTGTAGGGGCCGCAATAGCCGGTCGGCACCATATCGGGCCAGCCGGTGACATTGTGGATCCCCGACAGACAGGACCCGGCGCTGCCGAAGCCGGCGAGCTTGGAGAGCGGGCCGAAATTCCCCATCAGGGTCGTGCTCAGCATGATCAGGCCGGGGTTCGACTGGCGCAGCGAGTCGTAGTCCAGGCCCCAGGCCTTCATGGTCCCAGGGCTGAACGATTCCAGGACGATATCGGCCCAGTCGCACAGCGTGCGGGCGACCTCGCGGGCCTCGGGGATTGCCAGGTCGAGCGCCAGGCCGAGCTTGCCGGCATTGAGGTCGCTCGCCAGCGCCGAGTTGTCGGGCCGCGACTCGCCATTGGTGAACGGCGACAACGCGCGCGCCAGATCGACCCGCCGCGCCGACTCGACCCGCACCACCGTCGCGCCGTGGTCGGCGAGCGCCCTGCCCACCGTGGGGCCGGCCAGCACCCATGAGAAATCAGCGACCTTGACGCCCGCCAATGCTGCTTCGCGCATCAGATCACCCCGTTGGTCTGGAGGAGCGCTACGTCGGCGCCGGTCATCCCGAGCCATCCGCCATAGACATCGCCGTTGGCCGCGCCGGCCGCGCCGCTGCCGCCGTGATTGACGAAGGCTTCGGGCCGGATGCGCGCGAACGGCCCCGGCAGGCATGGGCCGGATGCATCGGCATCGCCCGTCGGAAACCAGGTGCCGCGGGCGTCGTGGTGGTCGTTGTCCATGATATCGGCGACCGAGAGGATCGGCGCCAGCAGCAGCCGCCGGTCGCGCGCCGTCGTCAGGATCTCGTCCGTGCCACGGGTGGAGAAGAACCGCGCGATGATCGCCTCGATCTGGGCCCGCTCGGCATCGCCCATGCCCTTCTCGGCGTATTTGTCTTTGGTCGCGCCGCTGGCCGAGAGGCCGGAGCCGGAGGTCTGCGGCAGGTCGCGCCAGTCGACGGCGGCCAGATGGTCCGGCAGCAGCCCGCTTTCGGCGACCCAGGCCATGAAGTTGTTGCTGAAATGGCCCGTGGCCGGTCCGCTCGTCAGCGTGAACTGGACGTAGCCGTCGCTGGTTTTCCAGACCGTCGGGAAGATCGTGACCCCGTCCTGGGGGCCGGCGGCCACGTCGTTGACCAGCGGATAGAGCCCCTGGCCCTGGTTGGCGGCGACCAGGGATTCCTGGAAGGAGATGTCGACCCCCTGCCCGCGCCCCGACCGGGCGCGCTCGGCCAGCGCCAGCAGGGCGCCGACGACGGCATCCGACGCGCCATGGAAATACGCCTGGTAGGACGTGCCGATGCGGACGGGCACGCGGCCGTCGACGCGGTTGCGTTCGAGCGCCCCCGAGGCCGCCCAGATGACGAGGTCGCTGTCGGCGTAGCCCGCCTTCGGCCCGGTCCGGCCGAACGGCGTCATCGTCACGTGGATCAGGCGGTCGTTGAGCGACCGCAGCGTGTCGGCATCGAGGCCGAGGGCGTCGACCTCCCGTCTTGTGCCGGAGACGAGCAGGAAATCCGCCGCCGCGCACAGGCGCAGTAGCAGCGCCCGGCCGTCCGCGCTGTGAATGTCGCAGGTCACGCTCTTCTTGTTGTGGGACAGGGCGGCCCAGAGGCGGGAGACCCCGGTTCCGCCCAGCAACGGCGGCGCGGTCCGCGCGGCGGCGCCGCCCGGCGGCTCGACCGCCACCACCTCGGCGCCGAGATCAGCAAGCAGCCGTCCGGTCAGGAGCCCCCTGAAATCGGTGAGATCCACGACCCGGTAGCCGTTCAGATATCCCCTCCGGGATGTCGTATCCAAGGTCAGCTCCTCCTGCCGCGCCGGCAAATGGTGCCGCCGCCCCTGCACGCGATCGTCGTCATCGGATGGCCCAGTCCTTCAGGAAATCGGCCGTGTCGGCCGGCCCGACCGCCGCGCCCGGGCGGATCGAAGCCGGCGTTGCGGACAGCCGCGGCACCGGCGCCGTCGTGAGCCTGCCATCGCGCTCGAGGAAGGCGCCGCGCGCCACGTTGTGGGGATGCCCGGCGGCCTCGTCCATGCTCAGCACCGGCGCGAAACAGACGTCGCTGCCCTCCAGCAGCGCGCACCATTCGGCCCGGGTGCGCCGCGCGAAGATCTCGGACAGCCGGCCCCTCAGCGCCGGCCAGGCCGACCGATCGAACTGCCGGTCGAACAGCGGGTCCCGCAGGTCCAGCTTGTCCCGGAGCAACCGATAGAAGCGATCTTCGATCGCCCCGATCGCGATCCACGCGCCGTCGCGACACCGGTAGACATTGTAGAAAGGGGCACCACCGTCGATGACGTTCACGGCGCGGCTGTCCCGCCACTCGGCCTCCGCGCGCTTCTGGTAGATCATGCTCATCAGGGAGATCGCCGCATCGCTCATGGCGCAGTCAACGACCTGGCCCGTGCCCGTGCGCCGGGCGTGATGCAGCGCCGCCAGGACCCCGGCCACCAGATGCATCGCGCCGCCGCCATAGTCTCCGACCAGGTTCAGCGGGATCACCGGATGCTCGGCCGGCCCCGTGGCGTGCAGCGCCCCCGAGACGGCGATATAGTTGATGTCGTGGCCGGCGACGTCGCGATAGGGGCCGTCCTGCCCCCAGCCGGTCATGCGCCCGTAGACCAGCGCGGGATTGGCCGCAAGGACGGCCTCGGGACCGAGACCAAGTCGCTCCATCACGCCCGGACGGTACCCCTCGATCACGACGTCGGCCGCAGCGATCAGGTCGAGAGCCCGTGTCCTGCCCGCCTCTGACTTCAGGTCGAGCGCGAGCGCGGTACGGCCCCGATTTTCCGGCGCGTATCGGTCCATCGGGCCGGCCATACTGCGATCGATGCGCACGACACGCGCCCCGAGATCGGCCAGCATCATGCCGCAGAAGGGGACGGGACCGATTGCGGCGAGTTCGACGACGCGAACGTCGGCGAGCGGCCCCGATATCGTCTCGTCCCTCATGCCACGCATGGCTCGGCGTTACCGTGTGGGCACGCGGGAGAAGGGAATGTCTTTGTCGACCCTGGGGTCGCCCGGCATCCCCAGCACGCGCTCGGCCAGGATCGACCGCTGGATCTCGTCGGAGCCGCCCTCGAGCCGCATTCCCGGCGCGCGCATGAGCATCGCCTGAAACCGCCCTTCGTCATGCGCGTCGGCGCCGATCCCCAGCCCGATATTGCCCTGCAGGTCCAGCGCGAACTTGGCCGCCTCCTGTCGCGTCGCCGCCGCCACGAGCTTCAGCACGGAGTTCTCGGGACCGGGCGTATTGCCCTGGGACAATTGCGAGATCGCGCGCATCGCGGTGTATTTGAGCCCGCTGGCGCGGACCGCCAGGGACGCCAGACGCCCCTTGACCAGGTCGTTCTCGACCGCCGGCCTGCCGTCGATCTGCCAGGTTCGGCAGAAGTCGAACAGCTCCTCGAACCCCGTCGTCATCGTTGTCGAGACGGACATGCGTTCGTTCATCAGCGTCGTCAGCGCGACGCGCCAGCCATCGTTGACGTCGCCGATGCGGTGCTCGTCCGGGATATGGACGTCGGTGAAGAACACCTCGTTGAAGCCGGATTGCTCGCTCATCTGACGAATCTGCCGCACCTCGATGCCGGGCGTGTCCATCCTGACGATGAACATCGTCAGCCCCTTGTGTTTCGGCAGCTCCGAATCCGTGCGCGTCAGTAGCAGGCCCCATTGCGAGTAGTGCGCGCCGCTGGTCCAGATCTTCTGTCCGTTGATGCGCCAGCCGTCGCCGGCCCGTTCCGCCCGCGTCCGGATTCCCGCCAGATCCGAGCCCGCGCCCGGCTCCGAAAAGAGCTGGCACCAGATATCGTCCGATCGCCCCATTCTGGGCAGCAAGGTCTTGTTGATATCCTCGCTGGCATGAACCATCAGCGTCGGCGCGCACATGCTGAGGCCGACGGTGAGGCGCTCGGTCAGTTTCGCGTAATGCCCCTCTTCCTGATGGAAGATGATGTTCTGAACGGGGTTCGCGTCGCGCCCGCCATAGGCCTCGGGCCAATGGATGCAGCCCCAGCCGGCATCGTATTTCTTTCGCTGCCAGTCGCGCCCCAGGGCCACCTTCTCGGCCTCGGTCGCGTCGATCTCCAGCAGGCCGAAACTGGAGCGCTTCAAGGCGCTCAGGTGCTCCACGGGGGCATTCGCCTCGATCCAGTCGCGCGCCTCGCGCCGGAATGCGGCTTCTTCGTGGGAATCGTTGAAATCCACTGTCTGGGTCCTTCTGTTCGGGATCTTCAGATCGAATGCGGACGCGCGGATAGTCTGTCGACGAGCGCGATTTCCCAGTCGGAAAGGCCTCCCAATGCGATCGCGAGAAAGTTGGACCGTCTGTAGTAGAGGTGGCAGTCGATGTCCCAGGTGAATCCGATGCCGCCGTGCGCCTGGATGTTGTTCATCGCGCACTCCTGAAAGGCATAGGTCGCGCTGACACGGGCCGTCGCGGCGGCCACCGGCAATTCATCGGAGTCCGTTGCCAGGGCCCAGGCGCCGTAATACGCGTTGGAGCGGGCAAGCGTGGCCGTGATGAACATGTTGGCGAGCATGTGCTTGATCGCCTGGAACGAGCCGACCGGCCGCCCGAAGGCAAAGCGCTGGCGCGTGTAGTCCGTGGCCATGTCGATGCAGCGTTCCGCCCCCCCGACCTGCTCGAAGGCAAGAAGCACCGCTGTCGCGTCCCGGACGTGATCCAGAAGCCCGCTGACGGCCAGGGGCTCGGCCTCTGCCGAAGACAGCTCGAGGCGAACGCCCTTGTGCATCCGGTCGAATAACTGCACCTGCGTGCGGGTGACGCCGGGTGCCGTGAGGTTGACCAGGAACAAGCCGTCCTGGTCGGACCGCGTATCCAATGCCCTGACGATGGCCCAGCTCGCGCACCCGCCATCGACGACGATCGGAGACGCGCCCGACAGCCTGCCATTGGCGAACGACATCGGCGCGCCGCCGTGCCCTCGCCCGCCATCGAGTACGACCGTGCCGACGAGCTGTCCGGCCGCCACCTGCGGAAGCAGATCCGACTTCTGCGTCTCCGTGCCGCCCTGCACAAGATATTCGGCGAACTGGTAGACGCTGCTGGCGAACGGGACCGGCGCGAGCGCCCGGCCGAACTCCTCGGCGACAACGCAAAGCTCCAGATAGCCGAAGCCCGATCCGCCATAGGCTTCCGGGATGTTCGTCCCCATGAGCCCGATGCCCGCCATCGTTTCCCACAAAGCCCAGTCGACGCCATCGTCCTTTTCCATCGCGGACCGGACGACGGAGACGGCGCAATTGTCGGCCAGCAGTCGATTGACGACGTGCTTGAGCTGTTTCTGGTCTTCCGAGAAGTCAAAATTCATCTGCGAGGTCTCTGCGGCTAGCGGTACTGCGGCTGGCGAGCAGGCTGAATCAGCCCGTGTCGGGAAAGATTGAACCATCGCGCCCAACGAGCGTCAACTTATTTTATATATAAAGGATATCGGGCGCACCGGTTGCGGTGCGAAAAGCCGCCTCGGAGAGAATGGCTTTTAACCTGAAATATATAGACTTTCAGAGATATCCCGAGAATGCCCCGGCGCGCCGGGGCGGGAATGCGCGCCTCCTTATGGCGCCAACACCCGCTGCCCACGCCGGCGATCGACAGGCGGCGATTTCCTCGCAAGCCATTACGGTGGCGCACGCCGAGAAGCAGGCACCGTCGCCACCGGCGACAACGCCTGAGACCCCGCGCGGCGCGTGACAGCCTGACCTCAGCTCCGGCCTCTATCGCCCGCAAGTATGGATGCGCGGCCGACCGAAACAGCCCGGCGCACCGCCTCGAGCCATGGCCCACCCAAACCGGCTACCAGGACTCAAATATTCCATTGATAATAAACGGATATTATAATCACCCCATTCTTTCCCGGCGATTTCCGGAATCGCGCCTTGCCCTATCTGGCGCGCGTTTAGGACACGGATGAGAGCATCGACAACGAGACGCCGAGCCTATCTGACCGCACGATCGCCCCCGCCCGCCCGGGCGCCGTTTCGGTCAATCCACGCCCCGCGATCTAGCCGCCGGCACGCCGGCCCCGAGCGCATGGCGGACAAGGCTGTTGCATGCGGAAACCAATCCAACTATGATATTTTATACCTAAAGATATTTAGGGGCCGCCGATACCGCCGGGTCGATACGAACTGAAGCCGGCGACATCGGCTAAAGCAAATGAAATCTGCTCCATTCGAGAGCAGGGGGGATATTCGTTCGATGGCAGCGCACGTTGCGACAGTGTGGGACGCCGCATTGCCCGGCGCCACGCTACCCGCCCTGGCGAAACGGGACGCCTTCGGGCGCATAGCCACGCCGGTGAGCGCTCACACCTCCAAGACATTCACGCCGCTCGGAGCGACGCCACGCACGGGCCCGGCCGGAGGGTGCACGGCGCGCTTTGCCATCCGCGCAACGCGCGCCAGCAAGGAGCCGGTCGTCCCATCACCGCAGATGAAAGGGCGTCCGTTCCCGACAACGACAAGATCCTAGTGGCGTTCACCTGGAAACAAGCCACGGCAGGTGGGCGGCAAGACGCAATGCATCATCGAGTGGAGGAAAAACCGTGATGGTCATCAATACAGACGCCCGTTCGGCAAAGGCCTGGTGGAAGGCGAAGGCGACAACGTCTCTTCTGGCTTTGGGGTTGGCGTCCTTCGGTTCGCCCACATGGGCGCAGACAGTCGTCCGCTTCGCCACCACGCTGCCCGAGACGAGCCCTTTGATCGAAGAGGTCTACCGGCCCTGGGCCGAGGAGATCAACGAGGCCGCGGACGGGGAATTCGAGATACAGATCCTCGGCCCGACCTTCGCCAACACGGCGAACGTCGTCGACAGGGTGGTCACCGGCGTCGCCGAAATGGGGATCTGGGTTCTGCCCGCCACCGGCCAGCCCTTCCCGCGCTCGACCGTGACCACGCTGCCGCTGGTCGGCGGCGACCCGGCGCGCGCCTCCCTGGCGCTGTGGAAACTTCAGGAGAAGGGCCTGCTTGGCGACGAATTCGCCGAGGGAAAGCTGCTGCTCTTCGGCGTGCTCGCCTCCAATACGCTTCGCGCGCGCGAACCGATCACGTCGCTGGAGTCGCTCGCCGGACTGAAGGTCCGGGTAAGCGACAAGAACACCGCCGATGCGATGTCCGCCCTCGGGGCTTCGCCCGCGTTCATTTCACCCACCGAGATGTATCAGGCGGCGAGCAGAGGCGTGGTCGATGCCGTCATCACCAGCCCCGACACGTTTCAATCGTTCCGTTTGACGGAGCTTCTGCACCAGCATCTGGTCAACGTGACCTTTGGTGGCGTTCCGACCGCGGTCGTGATCAACAAGTCCTTCTACGAAGGCCTCAGCCCCAAGGGCAGGGCCGTGCTGGACTCGTTCACCGGCGAAGACGGTACGCGCCGCCTGGGGCAGGCCTATGCCGATTTCATCGACGGGATCACGGCCAGCTCCGCCAACGAGCCTCAGTATTCCGCCAGTCGCTTCGATGAAGCGGAACTGGAGAAGGTCCGGGACCTGATATCGCCGGTTATCGAGTCGTGGATCGAACGCACCCCCGACGGCCAGACCGTCCTCGATGCCTTCAAGGCGGAGTACGCCGCCGCGTCGGACTGACGCGCCCCGGGCCATGCCCGTCGTCGGCGCGCGTCGCCGGAACCGTTTGGCCCTCCCCCTGGCCGGACGGTTCCTTCGGGCCGGCTCCCCTTTCGGATCGGTAATCCCGCATCGCTCCAGCAGGTCGAAAGCAAGTGGACGACGTTGAGCACATGGAACCGTCTTTGAACCACGCCGCGGACGGCGACGCCGATAGCGCCGACGCCGGGCAGCGCGACAGCCTGCTTCAGCGCATCGACACTGCGTTGCGGACCGCGAACCAGAAGATCGCCTCCTTCGGCGTCGTCATCATGCTGGCGATCGGCATCCTGAACCTGATCGACATCATCGTCTTTCGCTGGCTGCTCAACGCCCCGATCACCGGTTCCAACGAGCTGTTCTCGACCCTGTTCTCCGTGGCGATCGCCTCGGTGCTGGCCAGCGGGCTGTCGCAGCGGGCCAATCTCGAGGTGGATCTTCTGTCGGCGATCTTCTCCCAGCGCCAGCAGACGATCCTTCGGGCGATCGGCGCCTTCCTCTACCTGTTCCTGATCGTCTGCCTCGCGGTGGCCGTCTTCGACCAGCTGGTGCTGTCCTACGAGCGCGGCATGGAAACGCCGATCCGCCAGTGGAAGCTGTGGCCGTTCTACTCCTTCATCTTCGTCCTCTTCCTGCTTTGCATTCCCGCGCAGGCCGTCGCCGCCCTGGAGCTTGCCGGCAGGGTGGGACGCCCGGTCCGGTCCACGCTGGTGATCGGTGGCGGAACGCTGCTCGCCCTCGCCCTCGTCGTCGCCGCGATCTCGCTCCCCCGGCCGGCGTTCCAGTCCGACATGCTGACGGCCAGCGTGATCGTGATCGCGCTGGTCTGGGGCGCGCTGGTGTTCTACGTCCCGCTGGCCGCCGTCCTCGGTGGCGCCGCCATGCTTGGCATCACCGCGACCTTCGGGCCGAACGCCGCCTTCAACATCGCCGGGTCCGAGACGCTGGGCCTGCTGCGCAGCAGCGATCTCGGCGTCATCCCCTATTTCCTGCTGATGGGCGGGTTCGCGATCGCCGGCGGCATGTCCAACGACATCTACCGCTTCGCCCACGCCCTGTTCGCCCCGTTCCGCGGCGGCCTGGCGCTGGCGACCATCGGCGGCTGCGCCGGATTCGGCGCGCTGACCGGCTCCTCCATGGCGACGATCATCAGCATCGGATCGGCGGCCTATCCCGAGATGACCAGCCGCGGCTACGCCCGGACCCTGGTGTCCGGCGTCATCGCCGCCGGCGGCACGCTCGGACAGTTGATCCCGCCGTCGACGGTGGTGGTGATCTACGCCCTCTTGGTCGAGGAATCGATCGGCGCGCTGTACCTCGCGATCCTGGTGCCCGCCGCGATCACGATCCTGTGCTACGCCGCGGTCGTGTTGATCTGGGTGAGCCTGGACAAGACCGCCGCGCCGGCCGGCGAACGCTGGGACCTCGAGGAACTGCGCGCCTCGGCGGTCGTTTGCCTGCCCGTGTTCCTGATGTTCGCCACGGTGATGGGATCGATCTTCTTCGGGGTGATGACGGCGACCGAGGCCGCATCGCTTGGCGCGGTGTTCGCCTTCGTCGTCGCCCTGTGGCGCAGGAAGCTCGCCAACGGCGCATTCTGGTCGATCGCCGCCGCCGCGACGCGCTCGACGTCGATGATCTACTTCATGATCATCGGCGCCTTGATCATCACCTTCTTCCTGGCCTCCACCGCGTTGCTCCAGACGATCACCGATGCTGTCGTCGATCTGGGCCTGCCGACATGGGGCGTGCTCGGCCTGATGGTCGGCTTCTACATCCTCATCGGCGCCTTCATGGACAGCACGACGGTGATGATGATCACCGCCTCGACGTCCGCGGCGATCGTCCAGGCGCTGGGCTTCGACCTGCTGTGGTGGGGCGTGATCATGGTGCTGCTGGTCGAACTCGGCGTGCTGACCCCGCCCTTCGGGATCAACATCTTCATTCTGAAGAGCATCGCCGGCAACCTCCCGGTCGGCACGGCCTACCGGGGCGTCATCCCCTTCGTGCTGATCGACCTCGTCAAGATCATCGCCCTGATGGCGTTCCCCGCCCTGATCCTCTGGATACCGGGCCTGAGCTGACCGACGGCGCCGGACCACGTGCAACCGACCTAAGCCATCGCGGGGCGCTAGTCGTGCGCCTCCTCGCGATCGTCGTCGTCCTCGTGGTGCTCGTCGTCTTCCTCCATGTGGTGCATCAGGTTCCGGATTCCCGACGGGATATCGGCATCCGAGAACCGTCGCTGCGCCTCGGCGTCGTGGACGAAGGCGATGATGTCGGCGAGCTCCGCGCCGTCGAGGACGATCGGCTCGCCCAGTTCCTCACGCTGCAGATAGACCATCGCCTCGGCGCCGCGCCACATCTTGGCGGCGAACTCGAACGGGTTCATCGGCACCGGCATCGTATCCGCGTCGAGCGCGGGCGCATCCTCGCCGCCGACCCCGTTGATCGCATGGCAGACGACGCATCCCTTGCTGGCGAACAGGTCCCGGCCGCGGACCGGGTCCATCTGCGGCATGGTCAGGCCGGGCGCGATGGCCTGTTCCTCCAGCGCGTCACCTGGATCACCATGGCTCTTGGCGAGCGCTCCGTCTCCGCCCCAGGCAACGAGGCCGACGGCGACGATGGCGGCGGCGATCCCTGTTGGACATTTCATCACGATCTCCCTCCCCTGATCTCCCGCTGGACAACCTGAAACGACACCCGCGCCGCGAGACCCGTACGGTCATGCCGGACGACACGGCCAGCGCCCGCGATACCACCGCGACCCTGCGGTCACTCGGCCCAGATCACCGCCCGGACCATTTGCGGCAGGACGCCGACATGATCCTCGACGCCCGTCACGCCAGGTGTGCCTTCGGCGGCGACGCGCAGCGCCTGCTTTTCGGCATTAGTCTCCACCGCGCCCCAGAGCCGGACGACCCCGTCGTTCACGACGATATTGATGAATTCCTTGCGAATGCCGGTTTCCGCGACCGCCTTGTCCAGCGCGTCGCGAAGCGCGCGATCGTCGAGCGAGGGCGCCTTGACCGGTCCGCGCGCGACCAGACCGTGCAGCAGGTTCGCGCGGCTGACGATCCCGACGATTTTTCCGTCGCGAATGACAGGCACCCGCTTGATCCGATGCCCCTCCAGAAGCGTCGCCACGTCCTCCAGCGAGGCGTCCTCGGCGATGGTGACGACGTCGCGCGTCATGACGTCCCGGGCGCTGAGCCCGTGCGACTTCACATAGTCGCGTGCGCTGGTCTCCGGTTCGGCGAGCAGCCGCAGCCACCAGGACGGATGACGCTCGGCGCCGGTTTCGGGCCGCCGCATCAGGTCTCCTTCGCTGACGAGGCCCACGAGTTGACCGCCGTCATCCACCACGGGCACCGCGCTGATGCGAGACGTCACCAGCTGTCTCGCGATATCGCGGACCGAGGTCTCCGGCCCGACGGTGACGACGTCGCGCGTCATGACATCCCTGGCGAGCATCAGATCTCTCCCGCGTTCTGTTCGCTTACCCAACGTGCGGTGTCCGAGGCCGCCTCGCCGTCGACGGTGCCAGTGGCGGCGGCAGTGGCGGTGGCGGGACGCTCGCAGAACCCCTGCGGCGGGACACCGAGGGCCGCATTGAACTTGCTCGACAGGTTCTGGAACGCGATCAGCGCGGTCAGTTCGACGATCGCATCATCGGAAAAGTGATCGCGCAGCGCGTCCACGGTTTCGTCGCGGACGCCCGGCCCGGAGACCGTCATCTCCTCGGCGTAATCGAGGGCGCTCCGTTCCCGGTCGCTGTAGATCGGGCTGTCCCGCCAGTCGCGGAGAGACACGACCTTGTCCCACCCCGCGCCCCGCTTGAGCAGCGTCGCGGAGTTCAGATCGACGCAGAACGGGCAATGGTTGATCTGCGAGACCCGGACCGTGATCAGCGAGCGCAGCGACGGTTCGATCGGCGAGCCTCTCCGGTCGATGACCCCGTATAGGGTGGCGACGGCGACAAACAGCTTCGGCGATCGGGCCCAAAGACGCGCGGCATCCAGAACCTGTCCGTATTTGCGGCGCTGGTTCCAGAAGAAGGGCCGCAGATACCAGGACGTCTGCTGCTCGGGTCTCGGCTCGATGTGCATCGACTCCCCTCCACCGCGAAGCGAAACAACTGCCGCAGCAGGGCTTCTCGATTACCGCCACACGGGGAACATTTACCCGCTCCCGCGGCCCTCATTCTTTAACGCGCATCAATCAATTCGATCGCGCGGTGGGGCAAGGTCGCGACGGTTGATCGGCGCGGCGGCGCCGACGCGAACGACCCAATGGATGCAAGCAGGGAGGTTCGCCATCGGTATCGCTGTGATCCTTTCGGTCTGCCTGGTCCTGGCGACAACCGGATTTCACTATTCGACCCTGCACTGGCTTTCGAGCGGGATGGCGCGTTTCGCGATGCGGCCGCGACGGCGCGTGCTGTCCATCGTCTTCATCACGCTGATGGCCCATATCGGCGAGATCGTGCTGTATGCCGCGGCCTATGCGGTCTCGGTCGACGTCCTGCGGCTGGGCGACTTCGGCGGCCGCCCGGTCTCAAGCGAACTCGACTACCTGTACTTCTCCATCGTCACCTACACGTCTCTCGGGCTCGGCGACGTGTTCCCCGGAGGCCATCTGCGTTTCATCGCCGGCATAGAGGCCCTGAACGGGCTGCTGCTGATTACCTGGTCCGGCTCCTTCATCTACCTGGCCATGGGCCGGCTGTGGCCGTGGGAACGCTGCGTCCAGCCGAAGCGACCGGACCGCATCCCCGGCGGCGCGGGCTAACCGGGATTTTATTCGCGCCGGCATCGCCGGTTTCGTGCAATGCTGGTTTGCAGGCAGGCAAGCGAGACGATCGTGCGCAACATCCTGGTCACCGGCGCGCTCGGCCAGATAGGCAGCGAGCTCGTTCCCGCGCTGCGGGCCCACTACGGGGCGGAGCGCGTCATCGCCACCGACATCCGCATGCTGCAGCCCGGCAACGGCGGATCGGCGGGCCCTTACGAACATGTCGACTGCACGCGGCCACACCAGATCCACGAGGTCATGCGCCGCCACGACATCGGCACGATCTATCACATGGCCGCCCTGCTCTCCGCGGTCGCCGAGGACAAGCCGCAGATCGCCTGGAGCGTCAACATGGGCGGGCTCTACAACGTCCTCGAGGTCGCCCGCCAATACGAATGCGCGGTGTTCTTCCCCAGTTCCATCGGCGCCTTCGGCCCCTCGACGCCGCGCGATCACACGCCGCAGGTCACGGTACAGCGCCCGACCACCATGTATGGCGTCACCAAGGTGTCGGGCGAGCTTCTGGCCGATTACTACGCCCAGCGCTTCGGCGTCGACACGCGCGGCCTGAGGCTGCCCGGCCTGATCTCCTATTCCGCCCCGCCCGGCGGCGGCACCACCGACTATGCGGTGGAGATCTTCCATCAGGCGATCCGCTACCGCCACTACACCTGCTTTCTGAGCGCCGACACACGGCTCGACATGATGTACATGCCCGACGCCATACGCGCGATGATCGAGCTGATGCAGGCGGACGCCGCGCGGCTCAATCACCGCAACGCCTACAACGTCACGGCGATGACCATCACGCCGGCCGAGCTGGCGGCGGCGATCGAACGACAGATCCCCGGCTTCGTCATCGACTACGAGGTCGATCCGGTGCGCCAGGCGATCGCCGAGTCCTGGCCGCGATCGCTCGACGACAGCGCCGCGCGCACCGACTGGGGCTGGACGCCGCGCTACGACCTCGACGCCATGTGCGCGGACATGATCGAAAAGCTCGGCGCGCGACTGAAGCCCGCCAGCCGGGCCTGAGCGAACCGGGAGACACGACATGCCCCATGACCGGCTGCTGGACCTGCTGAACGCCAAGGTGGACACGCTGACGACCGCGGGCACGCGCAAGGGCCTCGAGCGCGTGACCCGTGCGGTCGTTCCTCCCGCGGACGGGAAGGGCCCGCGCTTCCTGCTGGAAGGCCACGGCGACAGGCCGTTCCTGCGCATGAACGCCAACAGCTATCTCGGCCTGTCGTTCACCGCCGATCTGATCGCGGCGGAGGAGCAGGCCGTGCGCGCCTATGGCACCGGGCCGGGCGCGGTGCGCTTCATCTCGGGCACCTGGACGCCGCATGTCGCGCTGGAACAACGGCTTGCCGCCTTCCACGGCCGCGAAGCGGCGATGATCTTTTCCTCCGCCTATGCCACGGTGATGGGGCTGTTGCCGCAGCTCATCACACCGCAGACGGCGGTGATCAGCGACGCGCTGAACCACAATTGCATCATCAACGCCATCCGGCTTTCCGAGCCCGGCGAGAAGCGCATCTACGCCCATCTGGCGATGGACGAGCTCGAGCGCCACCTTCGCGAGGCGAGCGGCGCGTGCAGGCGCGCGATCGTCGTCACCGACGGCATCTTCAGCATGCGCGGCGACCACGCCCCGCTCGACCGGATCTTGGCTCTGGCGAAGAAATACGACCGCGACTATCCCGAGAACGTGCTCGTCGTCGTCGACGATTCCCACGGCGTCGGCGCCTTCGGCAAGACCGGCCGCGGCACCGAGGAAGTTACCGCCTCCGGCCCCTGCGACCTGCTGGTCGCCACGCTCGGCAAGGCGTTCGGCGTCAACGGCGGCTACGTTGCCGGAAACCGGACCTTCGTCGACTACCTGCGCGAGACCGCCCCATTCTACATCTATTCGAACCCGATCACACCCGGCGAGGCGGCCGCCGCCGTCAAGGCCGTCGACATCGTCGACAGCGCGCGCGGGCATGACATGCTTGCCCATCTGCGCGCCATGACCCGGCGTTTCGAGCAGGGGCTCGTCGATCTCGGCTGGGAAACCATCCCCGGCGAGCATCCCGTGGTGCCGCTGATGGTGCGCAACACGCCGAAGACGACGCAGCTGGTGGCGCATCTGTTCGAGAGCGGCGTGCTGGCAACCGGGCTGGGCTTTCCGGTGGTTCCGAAGGGCGACGAGGAGATCCGCTTCCAGATTTCCGCCGACCACACGCCGGCCGACATCGATGAGGCGCTCGCCGCGGTCCGCGCCTTCGCCGGCTAGGGCGATGGCCGCCCCCATCAGGACACTGGCTTTTCTCGGCGATGTCATGCTCGGCCGGCTCGTCAGCGACGAGATCGGCAGGCGGCCGCCGGCGTTCTTCTGGGGCGATGCCCTGTCCCTGCTGCACGGCGCCGATGCGGTGTTCGTCAACCTGGAATGCGCCGTCACCGGCAATCCCGAGCCGTGGCGACGCACCGAGAAGGTCTTTCACTTCAAGGCCGTGCCGAAGGCGATCGATGTGCTGAAGGCAGCCCGGGTCCGTTTCGCCTGTCTCGCCAACAACCACGTGCTCGATTTCGAGACCGAGGGGCTGCTCGAGACGCTGTCGCTGCTTGACTCGGCGGGCATTCCCCATGCCGGCGCCGGCCGGACGCGCGACGAGGCCGAGCGCGCCGCCTTCGTCGATGTCAAAGGCCTGCGCGTCGCGTTGTTCGCGGCGACGGACAACGAGCCGGACTTCGCAGCGACGGACGAGGCACCGGGGACGAAACATGTCGATCCGTACCGCGACGAACCGGTCTGGCCGACACCGCGCGACATCGAGGCGGCCCGCTCCGACGGCGCCGATCTCGTCGTCGCCAGCCTCCATCTCGGGCCCAACATGGTGCTGCAGCCCTCGCCGCCGCTCAGGGGCTACAAGCAGCGCCTGTGCGAGAGCGGCGTCGATATCGTCCACGGCCACTCGGCGCATGTCTTCCAGGGCGTCGAGCGGCGCGGCAACGGCCTGATCCTGCACGACACCGGCGACTATCTGGACGACTATGCCGTCGATCCGCAGCTGCGCAACGACTGGTCGTTCGTCTTCGTCGTCGAGGCAGACGAGACCGGCCTGAAACGGCTGGTGCTGCATCCGGTGCGGCTGGAGTTCGCGACGACGCGGCGCGCCGACGGGCCGGAAGCCGCTGCGATTTGCGACCGGATGGAGGCGCTGTCCGAGCCCTTCGGCACGCGGTTCCGTCGGGTCGACGGCCGGCTCGAGCTGGATCTCGCGGATTGACCCCTATTGCTCGAGGCTCGATGCGCGGGAGTGAAGCGCGCTCGCGGCATGGTATGCGGCGGGACCGACCCGTGTCCTACTCGACGCCGGCGCGATACCTGGTCCGCCCGGTAAGGCTCAGGCGCACCTGCTTCTCCGCCTCGATGATCGCGAACAGCATGACGCCCGTCGCCACGATCAGCACGCCGTCGGACAGCGGCACCGCCTCGGTGGCGAAGACCCGCTGCAACGGCCCGATATAGGTGATCGCGAACTGCGCCGCGGTGACCGCGATCACCGTGGCCCAGACCACCGGCGTCGCCCGCACCGCCTTCCACGTCAGCGAGGTGCCGTAGATGTTCCGGATGAAGAAGAGGTGGAATATCTCCATGACCACCAGCGTGTTGAGCGCCATCGTGCGGGCCAGGTCGACCGAGTAGCCGCGATCGACGGCATAGGCGTAGATCCCGAAGACGCCGCCCAGGAACAGCATCGACACGAACACGATGTGCCAGCCCAGCGTGCCGGTCAGCAGCGGCTCGTCGCGTGGCCGCGGCGGCCGGCGCATGGTGTTGTCCTCGGTCGGCTCGAACGCCAGGGCGATGCCCAGCGTGACCGCGGTAATCAGGTTGACCCACAGGATCTGGACCGGCGTGATCGGCAGCGTCATGCCGAACAACAGCGCCACGACGATGGTCATCGCCTCGCCCGCATTGGTCGGCAAGGTCCAGCTGATGACCTTCTTGATGTTGTCGTAGACCGTGCGGCCTTCGCGCACCGCCGCGACGATGGACGCGAAATTGTCGTCGGCGAGAACCAGCTCCGCCGCCTCCTTGGCCGCCTCGCTGCCCTTCCGGCCCATGGCGATGCCGGCGTCGGCGCGCTTGAGCGCCGGCGCGTCGTTGACGCCGTCACCCGTCATCGCCACCGTGATGCCCAGCGACTGCAGGGCCATGACCAGCCGCAGCTTATGCTCGGGATTGGTGCGCGCGAAGATGTCGACCGTGGACACGGCCACGGCAAGTTCCGCGTCGTCCATCATGTCCAGATCGCGGCCGGTGAGCACCTTGCCGGTGCTCTCCAGGCCGATCAGCTTGCCGATCGCCGCGGCGGTTCCGGCATGGTCGCCGGTGATCATCTTGACGCGTATGCCCGCCCGGCGGCATTCGGCGACCGCCTCGATGGACTCCGCCCGCGGCGGATCGATCAGCCCGACCAGGCCGACAAGGACGAGCCCGCCCTCGACATCGTCGAAATCGATCGCGGTCTGGTCGCGCGCGACCTGCCGCGTCGCGATGGCCAGCACCCGCTGGCCCTGCGCGGCCATGCTGTCGGCACGGTCCGTCCAGAAGGCTTCGTCCAGCGGCGCGCTGTCGCCCGATGCGCCGCGCTGCTCGGCACACATCGCCAGGATCTGCTCCGGCGCGCCCTTGACGAAGATGTCGGCGTGGCCCGGACGGTCGTGGTGCAGGGTGGCCATGAACTTGTGGCGCGAGTCGAAGGGTATCTCGTCCGTGCGCGTGCGCGCCGACAGCTCCTGGCTGACATCGACGCCGACCTTCCCGGCGAGCGCCAGAAGCGCGCCCTCCATCGGATCGCCTTCAACGGTCCAGAATCCGTCGCGAAGATGCAGCGATGCGTCGTTGCAGGACGCCGCGGCCTGCGCCAGTTCGATCAGGTGCAGGTGGTCCAGCCCGTTGACCCGGCTGTCGGCGAGGAGAACGGCACCTTCGGGCTCGTACCCGGTCCCCTCGAACGAGAACAGATGCCCGGTCACCGCCACCGACGCCACCATCATCTCGTTGCGCGTCAGCGTCCCGGTCTTGTCGGTGCAGATCACCGAGACCGAGCCCAGCGTCTCGATCGCCGGCAAGCGGCGCACGATCGCGTTGCGCCGCGCCATGGCCTGGACGCCCACGGCCAGCGTGATCGTCAGCACCGCCGGCAGGCCTTCGGGAATGGCGGCCACGGACAGGCCTACCACGGCCATGAACATCTCGGTGAAGTCGTGGTGCTCGACGAAATAGCCGTAGACGAGCAGGACGGCGGCGATCAGCAGGATCAGGATCGTCAGCCATTTGGCGAACACGTTCATCTGGCGCACGAGCGGCGTGGCGAGAACCTCGACCTCCGCCAGAAGGCCGCTGATGCGCCCGATCTCGGTATGCGCGCCGGTGGCAACGACGAGGCCGCGCCCCTGGCCGCTGGTCACCATCGTTCCGCTATAGGCCATCGAGGAACGATCCCCGAGCGCCGCGTCGCCCGCCACGGGCGCGGTGGCCTTCTCGACCGGGACGGATTCGCCGGTCAGGATCGCTTCCTGCACCTGAAGGCCGTGTGCCCGGATCAGCCTCAGATCGGCGGGAACCTTGTCGCCGGCCTCCAGCAACACGACGTCGCCGGGCACCAGCTCCTCGGCCTGGATGCTGCGGCGTTCGCCGTCGCGCAGCACGGCCGCGTGGGGCGCGAGCATGCCGCGGATCGATTCCATCGCCCGTTCGGCCTTGCCCTCCTGAATGAAGCCGATCACCGCATTGGCGATCACGACGGCGAGGATGACGGCCGTGTCGGTGTAGTGCTGCAGCACCAGAGTGATCACGGCGGAGCCGAGCAGAACGTAGATCAGGATGTTGTGGAAGTGCGACAGGAACCGCAGGATCGCGGGCCGCTTCGGCGGTTGCGGAAGCCTGTTGGCGCCGTGCGTCTCCAGCCGCTGCGCGGCGTCCGAGGTCGAGAGCCCCCCTGCCGTCGCGCCGAGCGTGTCCAGACAGGCGTCGATCTCGGCGGCGTGATAATCCCGCATCATGTGGGCTGCTCCGCTCCTCTGGCTGCCCGGTGGCGTCGCGATGGTCGTGTTCCAGCCGCTCGGGCCAGCCTCGGTCTCGGGACCAGGCTGGCCGATCGGCAAGGTAAGCTGGCCGCTGCTCCGCCGACAAGCGGGGCTTCGGCTCCGCGCCCGCCACTCGACAGCGGCGGCCTCAGCGAATGACCATCACCGAACAGGTCGCATGGCGGACGATGCGCGCCGCGTTCGATCCAAGCAGATACGTCGCCATCGCTGGGCGGTGAGACCCCATGACGATCAGATCGGCGCCAGCGTCTTCGGCTTCGGCCAGCACTTCGTGATAGACGGCACCTTCGCGCACGATCGCCGACGCGGCATCGCCAAGGCCGATCTCCGTAGCGAGCAGGTTCAGTCGCGTTCTCGCCTCATCGACGACCTGTCCGTGGATTTCGGGCGGAACATACTGCGAAACCGATGGCGGCACCGCGGAGACGACCGTCATCAATCGGATCTTGCAGTCGGACTGCCGGGCCATATCGGCGCCGACCTGAACCGCGCGCTGGTACAATTCGGGATCGGACAGGTCGATCGGAACCAGGATCAGCTTAAACATCGGACGTCGATCTCCTCCCTTCGCGGTGTTCGGGAACGGGCCGGACGCCGCCTCTCAGTCTGCCATATGCCGGATCTTATCAAGATCGAGCCGCCCCGCAGCCCCCCATCCCTTCGCCCCGGATGGCACGTCCGGCCGGAAGTCCTCGTAGAGACGGTAGGCGTACTCGGCGAGGTCGGCCCCGCTCATGGACAGGGCCAGACCCATCATGGCTTCGCGGGCATCGTCGAGGGCATCACCGAACTTGCTCTCCAGGTACCGCTGAACGCTGTCCGGCTTGATCGGCCTGTCCTTGCCAAGGGCTCGAAGCCCGGCATCGGTCTGCGTTACGGGGACGGCCCGCCCCAGAAGATCGACCGTCAGGGCTTCGTGTTTCCGCAGCGATCTGCGCTTTTCCTTGATCTCGTGCGGTGTCGGCTGGAACAGGCCGATCGAGACTCCCTTGGAATAGGCTTTCAGGCCCGCGACCGCACGGCCGAGCGTCAGCGCTTCGTCGGGATCGAAGCCGAGACATTCGGCGACGACGCCGGCCCACAAGGTGAGAACCGGCGCACGATTGATCTCAAGCCAATGCCGTTTCTTCCGCTTCTGCGTGGCCTTGGCGCTCATGTCCCGCGTCTCCGACGCCTAGCGGCCGCGGCCTTCCCGTCCTCCGTGGACGGGCTCCGGCGCAACTTACCAGCCAAAGTATTTCGGGCAAAAAGGTAAATTGCCCGGCAGATCTTGCGAAATCAACGAGCAACGGATCGGTTCCGCCTCGGAAGTTAAACTTAACGATTAAACATTTCATGGAATTCGATTAGTCGCCTTCGAAACAATGGTGTTAGTCGTTCGGTGAGGCCGCCAATTGGTTCCGGTTCACAACCGCCAAAAGCGGGAACCGTTCGTCGAAAGAGCGGAGAGGAAACTATGAACGTCAGTAACGATGAACACCTGAAGGATAACGGCTCCGCCGCGCAGACCGAAAAGGATGTCCGCGCCGAGGCGCCGGTTCTATTCGTGGAACCCAGAACGCTGCTGCGTCAGTGTTTCGAAGAGTGCTTCCGCCTTTCGGCGGCGGCAGCGCGGATCGTGGCGATCCCCGATATCGCCGAATGGATTCGCATGGCCGACCGACAGTCGCTCCCCAGCGCCGTGTTTCTGTACGTTCCGGCCACGGCCAGCGTCCGCTCGGCAATCGAGACCGTGACCGAGGTCTTTTCGGACCACGACGCCGTACCGCCGATCATCATCGTCGCTGACAATGAAGATCCGGCCCATGTCCTCGACGCCCTCGATGTCGGCGCCAAGGGATATGTCCCCTCCAGCGTGTCGCTCGAGGTGGCGGTCGAGGCCTTGCACCTGGTGTTGGCCGGCGGCACCTATGTCCCCGCGAGCGCCCTGATCGCCTCACGGCACATGGCGAAGGACGCGGCCGAGGCGAGCGAGCGCTCTCCGAACGCATTCTTCACGGACCGGCAACACGCGGTCATCGAGAAGCTGCGCGAAGGCAAGCCGAACAAGATCATCGCGTACGAACTGAACATGCGGGAAAGCACCGTCAAGGTGCATATCCGAAATCTCATGCGGAAGCTCAACGCGACCAACCGCACCCAGGTCGCCTATCTTTACCAGGCCATGCTGAGCGAGAATTCGACCGGCGTCGGCAACTAGGTCGTACCGCCGGATACCACCACATCGAGGCGGCGGGACGTGCCTTGCTCGGGCAGGGCCCGTCGCCTTGATCTCGAAAGGGTCGCGCGCCGCGTGATCCGATCCCGCTCGAAGGTGAAGCGCGCACCCGGGTCGGATCAAACAACGGGCCCGCGCCCGGCAGAAACCAGGCCGCAGCGCAAGTCGGCTCGCGAATATCGCACAGTCGCCAACGGCACCTGCAGGCAAGGCTGAAGATACCCGCGAACCTTTGCATTCCCGGAACGAAGCGACCAACCGGCGATCGGTTGACAGCCTTGCGACGGCTCGCTTAAGTCCCGACCAGAACTGGCCATTGGCACGTCTGACAAGCCGTCACGAGACAGCTCCACGACAATGGATATTCTTTCCGCCAAGAACTACATACTCGACACGGCCCGCCTTATCGTGCCGGCCGAACGTATTGTTTTGTACGAAGTCGATGATCGGCTTCAACCATTCGGCCACATAAGCAGCGCCACGAACGAGTACTGGGGCGGGCTCTATTCGAAGTTCGTCACACTGGACCCGTATCATCCGCGGTACTTCGCCCGGTTGAACGAAAGCGTTTTCGGAACAACGCCCGGCTTCGGCGTCGATGCGGAAAGCCAGGAATACGTGGATGGCTTCCGCAAGGTTCTGGGCATCAAGCACAAAGCCGAGGTGTTCCTGCGCGATGCCGAAGGCAGCATCCGCGCCGGCCTCCGCTACGTGCGACTGAACGGAGAACGGGAATTCACGGCCGAGGAAATGGCCCGCCTGTCGAAGATGCAGCCGATGTTCGCCAACCTGTGGTGCACGGCGCTCGTGCACAACATAGAAGGCCGGATCCTCAATGGCCTGACCGGGCGCGAACGAGAGGTCCTCGATCTGCTGCTGTCCGGCTATCCCAACCAGGATATCTCACGCCTGCTGGCGATCGCCCTGCCCACGGTCAAGAACCACGTGAAGGCGATCCTCGCCAAGACCGGCTATGCGAACCGGTCCGAGCTTCTGGCCGCGCTGTATCGCGCGGGCCATGTCCTGCGCGGCTCGCGGTGAGGTCCAGCAGACGGGATCCGGATTTCCGGTTTTAAGATACCCGGCAGACGGGCCCCGTGGCGCAATTCCATGCGTACGACGGGGCACGACCGACCGGTCTCATTCCAGTTCGTACTGGGCCTTCTTCAGCGCGATCGCCTGGCAAATCGTCTCGTGGGCCTGCGACGAGTAGGGCGGCCTGCCGCGCGCCAGCGCCGCTTCCGGCGCTTTCTGGTGCAGGACCGTCTTGCGGTTGCTGAAGGTGACGAACCCGGCCCTGCCGCGATAGCGCCCCATCCCGCTCTTGCCGACCCCGCCGAACGGCAGGGCCTCGTAGACGAGCTGGCATCTGACGTCGTTGATGACCACGCTTCCGGTCTGAATCGCGGCGGCGACGCGGGCCGCCTCCGCCTCGTCCTCGCCGAAGTAATAGGCGGACAGGGGGTGTTCGCCGGACGCGACCCGCTCCAGCGCGAGATCGACGGTCTCGTAGCCGACGATGGGCAACACGGGCCCGAATATCTCCTCCTGCATCACCGCCATGTCGTCGCTGACACCGGTGACCAGCACGAAGGGAAAGCGTCCTTCGGCGGGAAGGTCATCGAAGGTCACGTCGGCGGGAACGAAGTCGAGGCGCGCGCCCTTCTGCCGGGCCTCCTCCAGGAGGGCCTTCATGCGCGCATTGGCGCGGCCGTCGATCAGGCAGGTGTAGTCGGAGTTCCGCATCATCTGCGGGAAGATCTCTTCGGCCGCCCGCCGGCATTCGCCGACCAGGGCCTCGACCTTGCCCGCGGGCGCCAGCACGTAGTCCGGCGACACGCAGACCTGGCCGGCTGACGCCAGCTTGCCCGCCACGAGCCTGTTGGCGATGGCCCCCAGGTCCGCGCTCTCGCCGATAATGACGGGGCTCTTACCGCCGAGTTCCAACGTGACCGGGACCAGGTTCTCCGCCGCCGCGCGCATGACCTTGCGGCCCGTCGCCGTCGAGCCGGTGAACAGCAGATGGTCGAAGGGCTGGCTGGAGAACGCGGCCGCCACGGTGGCGTCCCCGTTGATCACGGCGAGTTCAGAGCGGTCGAAATACCGCGATATCGCGCGCGCGAAGGCCTCTCCCGTCGCAGGCGCCAGTTCCGACATTTTCAGCATGACGCGATTGCCGGCGGCCAAGCCGCCCATCGCGGCCAGACAGCCCATCAGCACGGGCCCGTTCCAGGGGATGATGGCGCCGAGCACGCCCAGCGGCTGATACTGCACTTCGGCGAAGGTGCCGTGCGCCTCGACCTCGGGCGACAGCGGCACGCGCTCGGCCGTCATCCAGCTTTCAAGGTTGTCAAGGTGATACTCGATCGCGGCGACGCTGCCGAGGATGTCGCCGGCTCGCGTCGCGAAGGGCGAGCGATTGGTGAAATCGGCCTGCAGCGCATCCACGAGCTCCGCTTCGCTGACGAGCACCGCGCGGGACAGCCGCGTCAGGCGATCGCGCCGGGTCTCCGCGGACGCGAACCCCTCGGCCCGGAAGGCCGCGCGCTGCCCGGCCAGAATGTCTTCGATGATGACGCTCATCTTATGTCCCTTCACGACGTCAAACGCTGACGACGACGTTGACGAGGGCGTGCCGGCCCTCGTCCTTGACCGCGCGCAACGCCGCCTCGAGTGTGGGAAGAAGCTCGGCCGGATCCTCGACCACGGCGCCAAAACCGCCGAAGGCCTCGGCGATCTTCTCGAAGCCGGCCCGGACGCCGAAGCGCGTCAGGGGAACCTCGTTCGCCTTCGACGCCCATCCCTGCGGATGGGTGCTGACGACGCTCTTGCGGACCTCGTTCCAGCCACCGTTGTTGAAGACGACGACCAGCATCGGCAGGTCTTCCGCCGCCGCGATCTGATGGCAGGAGGCGGGCACGCAGTAATAGTACGATCCGTCCCCCAGCGTGCAGATGACCGTCTTGTCGGGCCGCGCGGCCTTGACGCCGAGGGCGGCTCCGAAGCCCCAGCCAAGCCCGCCGGCATGGGAGGGACCGAAATAGCTGCCGGCGGCGCCGGGCTGCACGATGCGCAGGTCGATCGGATATTCGTTCACGACGATGGTGTCGTTGTCGAGAAGCCGCGAGATGCAATGGTTGGCCCAAAGCGGCGTGATTTCGGACAGTTGTCCCTCGCGCGCGATCGCGTCCCGCAGCTGCGCCTGCTGGTCCTGGCGCCGGCTGCGATGGGCGGCGATCCGGCGGTCGCGCAGGTCGGCCGGAATGCGGCTCTCCAGCCTTGCGCCCAGCCCTTCCAGCGCGGGCTCCGCGTGCCCGATCAGGGGTACGTCGCACGGAAACCCGCGCATCGGCAGGCGCTGGTAGAACGGATCGATGCCGAGCTGGATGACCTTCGCGCTGTCCGGAACGGTGACGCGGGCGGTGAACCACGGCACATCGGACTCGATGACGAAGATGACATCGGCCTTTTCCAGGTCGGGGCTGACCTGGGACGCGAAGATATAGCCCAGGTGGCAGGGATGCTCGGGATCGAGATTGCTGTAGACCGGGCTGGCCTCCAGGACACCGAACCCGCCGACGTCGCAGAGACGCGCCAGCGCCGCGCGGCCGGCCGCGCTCTTGCCGAGCTCGGACGTCACGATGACGGGATTTTCGGCCGACGCCAGAAGGTCCGCCGCCTCATCGAGACGGGCCGGGTCGGGCATCATCCGCGCATCGGTGATCCGCCGCGATGCCGCGCTCGCGCGGATCTCGTCCATGGCGGCCGCCTGCACGTCGCGCGGGATCGAGATGTAGACGGGCCCCTGGGGCTCGGCCATCGCGACCTCGAACGCGCGATCGATCACGTCGGCGACCTGGTCCGCCCGGCGGATCTCGTAATCCCACTTGACGTACTCGCGCACCATCGCGGCCTGGTCGTAGCTTTCCTGCGACCACTGCACGTGGATGTCGCGCGCGCCGGCGACGCCCCTTTGCTCGGCGATCGGCGACCGCGCCGACAGAATGACCATGGGAACGCGCGCCCGCGCCGCGTTTATGATGCCGCCGACGCCGTTGGCAGTACCGACCGTGGAATAGAGATAGACCGCCTGGGGGCGACCGGTTGCCGCGAAATAGCCGTGCGCCATGGCCACGGCGGTCTGTTCATGCGGCGTGAGAATGGCCCGCGGCGCCGGCTTTCCCTGCGCCCTGTACTTCGCGAACGCCTCGATCATCGAGGTCGGCGCGCCGCCGATCACGGTGTCCACACCGCGAAGCTGCAGCATTTCGAGGATGGCCTCGCCCACGGTTTCGACGGAGCGGATGACTTCGGGCATGGAAAACTCCTGGATGCGGTTCGTGAGCGTCACATCTGGGACGGCAGGAAAAGGACGAGCGCCGGAAACAGCGCGAGCAGCGCGACTCGAATGAAGTCGGCGACGATGAAGGGGATCAGCGCCCTGAAGACGGGTCCGGGGGCGATGTTCCGGAACACCGACGTCAGCACGAAGACGTTCATTCCGAAGGGCGGGGTCAGGAGACCGATCTCGATGGTCACCACGACGATGATGCCGAACCAGATCAGGTCGAAACCCGCCGCGTCGATCAGCGGCAGAATGATCGGCATCGTGATGAACAGCGTCGAGAAGCTCTCGAAGAAGAAGCCGAGGAACAGGTAGAGCAGCACGACAATGAACAGCAGCATCGCCGGATGCGGGTCGATGTCGCCGATCCAGTCGGCGAGCGTTTCGGGCGCGCCGGTCATGGCGATGAAGTTCCCCAGGATCGTCGAACCGAGCAGGATGGGGAACAGGGCGCCGGTCGTGCGCACGGCGCCGAGGAACGCATCCCGCAACACCGCCAGGGTCATCGCCCCCCGGATCCACGTGAGAAGCAGTGCGCCGGACGCCCCGATGCCGGCACCTTCCGTGGCCGTGAAAACGCCGCCGTAGAGCCCGCCCATGACCAGCACGAACAGGGCGATCACGCCCCAGACCTCGCGCAGGGCGCGCCACTTCTCGGACCAGGGAACGTACTCGCCGCGCGGCCCCGCATCCCGGTCGCGCGCGACGACGAAGCCCACCGCCAGGGTGTAGAGAACCATGCCCAACAGACCGGGCACGATGCCGGCCAGGAAGAGCTTGGCGATATTCTGCTCCGCCAGGATCCCGTAGATGATGAGCACGACGCTCGGGGGAATGAGGATTCCCAGGGTTCCGCCGGCGGCGATCGTGGCCAGCGAGAAGGACTCCGAATAGCCGAACGAGCGCATCGGCGGATAGGACACCTTCGCCATCGTGGCGGCGGACGCCACGCTGGACCCGGAAATCGCCGCGAATCCGCCCGACGCGAGAATGGCCGAGATCGCCAGCCCGCCGGGCATCCTGCCGATGAAGGCATAGGCCGCACGGAACAGGTCGCGGCCGAGCCCGCTGGAGGCAACGAAATTGCCCATCAGCACGAACAGCGGAATGACGGTCAGCATGTAGCTGCCCAGCTCGAAAGCCGAGCCCGCCACCATCTTGCTGGAGACGGAGAAGCCCATGTAGTGGGCGTAGCCGACAAACCCGATGATCCCCATCGCCAGCGCGACGGGGATCCGGATCAGGATGAAGCCGACAAGGGCAACGAGGCCGATGACGAACTCAGTCATCCTCGGCCTCGTCGTCGGTGGGACCGGCCACGACGGCATAGGCCGCCAGGGCCGCCGAAAGGATCAGGGTCAGGGCGATCGTCCAGGCCACGGCCGCGACCGGCAGTCCCAGCACGAGGGTGACCTCGCCGGACTTGCCGGCGGCCAGCCCGATCATGGCGATGCCCATTCCCGCGAGTGCCATCGCGATCGCCACGCCCGACACACCGTCGATCGTTCGCTTGAGCCATGACACCCGCTTCAGGACCGGGTCGATAAGGGTGACCCTTATGTGATCGTTGCTGGCAACGGCGACCGCGATGCAGAGATAGATCATCACCTGCATGGCCATCTCGGTGACCTCGAAGCCGGCGGCGATCGGCCGCTGGAACGCGTACCGTGCCCCGACATCGACTACGGTCAGCAGCATGATCCCCGCGAGGATGAGCGCCGCCGCATATTCGAGTGCCTGCACGACACGTCGCCATACCAGCCGGATCCGGCCGGATTGCTTCGTTGAAGTCACGCTGGGTCGCCCTGCGATCGCGATGAACCCCTATTCGGCGTTCATCTTCTCGATCTCGGCGCGGAGGTCAGCCAGAGCGGCGGCGGCGTCGATCTTGGTATCTTCGACCGACTTTGCCCAATCCGCTTCGAGCGGGCTGATCGAGGCGCGGATTTCCTCCACGAACGCGTCCGGGGCCTGATGCACCTCGCCGCCCTTCTCCTCGTAGATCTTCCAGCCGCGGGCATCGGCCTCGTCGGATGCACGGCCGGCGATCCGCGAGAAGGTCTCGCCGGTCACCTTGGCCAAAGCCGCCTTTTCCTCGTCGGTGAGGGCGTTGTACTTGTCCTCGTTCATGACCAGGGCGAAGCTGGCGTTGTAGAAGCCGCCGGGAGCCGAAACGACGTTCTGGATCAGGTCCTCCAGCCGCCAGCCGCCGAAGACGTCGGCCGGCATGAAGGCACCATCGACGATCCCGCCGTTCAGCAGCTCGTACAGCTCCGAGGCCGGACGGGACACCGGAGCCGCACCGAGGACGGTGGCGAGCTCGAACGCCATGCCGCCGGGCGCGCGCAGCTTCTGGCCCTGCAGCGAGGCCTTGTCCAGATAGGCGGTCTTCGGCGACATCAGATGGCCCGGGCCCGGCGTGAACATCGCAAGCGGCACGACGCCGTCATGTTCGTTGGCATCGGCCAGGCTGCGCTCGAAGACGCGCTGATAGGCCACCGAAAGCGTCTCGGCATCGTTCGCGAGCAGCGGGAATTCGGCGATCTTGGTCAGCCGGAAACGACCAGCGTTGTTGCCGTGGGAGATGAAGCTGATGTCGACCAGGCCATCGCGCACGCCGTCGAACGTCTGGGCGGCGCCCATGGGCGCCTTGGGCAAATAGCGGATCTTCAGCAGGCCGCCGGATTCACGCTCGACCATCTCGGCCCAGTCGTTCTGCATGAGTTGCGTGAAGTGATGCTTGGGCGGCGTCCAGCCCGACACGGTCAGCACCGTCTGGGCCGCGGCCGAACCGGACACGCAGACCGTCAGGAAAGCGGCCGCCGCGGCAACCGATATGGTCTCAAACAAAGATTTCATGGTCTTCCTCCTTTACGATTGGATCGCGCAAGGCAACCGTGATCCGCGGCTTGCCCTTGCGTTGTTTCGTCTCTATCCGCACGCGCCGACGGACCTGCCGGACCGACCGGCAAGATCCCGAAAGGCCCGGTACCAGTCGTCATTGCGGCTGTTCAGCCGCAAATGCGTGTCGAAGTGCCCCGCACCCGGCTCGATAGTGCTGGTGATGGGCTGGCCGGCGTCGCGCAAGGCGTCGCACATCCGCGCGTTCGAATCGCGGATATGGTCGAAATCGTTCTCGCCCCACATGAGGTGAAACGGCGTTCGATTGCCGGCGAGCGCGCATATCGGGCTCGCGCCGGCATCGTCTTGCGCCGCGCGGAACAGAAATCGGTACACCCGCCCCTTGCCGGTGTCGGACGCGACCCCGCCGTAGCGCAGATCCATCGGAGCGCTGACCGGCATGCACGCGTGGACCGGCGCGGCCTGCCGGGACAGAACGGTCATGGCAGCGATCTGGCCGCCCGCCGAATGCCCGCCCAGCACGATGCGATCGGGATCGCCGCCATAATCGGAGATCCGCGCCTGGATCGACCGCAATGCGCCGATCCCGTCTTCCAGCTGGCTGGGCCATTTGTGATCGGGGGCCAGACGATAGGTGACGGCGGCGAATATCGCGGGCTGCGCGACGACGGCCTCGGCCATGAACCGCAGCCATTCGAACCCGCCGGCAATCCAGGCGCCGCCATGCAGGAACACGAGAACGGGCAGATCGTCGCCGCGGGCAGCACCGGCCGGCACATAGAGCTCGACCGCCTCGGCCGGGTCGTCGCCGTAGCGCAGCACCGCCTCGGGCGTCAGCGTCGACGCGTCGGACAGCGCGCGCGCCCGACGATCGTAGGCCATCGCGTCATCCGTCCCCGAAAAGGCCGGCTCTGCGGCGCACGGCACGTCTTTACCCGACACGGGATCCTCCAGCGATCAACGATCGATGGACTTATGCGTGCGGGCCCGTCGGCCGTAAATCATCCCTGGGGATCATAGGCTGCGGTTATCACGACGAGGCGTGGAACGGCTCACGTCGCCGCGCGGCGGACCGAAGAGGCCGCGGCCGTCAGACAGGCGATCGCTACGACAATCAGGCGCTATCACGCCTTGCGGTCCGGGCCGAAACGGACGACGCGGAGCGTCCGCCCGCCACCGACGCGCGGAAGGGCCGGTTTCGGCGGAGGAACGAAGTTGCCGTCCTCGGCTGCGCCCCACGCGTTGACCGCCACCCGGTCGCCGCTCTGGCCGGCGGCGAGCCTTCCGGCGATCCATCGCGCCGCCTGCGGCGCGGCGACGCTCGTCCCGTTCAGCGCCACGAAGGAGCCGCTGCGCGATCCGGCGCTGAGCACGCCGCGCAACACCGGGGTATCGTCGCTGACCGCCGCGGCGTCGGGTCCGGTCCGGTTCGGGTTCACTTCGTTGAACGCTGCCGTGATCGGGCCGGCGGCGGAATAGTCCGCCAGCTCACCGGTCGCTTCGACGAAGCCGGCGAGCACCGAAGGCCGTTCGCCGCAGGCGAACCCGCTCAGCGTCGCGCTCCGCTTGACCGGGCAGGTGGATCCTGGCGGGTCCGTCGGCAGGGGCGCGCCGAAAGCATCGAACCGGACATAGCAATCGTTGTCGAAATACGACTGGCGGCCGAAATGGGGGAAGCCGGGCAGCGTCTCGTCGCGACGGATCCAGACCCGGACAGGCTCCGTCTCGGTCAGCGAGCGGTTCTTGATCTCGATTTTCCAGACTCCGGCCGGCGCGACGGTCGCCGGATCGTCGTGGCTATAGGTCGGCAGGGCGCTGACGGTCACGAGGCCGCGTCGCGTCGGGTGCGGCTGAAAGGCATACCAGAGCCGGCCGACAATGCTGTTCTGGCCCGACAGCAGATCATGGGCCGACCCGGGGGAGGTGACGACGGGATCGCTCCGCGGCCCGCCGGCCGGCGTGACCCGCACCTCCACCATATCCGCCGGATTGTCCCGGTACGGCAGCCAGATCTCGACGTAGCTCGCCGACAGGTCGTCGGGCTGGATACGCCAGTCGAGCTCCGCCACGTCCCCTTCGTTCCGGAACCGGATCTCGGCGTGGGCCCGGGCCAAATTGCCGTTTCCCGCCGGCAGCGTCACCTGCCGCTCGTAGGGGGCATTCGGCCGGAGCTTCTTGTCGATCATGCGCTCCACCACGCCGGTACCGTCGTGGGGGCCCGCGAAATTGCCGTAGCTGAAATTGACGACGAGCGGGACCCGCCGGCCCGGATCGCCGGGGAAGCGGAAGCGCCGCACCTGCTTCTTGATGAACTGGATCGCCAGCCCGAGGAGCGGCGACAGATCCGCGCCGGTGACGTCCATCGTCACCTCCGTGGGTAGCTGCACGCACACGATCGGCCGCGTCTCGTCTATCTGGCCGGGAACATATCCCGCGGCGATCCCCATGACATGGGTTCCGTGCGAGACGCGCAGGGCGGCGGGCTTGAAGCCCGGAACGGCATAGTCGATCAATCCGGCGTCCCGGTAGAACCGATCCTCGTCCAGCAGGCCGGCCATCATGTTGGTGGCCAGCATCCCGTCGATCTCCCCGCCGGTCAGCGCGCGGCCCTGCGGCACCGCAAGCGCCAGGGCGGGGTCCGGCGGCGCGTCCATGATCCAGCACGCCGCAACACGCGATTTGTCGAGCTGCGACGTGCGAAACAGCTCATGCGCGAAGGCGATACCGTTGTCGATGACGGCCGTAACAACGGTTCCGTCCGGCACCTCGATCTCGGGCAGGCCGGCGGCCAGGGTCTCGGCCCCGAAGTCGATCACGCCCGGCGGAGCGATCGTTCCCAGCACGATCCGGTTCACGCCGAGTTCGTTGTTGCGGTCGTTGGCCTCGCGGATCAAGACCTCCTTCGCATAGACGGTCGGATACTGGAGCCGGGGAGTCGCCTCCCGGTCTTCCTTTCCGTAGAGGCTGGGAACGAACAACGATCCCTTGAGGTCCTCCCTGGCATCGACCGCCCTGATCAGATCGTCCAGCGAGGTGTCCTCGAGTTCGAAGAGGACGCTCCACCAGGGGTCCTTGAGGCCCGGCTTGAGCTGGGTCGCCAATGTCAGGCGGAAATCCGCGATCGGATTGACGATGTCCTCGGGCTTCTTCTCGTTGTGCCAGCGCAACATGGCAACGCCCTCCCTTCAGCGATCCGCCCCGCCTCAGGCCCCCTCGTCCACGAGATCGAGCCACTCCTGCTTCGCGTGGTGCCAAAGCCACGCGAGCGGCGCGGAGCGAAGATCGTTGGCATCCAGTGCCGAGGTCGTTTCGGTGGCCCAGTCGTCCTGGCCGGTCTGGGTTTCGGTGGCCGTGTTGTAGAGCAGCGTCCAATCGAAATCGGCGGTGGCGGGATATTCGGTCCCGTTGAAGGTCCATCCCTTCAGCGCATTGCCGAGACTGGTGCACCGGCCGGCGAAATAGACACCGAGCGTGAGTCCCAGGATCGCGCCGGCAACGCTGTCGACGGGGAAGTGTACGCCGGCGACGGTGCGGTTGATCGCGATCCGCGCGGCCTGCCGCATTAGCATGACGGACCAGATGGTGTCGTCGTAGGGCACGACGCCTGCGTCCCGGAGCAGCAGCAGGAGAGTGCGCGCGAGCGTGAACGACTCCGTGGCGTGACCGCTGGGCAGCGACCCGTGGGTCGGCGTCAGGATCATCGGCTGGATCTGCGGCGAGAACTCGATCGGCCGCTTGCAGGCAAGTGCGTACTTGAACCGCATCTCGACGAGGTTGGCGAGCCCCTGCGCCACCGACAGAAGCTCTATCGTGTAGGGGGTCCGGGATGGATTGATATACGCGATCGACCGCAGGAACTCGGTCGGCGTAGCGAGTTGCGAGATGACCTCCGCGGCGCGATCCGGCCGCAGGTCGGCGTAGTTGGCGATCAGGTTCAGCTGAGCCTTGAAGGTCGCCATCGTGGGACGGATCAGCGTCGCGAGCGGTTTGTACGCCGCGTCGGGCGGCACCAGCCCGGTCCCGCCCTGCGTCAACTGCAGGTGCCAGACATGGGCCGCGCCGGTGTCGGCGCCTGTCGGCTCGAAGGTATAGCCGAGCCGCGAGGCCAGTTCGAACATGAACAGACTGCCGCGCACGGCCGGCGAGAGTCGACCGAGATACGCGTCGTACTCCTGTTCGTTCTCCTGGATGGCGGCGGTGACCGGTATCCAGGTGCCGGCGATGCCGTCGCGATTGGTGATCAGGGCATTGACGACGAGCGGCGAGTCGAAGGCCGGCGCGCCACCGAATCCGCCAAATCCCCCGAAGCCACCGAACCCACCAAATCCGCCAAAACCGCCGAAGCCGCCAAAGCCTCCGAAACCACCAAATCCCCCGAAGCCTCCAAAGCCCCCAAACCCACCTTCCGGCGATGCGGATTCCGGACCAGTCATGGCGCCCTCCCTTGGCTCTATCCTCGGCCTGTCTATGCCGCCGTGTCTGCCTACGGCGGCAGACCGGCCTGCTTCAGCGTTTCGGCGAACTCGCGCCCGATCTTGAATGACGCGCTCGGTGAGGTCTCAAGCCACCGATGGACCGTCAGATCGGGTTGTCGCGTGAGAAGTTCCTGGACCGTCAGCTTCGCTTCCGGGGCCTTGCCGAGGCGCATCTCGGCGACCGCCTTGACGCGCAGCGTCGACGTATGGGCCCGGTTCGAGCGTAGCGACAGTTTCGAAAGTTCGAGCGCGCGCTCGTAGTTCTCCGCGGCGACGGCGGCCGACGCGGCAAGCGACAGGTAGAAATACCTGTGCGGGTCGATCGGCGACAGGTGCAGGGCCAGCTCCGTGTCGCTCATCGCCGCCTCGCCCTGCCCCTTGAACGCGTAGAGCGTGCCCCGCAACAGCCGCCCCATCGCGTCGTTCGGGTTGTAGTCGAGCGCCATGTCGTACCGGTGCTCGGCCTCGTCGAGCCGATGCGCCAGATTGGTCAGGGCGAAGCCCTCGGCGACCAGCGCGGGAACGTTCGTGGGATCGTAGTCCAGGGCGTTTTGCGTGCACTGAAGGGCCAGGGCCGTCTCGCGGGCCGGCGAGTCCGTCCAGCCCTGCTGCACGGAAAGAACGTGCCACTTGGCCTTCCACGCCAGGGCGGTCGCCGGCTGGCTGGACGACCGCTGTATCAGTTCCTCCAGCAGTTCGCCGGCATAGCCGAAATGGCGTCGTGACAGCCTGTGGATCAGGCCGACGGCGCTCATCAGCAGCGAATAGGCTTCCAGCGTCTGCATCGGGCTGGACAGGGCAAGCTGCATCTCGGTGCGAAGGATCGCGTTCTGGCAATCCTTGGCGATCTGATAGATGGCGGCCGCGTCCTTCAGCAGGTCGGGCACGCTCTCGCTGATCCGGCTCGACCAGATCACCCGGCCGCTCTTCACCTCGGCAAGCTCGATATCGAGAACGACGTGATCGCGATCGCCGCTATAGGTGCCGGACAGGACGAAGTCGGCCTTCAGGGTTTGTCCGATCTGGGCCAGCGGACTTTCTCGCATCCGGAAACCGGTCGTCGACAGGCGGGAAATAACGTTCAGTTCCGACGAGCGCGACAGGGCGACGATCAGCTCCTCGGCAAGCACCTCGCCGAGCGTATAGTGGTCCCGCGACCGGCTGCGCGGCGCGAACGGAATGACGGCGACGGTGGGGAGAAGGTCCTCGTACCGAAGCAGCGGTACAACGCTGGGATGCGTTCCTATCGGGTGAACCCGGAATGCGCGCACCGGATGAGCGACGTTCTTAAGATGACACTCGCCGATATCCTCGAATTCTGCATCGAGTTCGTTCGACAGCGCATCGCGCACTTCGGCGGTCGCGACGATCTCACCCGGGCGGGCGACGGACATCAGGCGCGCGGCGATGTTGACGTGCTGACCGTAGAGGTCGTTGTCCTGGGTGGTGAGCACATCACCCACATCGATACCGACGCGCAGATGCATCTTGCGGCCGGAGGGAAGCGAGGCGTTCACGTGGTCGAGTTCGACGGTGATCGCGAACGCGAAGCGCACCGCGTCGGCAACCTCTTGGAACTCCGCGAAAATTCCGTCGCCCAGGTTCTTGACCAGCCGGCCGCGATGCTCGGGCAGAAGGTCCGCCTGCACACGCTCGAGGAGAGTCAGCCAGGAGCGAATGGCATCGTCGTCGTCTGTCTTGAACAGCCGCGCCGACCCGACGACATCGGCGAAGAGCACGGCCTTCGCCCTGCTTTCCATCTTGTCGAAGAGACCGTCGATTTTCGAGTTCTCAGGGGCTGCTCGCATCGCACAACTCGCTACGGGCACGCCCAGCCCGCCATGGCCGCAAACCCGAACTATAGCCGTCTTTCAAAGCACCCGCGAGTCGAAGGGTTACCGTGCTCACGGTCCGGGCTACCCTGTGCGCCGTGCGGGGATACCGGGTGGTGCGACAGTCCCGAACCGAGATCCCTGTTTCGCTTGAACGCCCGTGATCACTGGGCGAGGCGGCGGCGCCGCGGCCCTTCCCTGACGATAACTCGGGCCCCGACGGGCCATGATCAACCGTTAAGCCGACTTCCGAGACCGCCGCACGTCGGCGCCTGACCATCGGTTCGGTAACAACGATTTGACCAGCGTCACGCACCTCGGCACCATGTCGACGGACGGTTGTCCGGCGGACTCCGTCCGAATGCCCAACCGACTGGCGAAGAGCACACTTCGATGGGAAGTGAGGAACAGGTCTCTGGGCGCGTGGTCGCGGTGCGCGGCGCTGTCATTGATGTATCGTTCGCCGCCGCGCCGCTCCCGCCGATCGATCATTCCCTTGTCATAGAGGGACCGGGCTCGAGGCCGATCGTCGCCGAGGTGCAGGCCCATCGCGACAAGCATGTCGTGCGCGCCGTCGCGCTTCAGCCGACCACCGGGCTCCAGCGCGGCGCCCGGGCCCGGCTCTCCGGCGGCCCGCTGGAAATGCCGGTCGGGGATGCCGTTCTCGGCCGCCTTCTCGATGTGACGGGCAAAATCGGCGACGGCGGGGCGCCGCTGCCCGGTGACGTGCCGCGACGTCCGATCCATCGCCGCCCGCCCCCGCTCGCGCAGCAGGCCGGGACGACCGACCTGTTTGCGACCGGCATCAAGGTGATCGACCTGCTCGCCCCGATCGCGCAGGGCGGCAAGGCCGCCATGTTCGGCGGCGCGGGCGTCGGCAAGACCGTACTGGTGATGGAGCTGATCCACGCCATGGTCTCCGGCTACCAGGGGATTTCCGTCTTCGCAGGCGTTGGCGAACGTTCCCGCGAGGGCCACGAAATGCTGATGGACATGCGGGAGTCCGGTGTGCTCGACCGGACCGTGCTCGTCTACGGCCAGATGAACGAGCCGCCCGGCGCGCGGTGGCGGGTGCCGCTGTCGGCCCTCACGGTCGCCGAGTATTTCCGCGACGAGGGCCATCGCAACGTGCTCCTGCTGATGGACAACATCTTCCGTTTCGTTCAGGCCGGTGCGGAGATTTCCGGACTGCTCGGACGCCTTCCCTCGCGGGTCGGATACCAGCCGACGCTGGCCAGCGAGGTCGGCGCGCTGCAGGAGCGCATCGCCTCGGTCGGCGGCGCGTCCGTCACCGCCATCGAGGCGGTCTACGTGCCCGCCGACGACTTCACCGATCCCGCGGTGACGACGATCGCCGCCCATGTCGACAGCATGGTCGTGCTGTCGCGGTCCATGGCCGCCGAGGGGATGTACCCGGCCATCGACCCGATCGGCTCGTCCTCGATCCTGCTCGATCCGCTCGTCGTCGGCGACGAGCATGCGGACGTGGCCGTACAGGTGCGCCAGACGCTTGAGCACTACCGAGAGCTCCAGGACGTCATTTCCCTGCTGGGCATGGAGGAACTGGGGGCCGAGGACCGCCGCATTGCCGAACGCGCGCGGCGGCTGCAGCGGTTCTTCACCCAGCCCTTCGGCGTCACCGAGGCCTTCACCGGCGTTCCGGGCCGGTCGGTCGACGTCGTCGATACGATCGCCGGCTGCAAGGCGATCCTGGCCGGCGAGTGCGACGACTGGCAGGAAAGCTCGCTCTACATGATCGGCACGCTCGCGGAAGGCCGCGACAAGGAGAAGTCGGCCAGGACCACGGCGAACGCGCCGCGAACCGGAGGCGCCGAGCGGTGAGCGGGGCGCTGCATCTCGTCATCACCACGCCGGCGGCCGTGCTCGTCGACCGCGGCGACATCCGGTCCGTGCGCGCCGAGGACCTGAGCGGCAGTTTCGGGATACTTCCCAACCATACCGACATGCTGACGGTGCTGCCGGCCTCGGTCGTTCGCTGGCGCACGCCCGACGATGCCGAACATTTCTGCGCGGTCCGCGGCGGCGTCCTGTCGGTCAGCGACGGCCAAAAGGTGGCGATCGCCTGCCGACAGGGCGTCCTTGGCGACGACCTCGGCAAGCTGGCGGCCATGGTCCGTGCCCGGCGCGCGGAGGAGTCCGACGCCGACCGGCGTGCCCGCGTCGAGCAGACGCGCCTCCACGCCCGTGCCGTGCGCCAGCTCATGCGGTATCTTCGACCGGAACGACAGCAGGATTGGCCACAGCCCGACCGGATGTCGACGGATCGGGAGAAAGGTACGCCGTGAGCGAGACCGACGGCCCGAACGAATCCGGCAAGCTGGCGGAAGCCGCCCGGCGGGCCGCCGCACGCACGCAAGGGGCGCGCGAGGATCCCGAACCCTCGCTCGGAATGCGGTTCGGGCAGATCGGTATCCTCGGCTGGACCATCGTCGTACCGACGCTGGTCGGCCTCTTTGCCGGGCGATGGCTCGATCGGGTATTCGAGACCGGCGTGTTCTTTTCCGCGCCCTTGCTGATGCTGGGGGCGGCTTTCGGTTTCTGGTCCGCATGGAGATGGATGCACAGGCAATGAGCGCATCGACCATGTCCCTGATCGCCCAGTCCGGCCTCGGGCTGCTCGTCGGCCTCGGCGTCGGCGCCGTGCACTTCGGGTCGCTGTGGTGGAACACGCAAATCTTCGCGCGATCAGGGTCCATGGTCATGGCGCTCGCCATCCAGTTCGGCCGGTTTGGCCTGCTGGCCGCGGTCTTCGTCCTCCTGTCGCGGCTGGGCGCGCTGCCGCTGCTGGCCGGCGCACTGGGACTGCTCGTTGCCCGTCAGGCCGTCATCAAGCGCGTGGGACCCGTCGGATGACCGCATCTCCCTTCGTCCTCGAACCGGTCTTCCACATCGGCCCGATGCCGATCACCGCACCGGTGCTCGTGACCTGGGCGATCATGGTGCTGCTGGTCGCCTTCTCTTTCATCGCCACACGCCACCTGTCGCTTCGCCCCTCCAGGGCCCAGGCGGCGCTGGAGCTTCTCGTCGACGCCATAGACGGCCAGATCCGCGACACGATGCAGGTCGCCCCCGCCCCCTATCGGGCACTCATCGGCACCATCTTCGTCTATGTGCTCATCGCCAACTGGTCCTCGCTGGTGCCGGGGGTGGAACCGCCGACGGCGCATCTGGAGACGGACGCGGCCCTTGCCCTGATCGTGCTGGGCGCGACCGTCTATTTCGGCATCCGCACCCGCGGTCCCGCCGGCTATTTCAAGACGTTCGCCGAACCGACATGGGTGATGATCCCGCTCAACGTCGTCGAGCAGTTCACCCGCACCTTCTCCCTCATCGTGCGTCTGTTCGGAAACATCATGAGCGGCGTCTTCATCATCGGGATCATCCTGTCGCTCGCCGGCCTGCTCGTACCCATTCCGCTGATGGCGCTCGATCTGCTGACCGGCACCGTGCAAGCCTATATTTTCGCGGTCCTGGCGACGGTTTTCATCGGCGCGGCGGTGAGCGAGACGCAATCCGGCCGATCCGACGGCGACGACCAACCACGAGGCAAGTCATGAACTGGATCGAGATAGTCAGCATCCTCGCGGCCGCGATCGCCGTGTCGTTCGGCGCGATCGGGCCGGCCCTGGCCGAAGGGCGCGCGGTGGCCGCGGCGATGGACGCGATCGCGCGCCAGCCGGAGGCCGCCGGGACGCTGTCGCGCACCCTGTTCGTCGGCCTCGCGATGATCGAGACGATGGCGATCTACTGCCTTGTCATCGCCTTGCTCGTGCTGTTCGCCAACCCGTTCGTCCAGTAGCGGCGGTCGGGACATGCGGATCGACTGGTGGACGCTCGGGCTCCAGGCGATCAACGCGCTGGTCCTCGTCTGGCTGCTGAGCCGGTTCCTGTTCAAGCCGGTCGCCGATATCCTCGCCAGGCGACAGGCCGCCGCGGACCGGATCGTCGATCAGGCCGAGGCCGCGAAGGCGGCCGCGGAAGACGAAAAGGCGAAGGCGCAGGCCGAAGCCGCCAGGCTCGCCGCAAGCCGCGGTGACGCCCTGAAGCAGGCCGGCGAGGAAGCCGAGAAGCGGAAGGCGGCCCTGATCGCGACGGCGCGCGAGGAGGCCGACAAGATCCGCTCGGAAGCGGAGAAGGACATCGAGCGCGCGCAGGCCGCCGGTCAGCACAAGGTCGCAGAGAAGGCCGGCAGCCTGGCCGTCGACATCGCCGCCCGGCTGCTCGACCGCCTTCCCGACCAGGCGCGCGTCGCCGGCTTTGTCGATGGCCTGGCGGACGGCGTCGCCGCCTTGCCGGACGACATCCGTGCCGATCTCGGCGCCGACGGGACGCCGTTGCAGATCGCCGCGGCGCGACCGATGACCGACCGCGAGCGATCCGATTGCCGGGACGCGTTGAAGAAGGCGCTGGACCGGGATGTCGAGATCGCCGTGTCCGTCGATCCGAAGCTGATTGCCGGCCTGGAGCTGCGCGGGCCGCACGCCGAGGTTCGCAACAGTTTCCGGGCGGACCTCGACCGTCTGCTAGCCGACCTGAACCGCCATGACGAAAACCAAGCCTGAAGGTCTCGACAAGCAGTGGCTCAAGCGGAGCCGCAGGGCTGTCGCGAGCGCGCGGCTCGGGCCGCAGGTCGAAACCATCGGGCGCGTCGAACGGGTCAGCGACGGAATCGCCTTCGTCTCCGGCCTGCCCGACGCCCGGCTGGACGAACTGCTGCGGTTCGAGGGAGATCGCTACGGCTTCGCCATGACGCTAGACGCCGACCTGATCGGCGTCGTCGTTCTCGACGACGTGACGCAGATCGAGGCCGGCAGCCGGGTTTCCGGCACCGGCGAGGTGGTCCGCGTTCCGGTCGGGCCGGGCCTGTTGGGCCGCGTCGTCGATCCTCTCGGCCGGCCGCTCGACCGCGACGAGCCGGTCGCGGCCGAAGAGCGCCACCCCATCGAGCGGCCGGCGCCGGCCATCATCGAGCGCGACCTCGTTTCCGAACCGGTCCAGACCGGGATCCTCGCCGTCGACGCGCTTTTCGCCCTCGGGCGCGGCCAGCGCGAGCTGATCATCGGCGACCGCGCGACGGGCAAGACGTCGCTGGCCGTCGACGCGATCATCAACCAGCGGGACTCCGATATCGTCTGCGTCTATGTCGCCATCGGGCAGCGCGCCTCCGCGATCGAACGGGTGATCGAGGCCGTGCGCGCGCACGGCGCACCGGAACGCTGCGTGTTCGTGACGGCGCCCGCCGCGGTCGCCCCCGGCCTTCAATGGATCGCCCCCTTCGCCGGGTTCACGATCGCGGAATACTTCCGCGATCGCGGCGGCGACGTGCTGATCGTCATCGACGACCTGACCAAACACGCCGCCACGCACCGCGAACTGGCGCTGCTGACCCGCGAACCTCCCGGCCGCGAGGCTTACCCCGGCGACGTCTTCTACGTGCACGCGCGCATGCTCGAGCGGTCGGCGAAGCTCTCCGAAGCGCTCGGCGGCGGGTCGCTGACCGCCTTGCCGATCGCGGAAACCGATGCCGGCAACCTGTCGGCCTATATCCCGACGAACCTGATCTCGATCACGGACGGCCAGATCGTCCTCGATTCCCGCCTGTTCGCGGCCAACCAGCGGCCCGCCGTCGATGTCGGCCTGAGCGTCAGCCGGGTCGGCGGCAAGGCGCAGAAACCCGCCCTGCGCGATGTGTCGGGGCGCGTGCGCCTCGATTACGCGCAGTTTCTCGAACTGGAGATGTTCACCCGCTTCGGCGGCATATCCGACACCCGCGTCAAGGCACAGATCGTCCGGGGCCAACGTATCCGCGCCCTGCTCGCCCAGCCGCGATTCTCGCCCCTGCGCCTGCCCGATCAGGTGGCCTTGCTTGCCGCGCTGGCCGACGGGATCTTCGATACCTGCCCGACCGAAACGATGAACGACGTCAGGGCGCGGCTCGCCGGCCACCTCGACGCTCACGCGGCGCAGGCCGTGGACGCCGTGACGAAAGCGGGTGCGCTGGAAGCCCCCGTGCGGCAAGCGCTCGTCGAGGCCGTCTCGTCCCTGGTGGCAGACGTCACGGCCGCATCGCAGGCCGAGGCCGCAGCGCCATGACCGAACGGCTGAACGACGTCGAACAGCGCATGGGCAGCGTCCATCAGCTTGAACTGGTGATCACGGCCATGCGCGGCATCGCCGCCTCCCGGTCGCGCGAAGCCCGGGCGCGGCTTGCCGGCATTCGCGCCTATGCGGACACGGTCGGCAACGCAATCGGCGAAGCACTCGCCCTTCTGCCCGCCTCCGCGACTGCCGCCGAACCCCGACACGGTACCGGGGGCCGCATCGTCATCGCCCTGTGCTCCGAGCAGGGCTTCGCCGGAACCTTCAACGAGCGGGTGCTCGCCGCCGTCGAGCGCCATACGCAGGCTGCGGACGGCGCGCCGACCGACCTGCTCCTGGCAGGTGATCGCGGGCTCATGGTTGCCGCGGAACGTGGGCTGTCGGTCGGTTGGTCGGCACCCATGGCGGCCCATGCCGACGAAGTGCCGTCGCTCGCCAATCGATTGGCCGACGCCGTCTATGAGAGGCTGTCGGCAGGGGCGACCCGCGCCGACATCGTTCACGCCACCCCGGCCTCGGGTGGAGCAATCGAGATCGTGGACCGGGCTCTGGTTCCGCTCGATTTCGGCCGCTTTCCCGTCTCGCCTCGCCTGGTGCCACCGCTGGTCACGCAGGAACCCGGGACGCTTGTCGCGCAACTGGCCGAAGAGTACCTGTTCGCCGAACTGTGCGAGGCGATCATGGTGTCGTTCGCGGCCGAGAACGACGCGCGGATGCATGCCATGATCGCCGCCCGCGACAACGTCGACGAGAAGCTGGACGAGCTGACCGCCGTCTACCGCCGCCTGCGCCAGGAAGAAATCACCAACGAGATCGTCGAACTGGCCGCCGGCGCCACCGCCGAACAGGAGTCCGGCCTCCGTTGAGCCCGCTTGCGACGATGGAGCGGCCGGTTTTCCACAATCACGGAATTCGGTGCGTCACGACACGCCAAATTTACGGGTCGTTATCCACGACCGACGCAGGATGCAGAGACGGATGGCTGCCGTACGGTGTGCGGCGGGCGACCGTATTCGTGTGCGGCGCAGCAGACCGCTGTAATGCCGCAGCTTCATTGATCATGGATAACAAGGCCAGAAGGGTCAGATTGCGAAGTGCGGCAGCGTTCGCCGCGGGGCTATCGAGGCTGGAGGCGGAGGCCAGTCGAGCATGACGAATCATCCCTACACATGGGTTCAGACGGCGCGCGGCGGCGCCTTCGACCTGCTCGAGCCGACTCCCGAGCAGGTACATCCCGCCGACCTGGCCGAGCACCTCGCCAAGATCCCCCGGTTCGCCGGCGCCACGCCGAATATCGTGATTTCGGTCGCCCAGCATTCGGTGTTCGTCGCCGAGGCGCTGCCACGCGACCTTCGCGCCTACGGTCTCCTGAACGACGGCCACGAAGCGTATCTCGGCGACGACCAGGGCCCGAAAGTGAACGCGATGACCGTGCTCGCACCGATGGCACTGGCCGCTGTTCGTCAGCTGCGGTTGCGCGCCGCCGCCGCCATCCACACCCGCTTCGGCCTCGCCTGGCCTCCGCCGGTCGAGGTCGCCGCCGCCGTCAATCGGGTCGATGCCCGCGCGCTCGCTGCGCAGAAGCTTCACTTCATGGCGCCGGAGCCGCGGCCATGGATTTCCCTGCCCGAGCCGCTGCCGGATGTCGGCAGCCCCTGGTCCTGGACCGAGGCGGCCGAGCGGTATTACGAGACGCTCAAGCGTTATGCGCCCGAGTGGCCGTCATGACCGTTCCCGCCGTTTCGGCGGATTTTGGCGACGACCGGCATATTGGGAAAAGCGCGAGCGGGCGGACGATCGGTGCTCTTCGGAGACAGCACCGTCGTCGGGCCAAGGTCGGGGCATCCCGGCGGGTGCGCGCCACGGCTAGGACCGCGGTTCGAACCGCGGCAATAATTGGCTGGGATCACTTGTTCGCGCTGGCTCCGGCGAGCCGCGGCGTCGACGAGGACGGCCGTTCGACCGGCCGCGCCTCACCGACAATGGAATCTTTCAGCGCCGGCGGCTGACGGCTACCGCCGGCAAGGCCATTACAGCCCCCGTTTCGGCAGGCCGAGATTGTCGCGCAGGCTGGTACCGTCATACTCGGTTCGCACAAGCCCGCGCCGCTGCAGCTCGGGAATGACGAGGGTGCCGAAATCGTCGAGCGCCTCGGGCAGATGGGTCGGGATGATGTTGAAGCCGTCGGCGGCGCGCCCTTCCTGCCATTCCTGCATGGCGTCGGCGACGTCCTCGGCGGTACCGATCACCACGCGGTGGCCCCGGCCGGATGCCAGCGCCATGTAGAGCTGGCGGATAGTGTAGCCTTCCTTCTGCGCCAGCTTGTAGATCACCTCTGCGCGGCTGCGGAATGCCGGGTCTTTCGGCTCGGGCACCGGGCCATCGAGATCGTAGTCGGACAGATCGCCGAGTCGGTCGTAGAGCGAGGCCAGACCGATCAGCGGGTCAATGAGGTTTTGCAGCGCCTCGTGCTTCGCCTCGGCCTCCTCGCGCGTGCGCCCGACGATCGGCATCAGCCCGGGCATGATCAGCAGCTCGTCCTCGGTGCGACCGTTCGCGGCCAGGCGGCCCTTGACGGAAGCATAGAAGGCCTGGGCGTCCTCAAGGGTCTGCTTGGCGGTAAAGACCACGTCCGCGGCCCTGGCCGCCACATCGCGGCCGGCCTCCGAGTCGCCGGCGAAAAAGATGACCGGCTCGCCCTGCGGCGAGCGCGCCATGTGCAGCGGGCCGCGAACGTTGAAATGGTCGCCCTTATGATCGAGGACGTGCATTTTCTGAGGGTCAAAGAACAGGCCGGACTCCTTGTCGCGCAGGAAGGCGTCCGCGTCCCAGCTGTTCCAAAGGCCGCGCACCACGTCGACGAACTCGGAGGCACGCTCGTAGCGCAGGTTGTAGTCGGGCGCGGCCAGATGGCCGAAGTTCAGCGCGTCTTCCTTGCCCCAGGACGTGACGACGTTCCAGCCGGCACGGCCGTTGCTCAGATGATCGAGCGACAGAAACTGGCGGGCGGTGTTGTAAGGCTCGGCGTAGGTGGTCGACCCGGTCGACACCAGACCCACATGCTGCGTCAGCGCGGCGAGAGCCGACAGCAGGGTGATCGGCTCCAGCTCGGCGACATGGCTGCCGCGGCTGCGCGCGCCCTCGGGATTGTCCTCGCCGCGAATGGCCAGCTCGTCCGGCATGAAGATGAGGTCGAAGCGGTAACGCTCGGCGGCTTGCGCGACCGCCTTGAAATGGCTCAGATCCATGGAGCCGTCGGGTTGCACGCTGGGATGCCGCCAGGCGGCGATGTGATAGCCCATGCGCCAGGCCGACAGTCCGAGTTTGATCTGTTTCATGACAGCTCCTGTCTTCGAAAGTGATGAGCCGAAAAAGGCACAGCCGGCCGGCTGTACCGGCGACGGCGGATTCGGGATGGAAAGAGGGGCCGAGCGCCGCTCAGCAGGCGACCTGCAGGATCGGCTGGCGCGCCATCATGGCGAAATCCGCGACCGCCTGATCGATCCGGTCGTTGAGATCGGGGGCCGCCACCGCGCCGTCGCGGAAATCGCTGTCGCCGGCATAGATGGCCACCGGTGCGGTGCGCGCGCAGAAGAAGGAGAAGAGCGGACGAAGCTGGTGTTCGACGACGAGGGCGTGACGATGCCCCCCGCCGGTCGCGCAGATCAGCACCGGCTTGTTGTGGAGCTTGATCGGATCGACGAGATCGAAGACATGCTTGAAGATGCCGGAATAGGACCCCTTGTAGACCGGCGAGCCGACGACCAGCAGGTCGGCCTGCTCGATCCCGTCCAGGATCGTTCGTCCCGCCTCGCAAAGGCGACCACGGTCGTAGGTCAACGGCTCGCTCATGAAGCTGCCGCAATCCTCGATGCGGGCGTCGATGTCGGCATGGCGCCCCAGGCGTTCGACCACGGTCTCCACCAGCGCGCGCGTCTTGGACGGGCGGCTGGCGCTGCCGCTGAAGGCGAATACACTCTGTCGAATCGGCATGATGGGTTTCTCCTCCTGCTGCCGGCGCCCCCTGACACACGCGGGAGCTCCGGTGCGCCCGAAACGCATGTCGGTTGGCCTTGTTTGTGGTATTACTATATAGTTTATATAAATAAGGGATGCAAGCCGAATGTCCGCCTCTGACGACGCCAAGCCCGCGACGGGTCGCGATGCGCCCTGGCCCACGCCCGCCGCGGCGCACAGCATGCCGCTGTACGAGGTCGTCAAGCGCCAGATCACCGAAGCCATCCTGTCCGGGCGCTGGCCGGCCGGCACGGTGCTGCCCAGCGAGATCGCGCTCGGCGAGCAGTTCGGCGTGGCGACCGGCACGGTGCGCCGGGCGCTCCTCGATCTCACCAATGACGGCCTTTTGAGCCGCCGCCGCAAGACCGGCACGGTCGTCACCGGCCGGACGCCGCAGCACAGCCTGGCGCTGTTGATGAAGTACTTCCGGCTGCACCGCGCCGACGGCGCGCTCACCACCGCCGAGTCCCGCCCGCTTTCGGTGCAGGTGGCGTCGCCCACGCCCACGGAGGCCGAGGCACTGCATCTGGGCGAAGCCGACAAAGTGCTGCGGATCGACCGGGTGCGCTACGCCGACGGCAAGCCGGTGATGCACGACCGCTTCGTCATGGACGCGGCGCGCTTTCCCGGGCTATCGCGCCCGGCCGAGGACCTGCCGCACCTGCTCTACGCCCATATCGCGGAGGCCTACGGCGTGCGGATTTCGGCGGTGCGCGAGCAGCTCAGCGCGCAATTGGCCGATGAGACGATCGCCCGCGCGCTCAAGCTTCCGCCGAACGCGCCGGTGCTCGTCATCGAGGAGATGGCCTACGACCAGACCAACACGCCGACGATCCTGGCGATCCATCACGCCGACACGACGAGCCACCGCTACGTCAACGAGGTTCAGTAGGCGGGATCGCCCCTGGCAGGGACGACCAGCCGGTCGGCGACGATCTCGGAGCGCGTCCGGCAGCCCGACAGCGCGGCCGCCCGGCGCGTCTCCTCGAAGAGGATGTCGAACGCCCGCCCCGCGCCGGCCTCGCCGCCGGCAGCCAGGCCATACAGCAACGTCCGGCCGAGAAGGACACCATCGGCGCCCAGGGCGAGCGCCTTCAGCACGTCCGTGCCCCGTCGAAACCCGCTGTCGACGAGGATCGTCAGCCGCCCGGCGAACGCCTCGGCGATCGCCGGCAGCACGGACATCGGCGAGACCGCCCCGTCGAGCTGTCGCCCGCCATGGTTGCTGAGGACGACACCGTCGGCGCCCTGCGCGAGCGCCATGGCGACATCGTCGGCGCACAGCAGCCCCTTGATCAACAGGGGCCTGGTCCATCGCTTGCGCAGCCAGCCGACCCTGTCCCAGTCGAGACCGGTGTCGATCGCATCGCGGGCCCAGTTCGCCGCATGCACCATCTTGCGCCGGTTCTCCGGCAGGAACTCGAGCAGATTGCCGAAGCTCGGCACGCCCTTGGCCGGAACGCTGGCGAGCCAGCGCGGGTGGCGCAGCACTTCGATCTTGTTCGCCAGCGTCGGATCGGTGCCGGAGCGATAGTTGCGCTTGTCCCATTCCCGGTTGCCGAAGATGCTGCTGTCGACGGTGAGGACCAGCGCTTCGCATCCGGCCGCCTCGGCGCGGGCGAGAAGGCGCTCGAGGAAATCCTCCGATCGGAACACATAGAGCTGAAACCAGTGCCGCAGGCCGGGGACGGCGGCGACATCCTCGATGCGCGCGTTCGACACGGTGCTCTGGATGAACGGAACGCCCATCCGCGCGCAGGCCCTGGCCAGCGCAACATCACCGTGACGCCAGAGCAGACCGCTGAATCCGGTCGGCGCGGCGGCCACCGGCAACGGCACCGGGCTTCCGAGCAACGTCGTGGAGAGGTCGATACGATCGAGCGGAACCAGCGTGCGCGGGATCAGTTGGATGTCGTCGAAGACGGCGCGGTTGCGACGCAACGTGACTTCCTGCTCGGCGCCGCCTTCGAGATATTCGAACACGAACCGGGGCAGACGCCGCTGTGCCATCCGGCGCAGGTCCGCAAACGAGACCGCCCGGGCCAGATTGCGCCCGCCATAGTGGCGGCGACTCATCATGGGCTCGGCATCTTGCGGCATTGTCCGCCCCCGTCGCGATCGGCCGGCGCGACGACGGCGCGCCCAGGCGCCAGCACCGTCATTGAACCGCACTCAGACGCCGGGGCGCTGGCGTCTCGGCCGACGCGCCGCGCGGCACCGAGGCCACCAAGGTGCGCGTATAGTCGTGCCGCGGGTTCAGGAACACGTCGTCGGTCGGACCGCTTTCGACGATCTCGCCCTTGAACATCACCAGCACGCGGTCGCATAGGTGGCGCACCACGGCTAGGTCGTGCGAAATGAACAGCATCGAAAAGCCGCGCTCCTCGCGCAGCCGCAGCAACAGCTTGATGAGCTGGGCCTGCACCGAGACGTCGAGACCGGAGGCGATCTCGTCGGCCACCAGGATACGCGGAACGCCGCAGATGGCGCGCGCGATGTTGACCCGCTGCTTCTGTCCGCCGGACAGTTGCGAGGGGTAGCGCGACGCCGTTTCCGGCGCCAGCCCGATCTCGGCGAGAAGCCGCGCGACGATGTCGGCCCGCTCGGCCGCGCTGACCGGCTCTGCGGCCACCTCCAGGGCCTGGGTGATGATGCTGGCGACCCGCCGGCGGGGGTTCAGGGCCGACTGCGGGTCCTGAAAGACGATCTGCATATGCGATTGGCGGAAGGCGCGCGTATCGCGGTCGTTGCCGGCGACCGCGCGGCCGAGCAGCGCCATCCGCCCCGCCGTCGGCTGTTCGAGGCCGACCAGCATGCGCGCGATCGTCGATTTGCCGCTGCCGCTTTCGCCGACGATGCCGACGAACTCGCGATCGCGCAGTTCGAAGCTCGCCGCCTTGACGGCCGGGAACACGATCGGGGCCCTGATCAGGCGCCGGCGGGTGACGTAGTCCTTGCGCAGTTCGGCGACCTCAAGCACGCCGTCGCCGACGGCCGGCGGTGCGCTATCGGCCTCCGGCGGCCGGATGGTGGGCACCTCTCCGGAGCGGAAACACGCCGCACGATGCCCCGGCGCCACCTCCGACAAGGCCGGTTCCCTGGCCTGGCAGTCATCCGCCGCCAGCGGGCAACGCGCCGCGAAGCGGCAGCCGGTCAGGCCGGCGATCGCGCGCAGGCCGGGCATCCGCTCGGGCAGCACATAGAGCCCCCGGGCCGGGCCATCGATGTCCGGCACCGCCAGTTCCAGGCAGCGCGTATAGGGATGCGCCGGTTCGGTGAAGAGCGTGCCGGCCGGTCCGTGCTCGGCCTGGCGGCCGGCGTAGAGCACCATGACCTCGTCGCAGATCTCGGCCGCCAGCCGCAGGTCGTGGGTGATGAACAGGACCGCACTTTGGTCGCGGCGCTGCATCTCGCCGATCAGCGCGACGATCCGCGCCTGGATGGTGACGTCGAGCGCCGTCGTCGGTTCGTCCGCAATCAGCAGCTTGGGACGGCTGGCGAAGGCCATGGCGATCAGGACGCGCTGGCACATGCCGCCCGATAGCTGGTGCGGGTACTTCGCCAGGAGCCCCGCCGGATCGGGAAGATGCACGTCATCGAGCGCCGCGATCGCCCGATCGCGCCAGCGTCGGCCGTCCTCGCCGCCGATGTGATGCAGGTGCTCGCGCATCTGCTGGCCGATGGTCAGCACGGGATTGAGCGCCGACAACGGCTCCTGCGGAATGAAGGCGATGTCGCGGCCGAGCAGCGCCCGTCGCCGGGCGGGGGGCATCGTCACCAGGTCCTCGCCGTCGAACGACAGCGTTCCCTTGGTCACGGCAAAGCCGTTGGGCAGGAGCTGTGCGATCGTCCGCCCGATCATCGATTTTCCGGCACCCGATTCCCCGACCAGCCCCAGCGTCTTGCCACGCTCCAGGCGGAACGAGAGTTCGGTGATCGCGTCCAGCACGCCGTCCTTGGTGTGCAGGCCGACCGACAGGCTGTCCGCTTCCAATAGGGCCATGTCAGGCGCGCTCCGTTTGCGTCAGGCGTGTGTCGAGGCTCCTGCGCAGGCCGTCGCCGAGAATATTGAACCCGAACACGGTGGCGAAGACGGCCAGGATCGGCGCGATCAGGGTCCATGGCGCCAGGTAGAGGTCCTGGCGGGCGTCAGCGATCATCTGCCCCCAGGCGGGGGTATCGGCGCCGACGCTCATGCCGACGAAGGACAGGATCGCCTCGACGACCACGGCAACGCCCATTTCCAGGCTGAGCAGGGTGATGAGCAGCGGCCAGGTGGCCGGGGCGATCTCCCGGGTGATCGTGCGCCAGTGCGAAAAGCCGAGCAGGCGCGCGGCGGCGACATAGTCGCGGCGCGCGACCACCATCACGTCGCTGCGCAGGACCCGGCAGAACCGCGTCCAGTCGACGAGGATGATCGCCAGGATGACGTTCTGCAGGCCGGTGCCCAGTCCGACCATCAGGATGAGCGACAGGATCACCGGCGGAAACGACAGCCAGATATCGACGACGCGGCCGATGAGCCAGTCGACCCAGCCGCCGAAATAGCCGGCGACATGCGCCAGGATGGCGCCGAGGATCATGGCACCGAGAGAGGCGAAAACCGCGACGGTCAGGGCTACCCGCGCACCGTAGATCAAGCGCGACAGGATGCAGCGGCCGAGGCTGTCCGTGCCGAGCGGATAGGCCGGATCGGCGCCGGTCATCCACATCGGCGGCAGCAGCGTCGCCAGCAGGTTCTGCTCGTTGGGATCGTTGGGCGCCAGAAACGGCGCGAAAAGCGCGCAGAACGTCACCACAGCGAGCAGGACGAGCCCGATCTGAACGCGCCCCGAGCGCAGCCATAGCGGTAGGCCGGTCATGACGGTCCTCACCTGAGTTTGGGATTGAGGATCAGGTAGAGCGCGTCGACGGCGACGCTGATCGTCAGCACCATGACGCAATAGGTCAGGCCGACGATCTGGATGATCGGCAGATCGGCGTTGCGGATCGCATCGATCATCAGATTGCCCATGCCGGGATAGGAATAGATCACCTCGACCAGCAGAGTGCCGCCGAACAGAAACCCGAACTGGACGCCCATGAGGCTGAGGGTCGGCAGGAACGCGTTCTTGAGCGCGTGGCGGACGAGGATGCGACGCTCCGAAACGCCGCGCAGCCGGGCCTGCTGGACATAGTCCTCCTGATAGACGTCCAACAGGCTCGATCTCAGGATCCGCATGATCGGCGGCGCCGCCGACAGGCCGAGAGCCAACGCGGGCAGTATCATGTGGCGGCTGGCGTCGAAGAAAGCGTCGAGCCGTCCGACTAGCAGCGTGTCGAGCAGCAGGAAGCCGGTGACCATCGGGCGTTCTACATCGGCGCTCAGCCGGCCGATGAACGGCAGGAGGTCGAACATCACGCCGAAGACCAGCATGAAGAACAGCGCCCAAAGAAAATCCGGAACCGACAGCAGGGCGATCGTTCCGACATCGATCACCGGCTCCTTGCGCGTGTCGCGGGTGTAGAACAGCAGAAGCCCGCCCGCGACGCCGAGGACCGCCGCCATGAGCATCGCCAGCGTCGCCAGCTCGATCGTGGCGGGAAGCGTCGCCAGGATCAGGTCAAACACGTCCTTGCGGAAATGGATCGATGTCCCGAAATCGCCGGTCAGCAACTGCCCGAGCCAGATGCCGTATTGCTGGATCAGCGGCAGGTGCAGGCCCATCTCCTGCCGCTTCGCCTCGACATCCGCCACGCTGGCGTTGGGCGGCAGCGACATGACCGCCGGGTCCACCGGCAGCAGCCGCAGGATGACGAACAGCAGTAGGGACACCAGAACCAGTGTCGGGACGGCGATCAACAGCCGCCGCAGCACAAGCTTGACTATGGTTGCGAACATCGCCGCTCCAGAATGGCATCAACCGGCGACATCAACCGGCGCGGATGGACCGGCGGAGAGCCGGAGCCCCCGTCGCGCCCTACTGGCGAGGAGGGACGCGATCGGCTGCCCGGCCGATCCGGGCTGTCTTGGCCCCGCCGGGCCGCTGCCGACACGACGTCAGGACCCGACAACGATCACCGCGAGACGAACGGGCCGGTGTTGGCGGGCGTCATCGCGATGCGCCCGTCACCGTTTGACTGCGCCCGTTTCACTCCGCGTCCCATTCGAGCGTGCGACCGAGCACCCAGCCGTTGCCGAACTTCTCGTAGGTCAAATCCGGCTTTCGCACCAGGGTCTGAACGCTTTGCAGAAGCGGCATCACGGCCCCCATTTCACTGGCGCGGCGGTTGAGATCGCGATAGCCGGCGATGCGCTTTTCGTAGTCCGGCTCTTTGAACAGCTCCAGCACCTGCGGACCTGGTTCGTCGCCCTTCCACGATGAAAACGGCATCTCCGGATTGAGCATGTAGCCGGTGAAGATCTCCGGGTCGCCGGTGGCGTTGTCCCACGAATAGAGCGTCGCCTCGGGCAGCTTGTCGCCGCGGTTCAGCTCGAAGTACTTGGCGTACTCGATGACGTCGAGTTCGGCCTCGATACCGACCTTCTTCCACATTTGCAACAAGGCGCGGGCAATGTCGAAGTCGCTCGGGAAATGGCCGTTCGTGGCCGCCAGCGTCAGCTTGACGGGGTTGTCCGGCGAGAACCCGGACTCCGCGAGCAGCGCCTTGGCTTTCTCGGGATCGTAGGGGATCTCGAAGTCCGCGACATCACCGGGCGTGCCGGGCGGCGCCATCACCGACAGCGGCACCGCCGCCCCGCCGTAGAAGGCCTTGGAAAGCGCCTGCTTGTCGATCGCGTAGTGCGCGGCGAGGCGGACATTCTCGTCGGCGAAGGCCAGATCGTGGCGCACCTGCAGGAGGATGACGCGGGTGATCGGATTGAGTTCCGCGATCAGGTCCCCGCTCTCGCCCAGGCGTTCGGCCTCGCGCACCGGCACGTTGATGGTCAGATCGGTCTGCCCGGACTGGATGGCGGCCACGCGGGCGGACGATTCCTTGATGACCTCGATGGTGATGCGCTTCAGCGGCGCCGGGCCGCGCCAGTAGGCGTCGTGGCGCTCGAACACCATCCGCGAATTCATCTGATATTCGACGAGCCGGTAGGGTCCCGTGCCCACGGGCTTCTCGCGAAAGCCTTCCAGGCCGACCTCTTCCATATAATGCTTGGGCACCACGAACCCGCCCTGGAAGGCAAGCCACTGCGGCGCCGTCGGCATGGGCGCGGAGAAGCGCATGACGCCTTCGGTCGGCGATAGGACCTCGATGTCCTCGACCCGGCGCCACGTATTGGCGATATCGATGGGGTGCCCGGCCTTGATGCGCTCGAAGAACGTGTAGCGGATGTCTTCGGCCGTCATCTTGGTGCCGTCATGGAAGACGACGTCGTCGCGCACGCGGAAGCGCAGCTCCATCGCGTCGTCGCTCAGCTCCCACTCCTCCAGCAGTTCGGGGACGAGATCGAGATCGGGATTCTGGCCGACGGGCTGATCGAAGACCATCTTGAACAGCGGCTGGGCGTCCGGCCCGAAGCGCTGATTGGGATCCCAGGAGGGCACATCGGACGGCCAGGCGATGCTGGCGCTGTCGCGCGCCTCGGTCCCATGCGCCAGCGGCACGCCGCCCGCGGCGACCAGGGCACCGACGCCCAGGAGTTGCAGGGCCGTCCGCCTGTTCAGGTTCGTCATACTTTCCTCCTCTTGATCCGCGAGCGAGATCGCCAAATTAGTATACTGATTTTTCGGAACACTGGGCGCCAGGAGCGACACTGTCAAGGCTTTTCTATATAGTTATGAAACGGAAATTGCAGTATATGTCGCTGAAACCGCCCAGACTCAGCCCTGCCGCGTTGACAATTCCGCCAACAAGGCGCAAGAGGCTAACGATGGGGAACGAAACATGCATGCACAAGTGAATACTGATTCGTGGATAACCTCGCGATGACCAGCGTGACCGACGGCCCTCCGGCCGGCCCCGAATCCGCCCCCGGCAGCGGCAATCTGCGCCATCGTATTTACGAGGATCTGCGCAACAAGCTGCGGCGCGGCGAGATCAGCGCCGAGGACCGCCTCGTCGACGTCGAGATCGCCCGCTCGGCGGGGGTCTCGCGGATGCCTGTCCGGGAAGCCCTGCTGCAACTCATCATCGAAGGCCATCTGGTCGGCACCACGCGCGGCTTTGCGCTGCCGACGCTGGACGAGAGCGACATCGTCGACATCTTCGAGGTGCGCAAGCTGATCGAGCCGCGGGCAGCCGCGAACGCGGCACGCGACCTGGATGACGCCGGCCTCGAAATCCTGCGTCGCGCAGAGGCGGACGCGCGCCAGGCCGCCTCGGCCGGTGACGCCGAGGCGCTCGGCCTCGCCAATACCCTGTTTCGCCAGACCTGGATCGCCGCGCTACGCAATCGTCGGCTTGCCGACACGATCCTGCGCTTTGCCGATCAGGCCCAGATCGTCCGCCGCGGCACGCTAGCCGACCCAAAGACCCAGAAGGTCGTGATCGACGGCCTGGCGCTGTTGCTGGATGCCTTCGTCCGCCGGGATTCGCTGGCGGCGCACGACCGGATGGCGGCCTTCATGTACGAGGCCGAAAAAAGCTATTTCCGCGATACGGCGAACGACGCGGAGAAACGACAGTCCGATACAGAGGAGCGGCGGCAGCGCAGATGAAAGACGGCCCAGAAACGGGATTGCGCGCGCGCTTGCGCGCCGGCGAGGCCATCAAGCTCGCGTGGTTCTCGCTTGGCTCGCCCGCGCTTATCGAGGTCGCCGCCGCAACCGGCCTCGACGTCGTGGTCATCGATGCCCAGCACGGGCTGTGGGATCGCACCTCGATCGAGCAGGCCACGGGGGTGGTGCGCGGCCACCGTCCGGTCCTGGTGCGCACGGGCGACTCGCTGCCCCAGACGATCGGCACCGCGCTCGATTCCGGCGCCGCTGGCGTCCTCGCGCCGATGATCGAGACCGCCGCCGACGCGGCCGCGCTGGTCAGGGCGGCGCGCTTTCCGCCACACGGCCGCCGGTCCGGTGGTGGCGTGCGTCCAATGCTGCACGACTTTGCCGCCTACTATCGGATGGCCAACGAGACGACCGTCGTCGGTGCCATGATCGAAACCGCCGAGGGCGTCGCCAACGCGGCGGAGATCGCGGTAACGCCCGGTCTCGATTTTGTCTTCGTCGGAACCGGCGATCTCGCCCTGTCGCTTGGCGGCTTTGACGGTGTCGAAGCGGCGCTGGAGACAGCGATCGACGCGGTGCGCTCGGCCTGTGTCGCCGCCCGCCTGCCCTGCGGAATCTATTGTGCCAGCGGCGAGGAAGCGCTGTCGCGCAGCGAACAGGGCTATGCGCTGACGGTAGCGGCCGCCGATATCGCGGTCGTCGCCAAAGGCTTTGCCGCCGAGCACCGTGGAGCCGGACGATAGGCGTCAGGTCCGTTCCGGCTTATGCGGACAGCAGGGAAGACCAAGACGGAACACGATCGAAAATGCGGACGCGGGCCGTGACAACGTCACTGGGAAACGGCATAGGATTAATCGGCGTCGGGCGGTGATCCGCCCCCCGGGGTGCGGCACATGCACTGGCTCTCCCCGGTTCCCCTGAAACTGCGAATGAGCATTCGATGAGCATCGAATACGTCGTAGAGCCCGCCCCCATCGTCTCGCTTGCGGTTGAAGGAAGTCCGGGACGGTTTCCCGTGGCCCGTCTCTTCTGCATCGGACGCAATTATGCGGCTCACGCCGTCGAAATGGGTCACGATCCGGATCGGGAGCCGCCGTTCTTCTTCCTGAAGCCGCCGACCGCGATCGTGACCAGCGGCGTCTTTCCCTATCCCGCCGATGCCGGTGCGGTGCATCACGAAGTCGAGCTTGTCGTCGCCCTGGGCGGTGGCGGCGAGGATATCCCTCCGGATGCCGCGCTTGACTGCGTGTTCGGTTACGGCGTCGGCATCGACATGACATTGCGCGACCTGCAGGCCGAGGCCAAGACGCTCGGCCGCCCCTGGGACGTGGCCAAGGGGTTCGACGGCTCGGCGCCGTGCGGCGCGCTGACGCCGGCGTCCCAGATCGGCCATCCGGACCGAGGCGCGATCTCGCTGTCGGTCAATGGCGAGGAACGGCAAAGCGGCGACCTCGCGCAGATGATCTGGAAGACGCCGGAGATCATCGCCACCCTGTCACGCCGCTTTCGACTTCTTCCCGGCGATCTGATCCTGACCGGGACGCCCGCCGGGGTCGGCCCGGTGACACCCGGCGACGAGATCGTCGCCAGCATCGCCGGCGTCGGAAAGCTCGAAGTCTCCGTCGGAGGCTAGCCTCCGCGCGGCTCGGGAATGCCGGTGAATGCACCTTGCACGCCGGGCCGGTTCAGTGGGTCCCGATGGCGCGGTTCTCCTCAGGCTGCTCAGATCGACTGGCCGTGCACCAGTTCGAGCGGCAACAGATGATCCGTCTCGCTGAAGATGCCGCTTTCCAAGCGCTCGATGATGGCCCCGGCCGCGGTAACCCCGATTTCGTAGGCCCGCGACTTGACCGTGGTCAGCGGCGGTACGGCCAGGCCGGTAAAGGGGAAGGCATTGAAGCCGGAGACCGCCACATCCTCGGGCACCCTTAGGCCGCGGCTGCGCAGAACCTGGATGGCGGCGATGGCGATCTGGTCATTCTGGCCGACAATGACGTCGGGTATCCCGTTGCGGTCGAGATAGCGGGTGGTGGCATCCGTAATCGCCACCGCGCTGGTCTCGTCGCACGGGATCAGATCCAACGTGACATTGTGGTCGGCGAAGACCTCCGAGACCCCGGCGACACGATTCTCCACCGCGGGCCATTGAATGTCGGTGATCACCATGGCGGCACGGCGCGGATTTCGGCGCAGGAGTTCCCGCGCGATCGCCGCCGATCCGCCGTGATCGTCCTGACGGACGAAACAGGCATCCGGCAGATCCGGCACCGGCTGGTCCTGGAAAACCACCAGAGGTTGGCCCAGGCCGGCGACAAGCCGCATGGACTCGATGCGCTCCGCCCGATCGCCGCTGGGGTTCAGGCAGATGGCATCGACCTGGGAAATGCGGATCAGGGAACATTCCGCCAGCCGCCCGGGCAGGACGCCATAGAGCAGCAGGCCGAAATCGTTCTTGCTCAGGTGATTGCTAAGGCCGGCGACCAGATTGGTCGTGAAGGGATCGGCCAGAAAGCGCGGAGACGGGTCTACGATCGCCAGGCCGACCGCACCGTGACGCTGCGTGCGCAGATTGCGCCCGATCCGGTTGGGCCTGTAGCCCATCTCCCGGATTGCCGCCTCGACCCGGCGTCGGGTCTCCGCAGAAACGCCGGTCTTCTTGCCGTTGACAACCTTCGAGACGGTTGCCGTGGAGACCCCCGCCCGCGCGGCGACGCCATGAATGGTCGGACGGCTGCGTTTCTGTTCACCCTGTTTCGCCATGGCAATTTCATATTCCAGTTGACGCCCGAAAAGCACTGCCCTAACGTCTTGGTTAAACGTTTAACACCCCTGCAATAGGGATCAAATGCCCGCGTTATTTGATTTCGAGAAGCTGGCGGCGCAACTCTATACGGCAGTCCTGTCGGATGTGCTCGACAGTCTCGGCTATCCTAACCAGGCGATGGCGCCCTTCGTACGCCCGCTGGATGAGGGCCTGACATTATTCGGTCGTGCCCGGACCGGCCTCTACATGCCGACCTATTCCGTCTCTCCCGACGAAAATCCCTATGAAGTCGAGATCGCGCTCATCGACGATCTGAAGCCGGGCGATGTCCCGGTGCTCGCATGCGACGGCCCGACCACGCGGATAGCCCCCTGGGGTGAGCTCCTGACCACGGCATCGCGGATGCGCGGCGCGGTGGGGTGCGTCACCGATGGATTGGTCCGCGATGTCCGCCACATCCGCACCGCCGGGTTCCCGGTGTTTCACGGCGGGATCGGCCCGCTCGATTCCAAGGGCCGCGGCAAGATGATGAATATGGATGTTCCCGTGCGGTGCGCCGGCGCGGCGGTCGCTCCCGGGGATCTCATTTTCGGCGATGTGGATGGCGTGATCGCCATTCCTGCTGCCGTCGCCGAGAAAGCGATCGAGATCGCCCTCGACAAGGTCGAGAGCGAGAACCGCACCAGGGACGAACTGCTTCAGGGTGCCTTGCTGAAGGACGTCTACGACAAATACGGCGTTCTCTGAGCCCTGGACTATCCGGGACGAACCCGGACCCACGATTCCCACCATCCAATCTCTCAACAAGTGGAGGAGACACATGTCTATTCGAAAAGGATTGGCGCTCGCCGGAGCATTGATGGTGCTTGGGGCGGCATCCGCCTCGGCACAGGAATACACGATCCGCGCCAGTCACGGCGAATCCACGGATAGCGCCCTGCACAGGGGATGGCAGGTCTTCGAGGCCTATGTCGAAAGTGCCAGTGGCGGCAAGATCGCGGTCGAGATCGCCCCGGCCGGACAGCTCGGCTCCATGACCGACGCGCTGGAGCAGGCCAAGAGCGGCGCCATCCAGATGGCCCACGGCGACGAACAGACCATGAGCACGTTCTACAAGCCCATGCTCATCCTCGCCACGCCATACCTGTTCGCGAACGATGAAGAAGGCATGGCGTTCGTGGACACGCCCTTCTTCATGGAAACCCGCGAGAAGATGGCCGAAGAATCCGGTCTGCGCCTGCTGGCGGCCGCCTCGTACGGCTTCCGCAACTTCACGAACAACGTGCATCCGATCAAGACCGCGGCCGACATGGAAGGCATCCGCATGCGCGTGCCGCCGAGCCCGATGTCGCTGAAGATGGTCGAGGCCATGGGCGGCTCGCCCACCCCAGTTCCTTGGGTGGAACTCTATGGCGCCATGCAGTCCGGCGTGGTGGACGGTCAGGAGAACCCGACCGGCGTTGCCCTCGACTACTCGTTCTATCAGGTCCAGAAGCACATGACCCTGGACAGCCATCAGCTCGGCCTCAACACGCTCATGATGAACGAGGCGTTCTTCCAGAGCCTCCCCGTCGATCTCCGCGAGATCGTCGTGACGGGCGCCCGCATGGCGGCCAACACCGAGTATGGCGAGCGCAACTTCCAGGCCCGCGTCAGCGCGGTCGACAAGCTGCGTGAGCTGGGGATGGAGGTCTATGCACCTTCCGGCGAGGAAGTCGAGACCTTCCGCACCGCCGTCAAGGAGCCGATGCGGGCTTACCTGCAGGAGGAACTCGACCCGGCTTTTGTCGACGCGGTCTATTCCGAGATCGAGTCGATGCGCGCCGCGTCCCGCGCCGCCGTCGAGTAACCGCGCGGTCAATTACCCCGGTCCGGCCTGCGGCCGGACCGGGCCACACATGAGGCGCAGGCATCCATGTTTCGAACCATCGATCGCGTAGTCGATGCGGCGCTCGTGCTGTCGCTAGCCATCATAGCGACGGTCCTCGTCATCCAGGTCGCGCTCCGCTACCTGCTGCATGCACCGCTTGCCTGGCCGGAGGAACTCTCGCAGTTCCTGCTGGTGGGAATTTCCTTTTTCGGAATGTATCGCGCCTTCGGCGAGCAGGCCCACATCCGCATCCAGTGGCTGGACAAGAGGCCATTCGCCCTGAGGCTGTTGCGCGCATACGGGCTGCTCGCCGTGGCGATCTTCCTGGCCTACATCGGCTATGGCGGCTTCCTGCTGGCTGCCGCGGCCTGGAACCAGCCCTCGACGGCGCTCCGCCTGCCGATGGCCATTCCCTATCTGATCATCCCGGTGTCCTGCGCCCTGTCGCTGGTGGCCGTCGCCGTTTCCGCGAAACACCTCCTGTTCGGCACGGAGATAGGCGACCAGGACCAAAACCCTGGAAACGCTGACCCGTGATAGTCGGACTCATCCTGCTTCTGCTGGCGGTCCTCCTGGCCGTCGAGACACCGATCGCATTCGCCGTAGGGTTCATCGCCTTCGCCGGGCTGTTGCTCACGGGAATCGGCAACGCGCCCATTTCCGCGCAGCGCATGTTCGCCGGAATGAACAGCTACGGCCTGCTGGCGCTGCCGCTTTTCATCCTCGCCGGGAACCTGCTGGTTGCCGGCGGTGTCATCCGGCGACTCGTCGAATTCGTCGATTTGCTCGTTGGCGGCGTGCGCGCCGGGCTCGCCTACGTGAACATTCTCGCCAACATGATGATGGCGGGGCTTTCGGGGTCCGCGACCGCCGACACGGCTGCTCTCGGTTCCGTCATGACGCCGATGATGCGCGAACGGGGCTATTCCGCCGACTTCGCCGCCGCGCTGACCATATCCGGCGCCATCGTCGCGCCGATTATCCCGCCCAGCATCATCATGGTGATCTATGCGATCCCGACGAAGCTGTCGATCGGCGCCCTGTTTTTCGCCGGCATCCTTCCGGGACTTCTGATCATCGGCCTGCTGGCGCTCTACATCTTCCTGTCCGCCAACCGCATCGCACCGCCCCCGGTCCCGCGGAACCGTGACAAGTCGATCCTTCGCGTCACCGTGGAAACGCTGCCTGTCCTGATGGCGCCCTTCATCGTCGTGGGCGGTGTGCGCGGCGGCGTCTTCACCACCACGGAGGCCGCCGCCGTTCTGGTCGCCTACGCGGTCTTCCTCAACGTCGTTTTCTATCGCAGCACCAGCTTCTCGACCCTCTACGAGGTCTTTCGCGAAAGCGCCGTGACCACGGCAACGGTGATGATCGTCGTCGGCACATCGAGCCTGTTCGCCTGGTTCCTCGCCATCGAGAACGTGCCGAATGCCGCCCGCGAAATGTTCATGACGCTGACCGACAACCCGATCGTTTTCCTGATCGCGGTCAACCTGTTCCTGATCGTCGTCGGCTGCTTCGTCGATACGGTACCGGCGATCCTGATCTTCGTGCCGATCCTGCAGCCGGCCGCCGTCGCCTTCGGCATAGACCCGATCCACTTCGCCATCATCGTCATCGTCAACCTGATGGTGGGCCTGAACACGCCCCCCATCGGTACGAACCTCTTCGTGATCTCTTCGGTTACGGAGCGGCCGATAGGAGCGATCGCCCGCGCCCTCATGCCCTTCTTCGTGGTGAAGATCCTGGCGCTGGCGATCATCACCTACGTGCCATTCATCTCTCTTTGGCTACCGCGTGTCGCGGGGCTGATCCGCTGATCCCCTGGAGTACGGCTAATAATGTCTGAGTACATACTGCACCCTGATGCCCAGTTTCCGCTGCCCGCGGATATCGAGGCGGAGGTCTATGGCAGCGCGTTCGGCGTCCGCGCCTATCTGCCCGCGGACACGGCCTCGATCCCGGACGATGTCTGGGCGGGCGCGTCGGGCCTCGTCTGCTACCATGAGGTAGCGGTCACGGCCGCCGTCATGGACCGAATGCCGAAGTGCCGCGTCGTCGTGCGCGCCGGCGTCGGCTTCGACAATATCGACCTTCGGGCGGCCGCCGAGCGCGGCATCGCGGTGTGCAACACGCCGGATTACGGCACCACCGATGTCGCCGACCATGCCATCGCGCTGACGCTGGCGTTCCTGCGCGGCATCACCTTCTACAACCGCGCCATCGAAGCCGATCCCCTGGCCGGCTGGCGCTTCGACACGGCACCCTCGGTGCGGCGGCTGTCGACCCAGACCTTCGGGGTCGTCGGTCTCGGCCGGATCGGAACGGCGACGGCCCTTCGCGCCAAGGCGCTCGGCATGCGCGTGATCTTCTTCGATCCCTACAAGCCCACGGGCACCGAACTCGCCGTCGGGCTGGAGCGGTGCGCGACGCTGGACGACCTGCTGGCCGCCGCCGACATCGTCTCGCTGCACACGCCGCTGACCGAGGAGACACGGCACATCATGAACGCGGCGACGTTCGCGAAGATGAAACCGGAAGCCATCCTCATCAATACCGGGCGGGGCCCGTCGGTCGATCTCGATGCGCTTGCCGACGCCCTCCTGTCCGGCCATGTCGCCGCGGCCGGCCTCGACGTGCTGGAACAGGAGCCCCCGTCTCCCGACAGCAAGCTCATCGCCGCGTGGCGCGCGCCCGACAGCCCGATCCGCGACCGCCTCGTCCTGACGCCGCATGCCGCCTTCTACAGCCCGTCCAGCCTGATCGACCTGCGCCGGAAATCGGCCGTGGTCGCGCTCGGATATCTGCAGGAAGGCGACTCCCGGGACCTGGTGAACCGCGACCTGCTCGACCAGGCCGCGGCCGCGCGCCGGCGCGCCTGACCATTCTCATCCGAACTCAAACTGAAAGCCTGATGATGAGCAACTTCACTTTCTCCCGTTCCGAAGCGCGTGTCCGCGAGGCCGCGACCATCGTGCCGGGCGGCGTCAACAGCAACTTCCGCCTCGGCGTCGCGCCGACGCCGCTGGTCTTCGAGCGTGGCGAGGGCCCCTATCTCCATGACATCGACGGCAACCGGCTGATCGACTACTACCTCGCGCTCGGTCCGATGATCCTGGGCCACAGCCCGGCCGACGTGATCGCCGCCGCCCACGGCCAGCTCGACAAGGGCCTGCTCTACGGTGGACAGAGCGAGCTGGAATACGAAGCCGCGCACCGCGTGAGCGCCATGGTGCCCTGCGCCGAGCGCGTGCGGTTCGCCGGCAGTGGATCGGAAGCCGTCCAGCTGGCGCTGCGCCTCGCCCGTGCCGTGACCGAGCGGCTGACCGTCATCAAGTTCGAGGGGCACTACCACGGCTGGCTCGACTCCGTTCTCTGGAGCAACGGCACCCCCTTCGACCAGGTCGGCCCCGAGGAAAGCCCGACGAAGTACCGCGCCAGCGCCGGGCAGGACCCCGCCACTGGGGAGAACCTGGAAGTCCTCTCCTGGAACCAGGAGGAGCAGATCGTTTCCCGCATCGCCAAGGGAGACGTGGCCGCGGTCATCATGGAAGCCACCATGTGCAACAGCGGCGGCATTTTCGCGAAGCCGGGCTATCTGGAGGCCGTCCGCGACGCCTGCACGAAGCACGGCACGATTCTGATATTCGACGAGGTCATCACCGGTTTCCGCGTCGGCCCGGGCGGCGCTCAGAAGCGCCTCGGCGTCACGCCGGACCTTGCCACCTTCGCCAAGGCCATGGCAAACGGTTTCACCGTCGCTGCGGTGGCGGGCCGTGCCGAGATCATGGACCAGCTGTCGAGCGGCCATATCATGCACGGCGGAACCTACAACGCGCAGCCCGTCGCCATGGCTGCCGCGATCGCGACCATGGACAGGCTCGTACAGAGCGAGACCTTCGAGGCGATGGAACGCAACGGGACGCGGCTGATGAACGGGATCGCCGAAGCGTTCGCGGAGGCCGGCCTGCCCGCGACCGTCACGGGTTATCCGCAGATCTTCACCGTCGCGCTCGGGTTGACGGAGCCTGCCGAGAACTATCGCGGCCTGGCAAAGGTTGATCGGGCGGCCTATCGCCACTTCACCGCCGCCCTCCTGGGCAACGGCGTGCGCGCGCTGGAACGCGGTGCCTGGTTCCTCTGCACCGAGCATACCGAGGACGTGGTGGACGAGACGCTCGCCGCGGTGCGCAAGACCCTGGCCGATATCGGCCCCGACCTGGCGCACCTGCGCGCCTGAGGTTATCGAGGCGGCTGCATAGCCGCCATCTGACCCTGCCGACCGGGCGCTAAAATGCCCGGTCGGCCTGGTGGGTATCACAGGATCGATGCCCGCCGCCGGACATCGTCGCAATCGGCCGGCGGGTCAGGATGTCACGGGGCCCTGGATACGGGCCCCTCGAGTGCCGGGTGCCGGCTCAAGCGTCCGCGCGAACGACCCGGGTTCAATCCACGACGACGAACGGCAATCGCGCGGCCGGAGGCGTATTCCGGCTCCGTTCGCTGCGGACGATTCCGTCGATGACGGTCATGCCGATACCGGGAAGGTTGCCTTCGCGTATCGATTGAAGCATGTCCTTGCCCGGCGCGTGCTGGGCCTTGTCCATCAGGACGAAATCCGCGGCCTTGCCCTCTTCGATCAATCCGACGTCCAGATCGCGCATGCGCGCGGTGTTGCCCGTCGCGAAGCAGATCGCCTTCTCGGCGGGCACATTGCCGAATGCCGACAGCATCGCCACCATCCGCAGGATGCCGAGCGGCTGAACGCCGGAGCCCGCGGGCCCGTCCGTTCCCAGGATGATCTGGTCGAGCTTGTCCAGCTCGCGCGCGGTGTTCAGGGTCAGAATGGCGGCGCGTTCATTGCCGTTATGGACGATCTCCAGGCCGGCACTGCATTTCTCACACAGGCAGGTGATCTGGTCATCGGGCAGCGCGGTGTGGCCACCGTTGATATGGCCGACAACATCGGTGCCGGTCTCGAGCACCATATCGGCATCGATCAGGCCGGAACCGGGAATCGACGGCCCCCCGGTATGGATCGTGCTCTGAATGCCGTACTGCCGGGCCCACTCGACCATCTGCCGGGCGGTCTTGCCGTCCTTGACGCTGCCGAGTCCGACCTCGCCCATCAGCTTGACCCCGGCGTCGGCGAGATCGCGGAAATCCTCCTCGACCATGCCCTGCTCGATGACCGGCGCGCCGGCCAGCACCTTGACGCCCGAGGGGCGGAAGTTCTCGTACCAGCGCTGCGCCGCGATCGCCATAGCCTTCAGCCCGACGATGTCCTTCGGACGGCCCGGCATGTGGACCTCTCCGGCAGAGATCATCGTGGTGACGCCGCCGTGCAGCGTGCTGTCGATCCAGTGCAGCTGATGCTGGCGCGGCGTGTAGTCGCCGACGACGGGATGAACGTGGCTGTCGATCAGGCCCGGGCAGAGGGCGACGCCATTGGCGTCGATCGCCGTGGTCGCGCCCTCGGTGTCGAGGTCCTTTTCGTACCCCCAGGCGCTGATCCGGCCGTCGATGGCGATCAGGCAATCACCATCATGGATCGGCTCTTCCAGCTTGCCCGAAAGGATCAGGCCGATATTGCGGATGACGAGTTTGGTTGGTGTATCGGTCATGGGTGTTTTCTTGACGTCCTGGCTCAGCGCAACCCGTCCTTGCCCTCGGCTTCGGCCGCGGTGAGACCGCCGACGCGGGGCAGCGGGCGACCGCTGTCGGTTACGGCGACGGCGACCAGGATTTCTCCGGCGCGCGGCGCATCGTTGAGCGAAATCTCGACCCCGTCGAAATGGCTGCGGACATAGGCGGCGTCCTTGTGGCCCAACGGCACGTCGAGCACCTGTCCCGGGCTGCCCATCTTCTTCGATGAGGGGACCAGCGACGCTCCCTTCTCCACCGCCTTGCGCAGCGGCGCGCCAAGTTTCGGGTGCAGGATGGCGGCCGCGTGCTCCAGCTCTCCGGCTTCGCCGACCATCGCGGCCTTGCCGAAGCTCTCGGCCTCGGACGGTTTAATCCCCAGCGCCGCGACGCAGCGGTTGCCCAGAAGCTCTCCGAGCTCGGCACCAATGTCCATCAGCTCCGAGAGATCCTCCTGATAGGCGCCGGCGAAGGGATTCGCGATCACCGCGGCGGCAACGGCCTTGCGCGTGGGAGGGGAGATTTCGCGACCCATCTCGATATGGGTTTCCTCGACATGTACGGCGATCTTGCGGATCCTGGCCTTCATTTCAGTCCGTCCTCTCCCTTGATGTCCCATGCCTCGAGCCCGCCAGAGCGGGAATGAATCCGCGGACCGGTGGTCATCACCAGCACCAGCGCCATCTCGTCCGCCCGCGGCGCATCGTTGATCGACACCTCCATGGAGTCGAAGTGGCTGCGCACGTATGACGCGTTGATGTGGGTGACCGGCACGTCGAGCCGCCCTCCGACCCCCACGACCTTCTTCGACGAGGGAACGATCGCCTTGGCATCGCCCAGGGTCTCGCGCATCGCATAGCCGCCGGGGGCATGCCAAAGCGCCCCATGCTCCAACTCGCCGTTCTCGCCGATCAGGGCCGCCTTGCCATACGCTTCGATGGCCTCCGCGCCACCAAGCCGCTCGACCAGGCGAGAGGCCATCTCCCGGCCCAGGGGCTTGAGGTCTTCCATGAACCACTGGATGTCCGGCTCGTAGCGTCCGGCGAAGGGGTTCTTGATCACCGCCATGATCGCCCCGCGCAAAAGCGGTGTTTCCGCGACCGGACCGCCTTCGTGGTAGATCTCCTCGACCGCGATCAGGATCTTGCGGGGTTGGACCTTTGCCATGTCCTCTAGCCTTTCTGAGTTTCGGAATCGGCGTTTCTGCCGAACCGCTCAGGGTCGGGCAGCCGCAGGAGCGCGCCGAGAACACCGTTGCGCGACGCAACGACCGCCAACACGAACAACGCACCGATCAGCAGCAGCCAGATATCGCCCAGGATGTTCGACAGGGTGTTCTCGGCCCCCGGGACGATGAGTGCGCCGAGAAAGGCCGCCATCAGCACCGAGCGGCCGCCGACCGCCACCCAGATCAGCACCTGGGTGCTGAGCGCGAAGCCGACGAGCGACGGCGAGACGAAGCCGAACTGCATCGCGAAAAGGGCGCCGGCCAGACCCGACAGGGCGCCTGCGATGATGAAGGCGACCGACTTCAGCCACCTGGTGTCGTAGCCCAGATGGGCCACGCGGTTTTCATCTTCGCGGATCGCCTGCAGAAGCGTCCCGTAGGGCGATCGGATGATCAGGCTGAGCACGGCGAATACGCCCAGAGCCACCAGGAGCATGATGAAGTACTGCGCGCTCACTTCGAGCATTTCCCCGCCGATCATCATCGGCGGAACACCGAAGAGCCCGTTGTAGCCGCCCAGGAAGTCGGCCCGCGTAACGGCGGTTTCGGCAACGGCGGCGGCGCAGAGCGTGACGATGGCGAAATGCGCGCCCGAAAGGCCGCGGCCGGCAAACGTCACCCATGCGACGAGGCCCGACAGCAGCGTCGGCACCGCCAGCGCCAGGAGGAACCCCATGGCAATGGAATCGCCCAACCACGGCAGCATTCCCAGGGTGACGAGCGCGAAACTGTAGGCGCCGGCACCGAAGAAGATCGCCTGTCCGAAGCTCAGCACACCGGCCTGCCCCCAGATCAGGCTCAGGCCCATGGCGAAGATCCCGTAGGCGAAATAGGTCGCGAGAAGGGCCAGCACCCATTCGTCGACGACCAGCCCCGCCAGCAGCAGCACGAGCCAGATCGCGATCGTGAGAAAGAGCCCGTGACGGCGCACCGCGGTCATTTCTTCCTCCCTTTGAGGATGCCTTCGGGGAAGAACCGGATGACCACCATCGCCAGAAGGAACACGATGATCTGCGTGTCGGCCTGCGACAGCCAGACGCTGATGAAGTTGGTCGCTCCCGAGATCGCGCCGACGCCGACGACCGCTCCGATCAGCGAGTTCACGCCGCCGAGGAGGATCGCGAGGAAGGAGGGGATCAGGAAGCCGACGCCCATTTGCGGATCGACGCTCATCACCGGCGCCATGATCGCGCCGGCGAAGCCGGCCAGCGCAACACCGAGGCTGAAGCTCGCCCGATCCATCGCGCGGGTGTTGAGGCCGAGCGCGGCGGCGATGTCCCGGTTGGCGATGACCGTGCGCAGCTTCAGGCCGATATTGCTGCGGAACAGCGCGAGGTAGAGCGCGACCGACAGGGATATCGCGGCGACGATGATCACCACGCGCATGCGCGGATAGTCGACGCCGAACACCGACATCGACCCGGGCAGAGGATTGGGCACGCTTTGCGCCGTCGGACCGAAGATCAGAATGACCGATTGCTTCAGGACGAGCGAAATGCCCCATGTGGCCAGGATAGTGTCGAGGAAGCGGTGATAGATCCGCTGGACCACCAGCACTTCGACGATCAGCCCGACAAGCGCGGCGACCAACGGAGCCAGCAGCAGCCCGACCCAGAAGTTGAGCCCCGCGCCGGTTGCCGCGACCACCGTGTAGGCGCCGATCAGCAGGAACTCGCCATGGGCCATGTTGATGACGTTCATGAGCCCGAAGATCACCACCAGCCCCAGGACGACCAGCATCAGGACCGAGAAGTAGTTGAGTGTGTCGAGGATGAATTCCACTGCGCGCCCCTTCAGATCGAGAGGTACTTCGCGTGCCGCTCGTGGTCCGAGCGGATTCCGGCGGCGTCGATCCCGCTTTCCTTGATCGCGCCGTGGTCGATGAAGGCGACCGTATCGGCGCAGGCGGCGACCATCTCGAGGTTTTGCTCGGCCATGAGCACCGTCAGCCCGGTCGAGCCGACGATGTCCCTCAGCTTCGCGGCGATATCCGCGACGATCGAAGGCTGAATGCCCTCGGACGGTTCGTCCAGCAGCAACAGGCGAGGTTCGCCGGCAAGGGCGCGCGCGATCGCCAGCTGCTGCTGCTGTCCGCCCGAAAGACTGCCCGCCTTCTGTTTCGCCCGCTCGGCCAGGATCGGAAACATCTCGAGCAGGTGGGCGGGAACTCCGGCCGAGAAACCCGGCTTCGCGATGCGCCCTGCGGTCAGGTTCTCGGCGACGGTGAATTCCTCGAAGACCTCACGCCCCTGCGGGACGAACCCGACCCCCAGCCGCGCCCGCTGATAGGCATGCTTTCCGGCGATGTCGGTGCCATTGAGCCTGATTTCCCCGTCGCTGCTGCGGATCAGCCCGCAGATCGTGCGCAACAGCGTGGTCTTGCCCATGCCGTTGCGGCCAAGTACCGCGACGATGGCCCCCTGGGGCACCGAGAGGCTGAGATTCTCGAGCACGCGGCCGCCGCTGGGATAGCCGGCGCAAAGATCCTTGATGTCAAGCATCGGCAGCCATCCCGAGATAGGACTGGATCACCCGCGGGTCCTTGCGGATTTCCTCATAGTCGCCGCGTGCGATGATCCGCCCCTCGTTCGCGACCAGCACCGGCGCGCCGAGGGCGCGCACGAAACTGAGGTCATGCTCGACCGCCAGGACCGCCAGCTTGCGCTCCTCCGACAGCCGGCGCGCGAGATGGGCGATGGATTCGGTTTCCGTGACCGACATGCCGGCCGTGGGCTCGTCGAGCAGCAGAAGCCGCACGTCTCCCGCCAGAAGCATCGCGATCTCCAGCCGCTGGCGTTCGCCATGGGCGATCTCGGAAACCTTGTATCCCAGCTTGTCGGTCAGGCCGGCGAGGTCGGCCAGTTGGTCGCGCCGGTCTCGGTCCGGACGAGCCGTGACGAGCGCCGATACCGAGTATCCGCCCCCGACCCGCGCCAGCGCGATTTCGAGATTCTGCGCGACGGAGAGTTCGTTGAAGACCCCTGGGACCTGGAACTTGCGGGCAATTCCGCGGCGGGCGATCCGGTGCGGCGCCTCGCCGTCGATCCGTTCGCCATCGAAGACGATCTGTCCGGCCGTCGGCTTCAGCGATCCGTCGATCAGGTTGAACAGGGTCGTCTTGCCGCAGCCGTTCGGTCCGAGGATCGTGTGCAGGGACCCGGCCTCGATCTCGAACGAGATGTCCACCAGGGCGACCACGCCGCCGAAGCGCTTGGCCAGTCCCTGCACACTCAGTAGGGGTCTAGGTGCAGACACCGCTTATCCGCACTGGTTCGCAGCGGAGATCCGGCCGAGATCGACCAGCGTCTCCATCTTTCCGCCCCGGGCCTCGACGATCAGAACGTTCAGGTCCGTGTGCCGGTCGCTGGGGCGCAGATAGACCTCGCCATTGCCGGAGCGGATGAGCTGATCGACCATCGCGTCGGTCACGGCTTCCTTGTCGTCGCCGCCGGCCCGCCGGATCGCCTCGATATACATCCGCGTCAGCGTCCAGTGCGCATCGACCGTGTTGCTGACGATGGCATCGTCGCCGAACCGGGCGCTGACCAGTTTCTTCAGATGTTCGGCATCGTCCGACGTCAGCGACGACGTGAAGTTCGTCGGTGCGATGATCCCGTCGCTCTCCTCGGCCGACAGGCCGGCCAGGTAGTTCTCGGAGAACCCGAAGAAGATCATCCGGATATCTTTGTTCATCCCGGCGGCGAAGAACTGCTTGACGAAGGTGACAGCATCGGCGCCTGCGATCGTGACCACCACCGTCTTCACGCCCGCATCGCGGATCTTGCGGAGCGTCGCGGTGTAGTCCTTCGCGCCCCACGGGGTGTACTCCTCGCCGGCGACGGTGCCGCCGAGCTTGTCGACTTCGCCGACGAATGCCTCGTTCATCTTGCGCGGCCAGATGTAGTCCGAGCCTACGAGATAGAAGCTGTCGCCGATGTTCTCGTTGGCGAACTTGACGATCGGCACGACCCAGTGGTCGGGCAGCGCGCTGTAGCAGGTGACGTAGCGCGAGCAGACGCCGCCTTCGTAGTCGGTCGCGTAGAGCAGCGGCATCTTAGCCCGCTCGATGGTCGGCCGCATCGCGTCGCGGTTGGCGCTGGTCACCGGCCCGATGATGGCCGAGACCTTCTCGCGCCGGATGAGGTCGTTCGCCCGCTCGACGCTGGTCTTCGGATCGGTGGCCGTATCGGCCTTCACGATCTCGAACATCCGGCCGTTCACACCGCCTGCCTCGTTGGCATCGAGAAGCGCCATCATCGCGCCGTTGGTGCCCTGCGCGCCCAACGCGTCGAGCCCGCCCGTCATCGGCTGCAGCACACCCACCCGGATGGGGGCGCTCTGTGCCAGCGCCGGCGTCGCGAGCGCCACCGCGGCCGCACCGCCAAGCGCCAGCGCGTCGCGGCGGGTTAGTCCCTTGGCCTTGCTGTTCATGTCCGTTCTCCCTTGATGTTATGTTCAGTTCGTCTCGAATTCGGGAAGAGAAGTGATCAGGGCCCCGTCCCGGAACGCGGCCTGTACGGCCGCGGCATCGGTGACGGTGCCGAAATGGGTTGCGATATCGTAGAGCGACGAAGCCTGTTCCCGCGGCCCGGTCGCGGCACAGGCATCGTGCGGAACGATCACCCGGTAGCCGTTGAAGAACGCGTCGTGGACGGTGGACCGGACGCAGATATTGGTGACGACGCCGAAGACGATCACGGTGTCGATCAGGTTGTCCTTGAGCGTCAGGTCGAGGTCGGTCGCGAAGAACGCGCTGAAACGACGTTTGAGGAAGGTGAAGTCCTCGGGCTGCCGGTCGAGCTGGGGCATCACCTCGACTCCGGCGGTGCCTTCGATGCAATGCGGCGTGCGCTTCAGGAATTCTCGGTCCCGACGCAGGCCCGGGCGATGGGCGTCCACGACCCAGCCGACCATCGCGCCCGCCGACCGCGCCGCCGACACGATCGCGTTCTGGATCGGATAGAGCTGGTCCGCGCCGCCCAGCGGCATCGCGCCGGCCGGATCGCAGAAATCCCGCAACATGTCGACGATCAGGACCGCGGTATTCTCCGGGACGATGTCCATCCCGGTCTGACCGCTCCGTTTCGCAGAGAATGCGTCCATCTCAGCCCTCCCTCCTGCTTGTGGAAACAGGCTAGGGGCGGACACGGACTCAAGTCAAATATTATTTCGTACACGAACTAAAAATTTCGGAACGAAAACGAGAATCGCAAATCGATTAGATACTTATGCTTGTTGCACCATCATCTCGCACCACATACTATGACGTAGACGAACTTATTCGTAGAAACCGGAAGTGATAGGGCGATGACGGAATCCCTCGACGCGCATCGGGAAAGCCGGCCGCCGGAGTCCCGCGAAGGCGATACGCGCCTCGATGATGTCGTGGAATACGACCTGCGGGAGAATATCGGCTTCCTCCTGCGGACCACGAACCAGGTCGCGGTAAGCCGGTTCAACCGGTATGTCGCGCATGTGCTTGAGATCGAGAATCTTACGACGACGCAGTTCGCCGTCCTGACGACGATCCACAGGTTTCCCGGCACGTCATTCAGCGCCCTGTCGGACTTCACCTCGATCGACATGCCGACGCTTGCTTCGATGATCACCCGGCTTTCCAGGCGCGGGCTGGTTCAGGTGAAGGTCAATCCGAGGGACAAGCGATCGCGCAGCGCCTACCTCTCGCCCGAGGGCGAGGAACTGGCCGACCATCTGACCGAACACGGCAACAGGATCGGGGAGTTCATCTCCACCGGCCTGTCGGAGAACGAGCTGAAGCGGCTGAAGACGTTGCTCAAGAAGATGTGCGCGGGACTCTAGGCTTCACCGCCGAGCCCCGATCACACCGCGCCTTCCATCGCGACCGAGAGACGCCAGCGAAGCCCGAGCGGCGCGCCGCGAGCCGAAAATTCACGGGCGAATCCGGATGCCGCTGCGCGCAAAGCGGCGTCGCGAACACGCAGCCCTGTTAAGGATCAGGTTGGGCTCGCGCGCCCCGGGGCCACCCGTACCCACGCCAACCGCGACGCCTCGAGGGCGGCGTCGGCCGCCCCCGTGACGCCCCGGACGTCACTCAGGCGGGCGGCGGCAGGAAATCGACCTCGTGCTCGGCCGCGATCCGGACGACCTCGGCGGGATCCGGCACGTTGTGAATGCGCTCGAACAGTTCCTTCAGCGACCGCGTCGGCGCGACCCAGAACAGGCTCGTCGCATCGGCATCGGACTTGTTGAAGATGCCGTGCGCAAGTCCCTTCGGCATGCGGACCAGGTCTCCGGCGTTGGCGACGAACTCCTTGCCGTCGAGCCAGAGGTCGTAGCGGCCGGACAGCACATAGACGAACTCGTCCTGCGTCGGGTGGACGTGCGGCGGCACGAAGGTGCCGGGCGGAAAGTTGGCATGCCAGGCCATCGAATCCGGCGACACCTGCTTGAGGCTGTAGGTCTGTCCGAGGATCTCCCAGACGGTGTCGTCGAAGGCATCTTCGGCAGCCGTTATCCCGGCGGGCATTTCGATCATGGTAGGCACTCCTCCGTTTTTGATTGGGCCCGGTCATCCGGGCCGCGCTGAAAGGCGCCGGATCAACCGGCCAGGAAGTCGGTGACGATCCGGCCGGCGGCCGGCGTCTCCTCGAACACGAGATGTCCGGTCGCGGGGACGAGTTCGAGACGTGCGTCGGGCAGCAGCGTCAGCCAGGTCCGGCTCTGGCCGGCGGGCCGCAGCCGATCCTCCGCGCCCCACAGCAGCAGGGTCGGCATCGCAATCCGGTGCGCCCACCGGGCGAGTTTCGGGTTGCCCTGTGGATTGCCGCCGAGGATCGTCGCCACCGCACCGACCTCGCGGCCGAGACGGGCGTCGAAATCGGGATCCGGCGTCGCCGGGAAGTACTTCAGCGCCGCAGCCGGATCGTGGGCCAGATAGGCCGGCAGCTCCGGCGGTGCGATCGAGAACAGGTCCGGCGCCGGGGTCTCCTCATCGACCAGACCCGCGGGCCCGACGAGGACGAGCCGCCGGATCCGCTCCGGCTGGCGGATGGCGAACTCCGCCGCGATCCAACCGCCGAGGGAGAACCCGGCGAGGTCGAAACCCGACAGGTCCAACGCGTCGAACAGGTCGGCGTAATGCAGGACATAGTCCTCGATCGACGTCAGCGACGGGTCGTCACCCGACTCGCCGAACCCCGGGTGATAGGGGATCAGCACCGTGTGCGTCGCCGCCCACTGCCGCGCCACCTCGAAGCCGGTGAAGGTGCCCGTGCCGTGCAGGAACACCAGGACCGGCCCGCTGCCGATCGACAGGACGACGGTTTCGACTCCGTTGATGTCATAGGCCTTGCGGTCGAAGCCGCTCATGTTCGGGTCCGCGTTCGGTTCGCTTTCGCTCATGGTTTGGGTTTCCTTGGGTGTTCCGTGTTCCGTGTCACGCCGCCACGGCGCTTCGGCTCTTCAGGTGCGCGGCGAACTGGTCGGCCGCGTCGGCGATGCGGGCATGCACCGCGGGGGAGACGAGCCGCCCGTCCGTGAACTCCGCCGCGCCCGCGTAGACCGCGGTCGATACGGTGCTGGCTTCGAAGAAGCCGAACAGCGGGCGGAGCTGGTGCTCCACCATCAGCGAATGGCGCAGGCCGCCGCCGCAGGCGGTCAGCAGGACGGGCCTGTTCTTCAGCGCATCCGGCCGCACCAGATCGAAGACGTGCTTGAAGAGCCCCGGATACGATCCCTGGAAGACGGGAGCGCCGATCACCAGGGCGTCGGCGGCTTCGATCGCCTCGACGACCCGAAGCGCGTCCGCGCCCAGGCCGTCGCGCGAGAAGGCCCCAATGCCGGGGCCCGCGTCCACGAGATCGAGGATATCGAGCCCGATCCCGTGGCGCGACGCGAGGTCGCCGGCGACCGCCTCGACGAGAGTACGCGCCTTGGCCGGTCGCCAGCTTGTGCCGCAGAAACCGACGACGCACGCGTCGCCGGCCGCGGCCCGGCGGTTCCTATCCGAAGGCACGATTTCAGTCGGCCACGCCGAACACGGTCCACTGCGCGTCCGGATCTGTCAGACCCATGAGGGCGCGGCCGCACTCCTCGAAGATCTGATCCGCCATCAGGATGTGCTGGGTGCCGGAGTGGACGTCGCGGTAGAAGCGCTGCATCGGCGTGTTGTGCAGCGACGCGCCGCGAGCCGACCGGTGGGCGAACGTGGCGACATCGGAGATGACGTCATGGATGTGGCGGAGCGTCAGCTTCACCATCGTCAGTTGGTGCTGCGTCGGCTTTTCGCCAGAGACGCAGGTATCCGACACGCTCCGCCAGCTCTCGTAGGCAAGGGCGCGAGCAGCCCGGAATTTGGCCTCGGCTTGCGCGAACTGGAACCTGAAGCTCGCGCTGTCCGACGACTTGCCGAATGCGTCGGTGCGCTGGACGATCACCTTGATCAGTTCGTCGAGCATCCGGCGGCCGACGCCGAGCGCCCAGCAGGTATGGCCCAGGGCACTGTAACCGGCAAGGCCGAGCACGCCCTGGGGACCGCCGCGAAGCGGCGCGCCGATATCGAAATCATAGGTCATGTAGTGGGGAACGAAGAGCTCCTCGGCATCCGCGATCGTGTAGTCGAAGCTGCCGGTGGCGCGCAGGCCGAGCACGTCCCAGTTGCCGAGCAGTCTGATGGTCGAGCGCGGGTGGTGGCAGATGATGATCTTGGGCTGGCCGTTCGGCTGTATCACCATTTTGCCGGCATCGTCGGTGATGAAGCAGCCGGTGTGGATCCATTCGGCGTGATGAATGGCGCTGCCGTAGGCCCAGTTGCCCTTGATCATATAGCCGCCGTCGACCGGGCGGGCGAAGCCGCGCGGCACGCCGTTGCCGGCGATAGTGATGTCGGGACCGTTCTTGAAGACCGTTTCGACGCCCTCGTCTTCGATGTAGATGGCCATCGTCATGCCTTCCATGTTGTTGACCATGGAGCACCAGCCGGCGGAGGCATGCGCGTAGGACAGGCGCTCGAAGACGGTCAACGCCTCGAAGGGCGTGACCTCCGCCCCGCCGACGGCCTTCGGGAACATCATCGTGTAGATACCGGACTCGCGCAGCGCGGCGACCACCTCGTCGCTCATGTGGCCGAGTTCCTCGGCCTCGTTGGCCTTCTCTTCGATCAAGGGCAGCAACGCATCTACACGCGCATGAAAGTCGGCGATCGTAAGTCCGCTTCCGTTGTCGTTGGGTGCGTTTTCGTTGGGAGCGAGGGACAGACTCATGGGTGGAATTCCTCCTGACGGTTTTCCGTACGTCGGTTCGAACACGCGCCCCGCGCCGTCTGGCGCGCCGGCGATGGCGTGAACTGATCTGGATCGGCAGGAGGCGGGTAGTGCGGACACGCCGTCCATGTGCGCCGCGCCATCGAGGCGCGGCGGCGGTACGGCCGTTTCGCTGTTTTCCTCCTGCCGGCCGGCGCATCCAGTGGGCCGGGTTGCCCGCTCGGCGGGGTCCCGGCTCCGACGCCGTCCAGTCGGTTATGCGCGCCAATGCTCGGGGCGAGACCGAGAGACAACAATCCCCCCGCTTGGGGGGGTACAGTTCCCGGGAAACACACCGTTATTCTGCGCTACGTTGGGTAGAGTGTATTCGATGACCGGGCCAACCCGGTTTGCGGCTTGACCCTGCGGCGTGGCTGATGGGATCCTTCTGAGGGAACGGGGGGAGCCGCATCCCGGCGGCAGAGTTTTTTAAGCGCCGCCGAGGCCGTCCCTTGGCGGTTCTGGGTCTCGGGAGGGGGGGGCAATGCCACGAGTTCAGGCGTACGGCGCGACTGCGGAAGGGATGCTGGCCGACAGTATCATGTCGATCGCCGAGAGCCGCAGCATCGAGGTGCTTGGCGAGGCCTGCCGGCGCGCGATCGGCAGGCTCAGCGGATCCCGCACGATCGGGCTCTACCTGCTGAGCCCCGACAAGCCGAATCTCATCTTCGGCAGCGACACGCCGGACGGGTTCCTGGAGGACTACGAGCGCGAACTCGGTTTGGCCGACCCTTTCGTCGACAGTATTCTCGATGGCGCCGGCGTACTCGACGGGATGACGCTGTACGGTACCCAGTCCTGGCGCAACAGCCTGACCTACGAACTGCTCCGGTTCTGGGGATTCCGCAGCAACATGTGCGGGCCGCTACGCTGCGACGACGCGGTCGTCGGCGTGTTCTACACCGCGACACGCGAAGCGGGCCGGCCATACACGCCACTCGTCAAACAACAGATGAGTATGCTCTGCCGTGCCTGCTCGCTGGCTCTTGAAAATCTCGTCCACAACGGCCGGCTCGACCTCGAAACGGCCGCGGAGCCTGCCGCCCCCGGATTGCCGCCCCTCGCGCCGGGAGGACGGCTGTTGGCCACGCTCCCGCCCCGCTCGGCGCAGGTCGCACGGCTGGTGTGCAAGGGGCAGACAAACAAGATGATCGCCCGACAGCTCGGGATCTCGGATCAGACGGTCAAGGAACACGTGACGAACCTGTGCCGCCGGTTCGGCGCGCAGAACCGCACCGAACTTGCCGCCCTGCTGCTGAGCACGGTGGCCGTTCAGTAGCGCCATCGTCACGGCGCGTCACGCCCTGCCCGGCAGGAGGAAGGCGCGGCGCGCTATCCCGTCAGTTCGCGCTCGAGGACCTTGGGATCGCTGCGCCAGCGCGCGTACCACTCGCGCGCGATCGGGTCGGGATAAAGGTCCTCGATCCCTTTCTCCAGGGCGGACACAATCGATTTCGCCAGCTTTCCCGGCGCGATCTTCGGTGGCAGTTCGAGCTGGTTCGGCAGATCGTCGAGCGGACCGGGAAATACGTTCACGACGCGCAGCCCGGCGGGGCGCATCTCGGCCCGCAGTGTCTGCGCAAGCGACAGGGCGGCCGCCTTCGAGGCCGAGAACGTTCCGTGCGCCGGATAGTTCGATAGCGCGAAGACCGACAGGACGTTCACCCACGCGACCGCGTTGACGGGCGTGTCGGCGCCGCGCGCACGCATAGCCGGGGCGAACGCCTGGGAGAGACGCAGGAGCCCGAAATAATTGGTCTCCATTTCGGCGGCGGCACGGGCCGGATCCGGCAGCCCCGATCCGGTATCGTGATACTCGGCGGTATTGATAAGGATATCGACCTCGCCGCCAATCCGGCCGGCAAGCGCGTCGACCGTGTCCGGCTTCGTGACATCCAACGGCACCGCCGTTACAGACCCCGAACCGGCGAAGGATTCAACGGCACCGTCCTTCTCGGACGCGACGCCGGCCCACACATGCGCCGCTCCGGCCGATACCAGTTCGGCCACCATCGCAGCCCCCAGCGGGGTGGCCGCGTCGGTTACGAGAACCCTCCGGCCCTTCGGCGTATTCGAGAGTTCGCGCAACAAAGCATCGTCCGCCATGTCCGGATCATCCTTTTCGGGTAGAGCGACCAGTATCCCCTGGCCGGCGCGGTCGAGCTGCGCGCGCACCCGCACCCGTCCCTGCGGTTCGGGACAGGCGCCGTGCAGAAACGCGACCACGGTGACGCCGCAGTCGAGCCGGACGAGGCCCGTCCGCCACGGCGCCCGCTCGCGGAAATAAAGCTCATAGGGCCGCCGCACGACGGTGGACGCGAGTATCGTCCCCGCCCCCGCCTGCTCGCGCCATTCGAGCGCTTCCGACAGACAGGCGGTGCAGATTTCACGCGCCGGGTACTGCACCGTGCCGCACTCCTGGCACACCTGCATGGCCAGCCGCCCCTCGGCGGCTGCGGCAGTAAAGCCGAGGCCGATACGGCTGCGCGCGAGCGGCGGAACGGTCGGCTGCGGTGTCGGGTCCGGCGCGTCGCCGGCGCGACTGCCGGCGTCTTGTGGGGCCGGCTGCTTGACGCTTGCGGAACGGTGGAAAGGGCTCGCACGCATGATCACGCTGCCGCCAGGATCGCCGCGCCGGCACAAAGGCCGCGGTCGTAGTTGATCATACCGAAGCCGCTGACGAGGCCGACGCGCGCCTCCGCCACCGCGGCACCGAGGGTCTCGCCGGTAAGCTGCCGGATCGCTTCGACCAGGCCGAGGAACCCGCCGGCCGCGCCGGCCTGGCCGACAGACAGTTGGCCGCCGGACGTGTTGACGGGGAAGGATCCCGAAACGGTCAGGTCGTGCTGGCGGACGAAGTCCTTCGCTTCGCCCTTGCCGCAGAACCCGAGGTCTTCGAACTGAAGCATCGTGATTACCGGGTAGTCGTCATAGGTCTGGAAGAAGTCGATCGCGTCGCGGCCCACACCGGATTGCGCGAACAGCGCGTCGCCGTCTTTCGCCCAGCCGCCGCGCTCCTGGATCGGATCGTCGGCGAAGGCGTTGTGCCGTTCGATGGCGGCGAGCAGACGAACGTAGGGCAATCCCTCATCGCGGGCCGTCTCCTCGGTCATGACCAGAAACCCTTCCGCGCCTGCGCAGGGCATCACGCAGTCGTAGAGGCGGATCGGATCGGCGACCATCGGACCGTCGAGATAATCCGCCAGCGTCAACGGTGTGCGGAACAGGGCGTGCGGATAGGCCGTCGCGTTGTCGCGCTGCGCGACGCAGACGCGGCCGAAGTCCTCCGCCTTCGCCCCGTAGGTGCGCATGTAATTGTCGGTCAGGAACGCGAAACTCGCATTCGGCCCGCCCGACGCATACGGATAGACGGCATCCTGCGCGGATTGGCTGAACGTGGCGGTGCCGCGGCGGAAGGAATCGGTCTGGTTCGTCTCCCCGGCAATGCAGGCGACGATGTCGGCATCACCGCACTGGACCGCGCGCGCCGCCCGCCGCAACGCCACGATTCCGCTGACGCCGCCAAGCGGGATCGTGTCGAGCCAGCGCGTCGACAGCCCGAGCCGCTCGACGAGCCCGATCGCATTGTCCGGTGCCAGCGAGAAGCTCGCGGCGCACACGCCGTCGATCCGCTCCTTCGGCAGGCCCGATTGCTCGACCAGACCGCGCATCAGCCGGCCGAAGAACCGGTGCGCGCCGTGAATCGAGAACCGTTCGTAAGGCACCGTTACCGGAACGGCGAGCACGACACCGTCGTAGCCCTGACGCCGCCCGCTCATCGCCGCGCCCGCATCTGCTGTTTGGCCTCGCGCAGGTCATGGCAATCCGGCTGCTCCAGCGGCGTTTCGGCCAGCGCGCCAAGATCGGACTTGCGGATCTTCTGCGTCGACGTCGTCGGCAGCCGGTCGACGAAGGCGACGTAGCCGGGCAGCTTGTAGTAGGCGAGCTGGGCGCCGCAGTGATCGAAGATGCTGCGGGCCGTCGTCTCGCTCTTGTCCGCGCCCTCAGCCAGAACGATCGCCGCGAGCACCTCCTCGTCGCGTAGCGGATCGGAAACGGCGACGACGGCGACCTGCGCAACCGCGGGATGGGAGACGATCGCGGCTTCGACCTCGATGGCCGCGATGTTCTCGCCCGAGCGCCGGATGATGTTTTTCTTGCGGTCGACGAAATAGAGGCAGCCGTCGTCGCCTCGGCGCATGATATCGCCGGTATGCAGCCAGCCGCCACTCCACACCTCGGCGGTCGCCGCCTCGTTCTTGAGGTATCCGGAGAAGAAGCGCCGCCTCGGATCCGCGCCGCGCGCCCGTAGCACCAGTTCCCCCGGCGTGCCGTCTGGAACGTCATGTCCAGCGTCGTCCACGATCCGCATTTCGGTTGGCGGTCCGGCGCGCTCGGCCCGGCCGAGGCAGCGCGCGCCGACATGGCGGGGCTCCTCCATGGCGCACAGAATTCCGGCCGCGCCGGTCTCCGTCATCGCCCAGCCTTCCAGCAACGGCACACCGAACCGCGCCTCGAAGGCGCCGTGGTGGTCGGGATGCACGCCGCCGCCCATGCCGAACCGGAAGCCGTGCGACCGATCGAGATCGGACGGCGGCACCGCGAGCAGGATGGCGGGCATCACCCCGAGGTAATGGAAGCAGGTGGCCCGCGTCTCGATCGCCATCTCCCACCAGGTTCGCGGATGGAACCGGTCGACGATCACCTGGGCGCCGCCGGACCCGAGCATCCCCATGAACGAGTTGCCCATGGCGTTCACGTGGAACGTCGGCAACGGCGTCATCAGCCGTTCTTCGCCGTCGCGCAGGGAGATCAGGCCGCCCTGCGCGGTGTACCACTCGCTCCAGCCCAGGAAGTAGCCGTTGGACAGCAGGCAGCCCTTCGGCTGTCCGGTGGTTCCGGAGGTGTAGACGAGCGCGCACTCGCTGTCTTCGCCGACCTCGCCCGCCTGCGCCGGCACGGGACAGCGTGGCAGCGTGTCGGATGCCGCGTCGACGATCGCGACGCCAACCTCTTCGGCCGCCGGCCTGGCCTGGTCGAGACGCGATCGCAGACAGACCAGCAGAACCGCCTCGCTGTGGCTCAGCAGGTAGACCAGTTCATCGTGGGTGTAGTCCGGGTTGACCGGAACCACGCTCGCGCCGATCGCGTTGAGCGCCAGCCAGTGAAAGAAATGCGTCGGCCGGTTCTCCAGCAACAGGGCGACCCGGTGTCCGACGCCGTAGCCGGACTCGCGATAGGCGTTCGCCAGGGCATCGACCCGGGCCAGCGTGTCGGCGTAGGACCAGGCTTTCCGGTCGAAATCCCACAATCTGCGGACCGCTTCCGGCAGGACGAACAGATCATGGTCGGCGAAGCGGGCGGCCTGCCTGAGCAGCAGGGCGTAGACGCTGCCGTCCACCGCTGCGCTTCCGCTCCGGTCCGGCATTCCGTCGGGCGATCCGCGTTGACTTTCGATCATGGTTGCTTCTTGTTCCAGCGCCATAGGATTCAGTGCACGTGCTTTCTTTGAAGATTGGATTGGGTATGGCCGACACCCGAAAAGCCTGCGGCGGACGTGACGACGAGACGGCCGCGGCCGCACCGCAAGACTACGAAACCAAGTTCTCCGAGTTCGAGTACGCGATCTGGCATCTCGGATCCGCCTTCGCGCGCTGGCGCCGCGACTGCCTCGACGCCGTGTCCGACGTCGGCCTCTCCAGCACCGAGGCTTCGGTGCTCCACGCCATTCACATGAACGGCAATCCGAAGGGACTGATGGAGATATCGCGGCTGCTGCATCGCGACGACCTCCCCAACATCCAGTACGGGCTGAAGAAACTCAGCCAGCTCGGGCTCATCGAGAAGCAGGGCAGTTCGCGCAAGAACATGACCTACTCGGTCTCCGAGGACGGCAGCCGGATCGTCGACGCCTACCTGCGCAAGCGGCGCGAGGTGCTGCTGCGCCTGTTCCAGCACGTCGCCCCCTCGTCGCGCGACCTCGATGACTTGATCATGCAGATGCACGTCATGATCGGGCTCTACGATCAATCGAGCGACATGGTGATGAGTCGTCAGCCCTGAGTGCATCGCCTACTGCATCCGGTAGCCGCCGTTGACGTCGAGGGTCGCCCCCGTCACCCAGCCGGCCGATTTGCTTGTCAGGTACAGAACCGCGTCCGCCACGTCGTCCGGTCGGCCGACGCGCCCCAGCGGGATCTTCTCGACCAGCCCCGGAACCGCGTCCGGGGACATCGCGCGGTGAAACATGCCCGTCTCGACGGGACCGGCGGCGACGCAGTTCACCGTGATCCCGAGATCGGCGGCCTGCCGCGCGGCGATCTTGGTGAAGCCGAGAATGGCCGCCTTGGAGGAGACGTAGCAGGCATCCCCACGGTAGCCACCGAGCTGCGCGGCCGCGGAGGAAAACGTGACGATCCGTCCGTCCGCAACGGAAACCCGCGCGCGCCGGCGCAGCATCTCGCGAACGCAGAGGAACGTCCCGCGCGCATTGACGGAATGAATGCGGTCCCACGTCTCCACCGACAGGTCGGCGATGGTGGGCGCGGCGTCCTTGCCCTCGGCCATGATGCCGGCGCAGCAGACCAGGATGGAGACCGGACCGAGATCGGCCTCCACGGCCGCGAAGACGGACTCGACCGACGTTTCGCCGGCGACATCCATGGCGTATCGCCCGGCCACACCGCCTGCCGCTCCCTCCCGCGCCTCGGCCGTGCCGAACGCCAGGTCCGCCGACGCCACCCGGTGTCCGGCGCCTGCAAGCGCGGCAGAGCAGGCGCGGCCGATGTCGCCGGCGGCACCCGTAACCAAGGCTACGGCGGAATGTGATTCGCTCACGAGCGGGCACCCTCGGTCTTGCGGGCTTATCGAAAACTCATTGAAAAAATTACCGAACAAAATCCACTTGTCAAAAGTTAAATTATGATATGAAAATTGGCAGCGTCCGCCGGCAGGGAGGAGCTTGTCCGATTGGACGACAGCCTGCCAGAGAGACACCCAGAGAGATACGCGGTCTTTGGCCATCCGCCAGACCGGATCGAACACGCTAGAGAGGAACCATGATCCGCACCATGAAAACCGCCGGGCTCGCTGTCGCGATGGCCGGCCTGATTTCGACGCCGCTTCTGGCCCAGGAGACCGCGAGCCTGACGGTGCAGAGCGCCTGGCCGCTCACCCTGCCGGCCAGCGGCCGCGACGCCCAGCATTTCACGGACACGATCAATGCCGCCTCCGGCGGGTCGCTTGAGGTCGACCTCTACGGCGCCGGCAAGCTGGTCCCGACGCTCGAGATCTTCGACGCCGTGCAGCGCGGCACCCTCGATGCCGGCTACACCAGCCCGCTCTACGTGGCCGGCAAGTTCCCGGCGGTCCAGCTGTTCGGCGGCGTGCCGTTCGGCCCGAACGCGATCGAATACATCGGCTGGATCTACAACGGCGGCGGCCTGGACATCTGGCGCGACATCTATGGCCAGCAGGGCGTCGTGACGATCCCCTGCGGCCTGATGGAGCCGGAAGCCGGTGGCTGGTACAAGACCCCGATCGAGTCGAAAGCCGACCTGGAGGGCATGAAGCTGCGCTTCGCGGGCCTGGCCGGCGAGGTGATGAAGAAGATGGGCGCCTCGGTGGTTCTCCTGTCCGGCGGCGACATCTATCCGAACCTCGAGCGCGGCGTCATCGACGGCACGGAATTCTCCATGCCGGCGATCGACAAGGTGATCGGCTTCGACAACATCGTGAAGAACTACTACCTGCCGGGCTGGCACCAGCCGGCCGCGATCAACGAACTGATCGTCAACAAGGCCAAGTGGGACAGCATGAGCGACGCGCAGCGCGCGCTGATCGAGCTGACCTGCCGCGAGACGATGCTGTGGGGCGTCACCTCGACCTTCCGCGAGAACGCGGAAGCCGTGACCGCCTTCAAGGCGAACGGTGTCGAGGTGCGGCAGTTCCCGCCCGCGCTGATCGAGGAGTTCCGCACGGCCACCGGTGAGGTGATGCAGGAACAGGCCGACAAGGACGAGAACTTCAAGCGCGTCTGGGAGTCGCTGCAGGCCTACCGCGCCGGCAACGCCGACTGGTCGGACACACGTTCGAACTGATGTCGCTGCCCCGAATCCGCTAGGATCCGACCATGACGCGCGCGCTCTCCCGCATCGCCAGCCTGATCGACCGGGTGACCGTTCCGGTCGGGCGCGCGTCGTCGCTTCTGCTTCCGCTGCTCATGGCGGTCATCGTTCTCAACGTTGGCCTGCGCTACGGCTTCGACCTCGGCTTCGTCGAATTCGAGGAGCTTCAGTGGCACATCAACGCCATCGTCGTGCTGGGCTGCCTGGCCTATGCCTATCGCGATGACGCCCATGTGCGCGTCGACGTCTGGCACGCGCGGTTCTCCACCCGGCGCAAGGCCTGGATCGAACTGATCGGCGGACTGGTGCTGCTGCTGCCCTTCGTGATCGGCGTCGCCTGGTTTGCTTGGGGCAACTTCGCCTATTCCTATTCGATCGGCGAGGGCTCGCCGATGCCCAGCGGCCTGCCGGCGCGCTACGTCATCAAGTTCGTGCTGTTCGCCGGCTTCGTGCTGCTCGGCCTCCAGGGCATCGCCGCGATCCTGCGCAGCCTCCGCGTTCTCAACGCGCCGCCGCGCGTATCGCGCCAGAAAGCCGACACGTGACCCAGGACGTCATCTTCGTCATCGCGATGTTCGCCGCCTTCGCGGCGGGCCTGTTCGCCGGCTATCCGGTGGCCTTCGTCCTGGGCGGCGTCGGCGTGCTGTTCGCGCTCCTGGGCGACGTCCTGCCGCTGTTCGGCATCAAGGTTCTGGCGGGCACGAACTTCATCGGCTTCGCCACCGACCGGATATTCGCGACGCTGTCCAACTACAGCCTCGTCCCGATCGCGATGTTCGTGTTCATGGGCTACATGCTGGAACGGTCCGGCGTCGCCGAGCGATTGCTGGCCGCGATGTCGCGCATCATGCGCACCGTGCCCGGCGGCCTCGGCCTCGCCGTCGTCATGATCGGGCTCGTGCTGGCGGCGTCGACCGGCATCATCGGCGCCTCCGTCATTCTGCTGGCCACCGTCGCGCTGCCCGCGCTGAACCGGGCCGGATACGACATTCCGCTCAGCCTCGGCACGGTCGCCGCCTCCGGCTGTCTCGGAATCCTGATCCCGCCGTCGATCATGCTGATCGTGATGGGCGACCAGTTGCGCCTGTCGGTCGGCGACCTGTTCATGGCGGCGGTGATCCCTGGCGCGATGCTGGCGCTGCTCTACACGGTCTATATCGTCGCGGTGGCCACGCTGCGGCCGTCGGCCGCGCCACGTGCGCGGGCCATTCCCGAGGACGCGGGCGACGACACCACGGGCGCGGCCTACGAACTGCTGCGCGCGCTGGCCCCTCCCGTCGCACTGATGCTCGCCGTGCTCGGCTCGATCTTCTTCGGCATTGCCTCGCCGACCGAAGCCTCCGGTGTCGGCGCGCTCGGCGCGACCATCCTGGCGGCGATCGACCGCCGGCTGACCTGGACCACCCTGCGGGAGGTCAGCGAGGCCACCGGCCGCACCACGGCGTTCCTGTTCGCCCTGATCTTCGGCGCAAGCTGCTTTTCGGTCGTCCTGCGCGGCTACGGCGGCGACGAAGTCATCGAGGGATCGCTGTCGGCGCTGCCCTTCCCGCCGGAAGGCATCCTGGCCGTCGTGCTGCTGACGGTGTTCCTGCTCGGCTTCGTCCTCGACTGGATGGAGATCGTGCTGATCATCGCGCCGCTCACCATCCCCGTGGTCGTCTCCTTCGGCTTCGATCCGGTCTGGGTCGCGATGTTGATGGCCATCTGCCTGCAGACGTCGTTCCTGACACCGCCGGTGGGCATGGCGCTGTTCTACGTCAAGAGCGCGGCGCCCGCCGAGGTGACGACCGGACAGGTCTACCGTGGCATCATCCCCTTCGTCATCCTGCAGCTGATCGGCCTGGCGCTCGTCTGGTTCTTTCCGCAGATCGCCCTGTGGCTGCCGGAAATCGCCTACTGACCGCGCGGTTCGCAAGCCGCGTCCATTCGCAGCGCCCGGGTCCGCCCGTGCCGATCAGTTTCCGGAGAGGCCGCTACTCGTTGTCCTGAGCCGCCAGCCGTTCCAGCCCCTCCAGGTCCTCGCGCAGATACCGTATGGCCATCGCCAGTGAACCCGGTTGGTCCCGGTCGCCGTCACGGAATTCGATCCCGCGGACCAGCAGGTTGACGAGGGTCGTCGCGACCTCGTTCGGCGTCATCCGGCCGCTCGGCGAATACCAGAGCGCGGTCCAGTTGGACATGCCGATGACCGCGAAGGCGGTCAGCTGCGGATCGACCGACCGGAACTCCTTGGTCTCGATGCCGTCCGAGATGAGGCGGGTGTAGAGGTCGAGGATCTGTCTCCGGCTGCGATTGTAGCTGATCCGCAGCTCCGCGGGCGCCTCGGCCTCGAGGCGGTCGAACACCATGAAACGGCTCCCCCCCCTGAGCCGTTGGGTGATCGCGCCCTCAACCGCCAGAACGAGCCGATCGAGCGCCGTCAGGTTCTTCCGCTCGAACAGGGCGGTGAGCTCGGAGCAGCGCCGCTCGTACTCCTCCAGGAAAAGCTCCCGGATGATCTCTTCCTTGTTCTGGAAGTAGTGATAGACGGACGAGCGTTTCAGCGACAGCGAGTCGGCGATGTCGTTGATGCTGGTCTTGGCGAACCCGTTGGCGCAGAACAGTTCGGCGGATTTCTCCAGCATCTGCTGACGCACGAGCTCCTTGCGGACATTGTTGCCACTCCGCTTGGGTTTCGCGGAACCGCGCGCGGGTTTGTTTTCCGGCCTGGACGGTTTGGCTGCCTTGTCCGCCACGCTTAGTTCCTCTCCTGCACCCGCAACAGCGAGGCGCCGCTACCCGGGTTCTGTCATACAATTTCCAGCAGTCCGGCGGAGCCCATTCCCGCCCCCACGCACATCGTTACTACCGCCAGTTTTTCCTTGCGTCGAGCACCCTCGGAGATTGCGTGCATCGCCAGGCGTGCGCCGCTCATGCCGTAGGGGTGACCGACTGCGATCGCGCCACCATCGACGTTGAACCGCTGCGGATCTATTCCGAGACGATCCCGGCAATAGAGCGTCTGCGATGCAAACGCCTCGTTCAGCTCCCAGAGGCCGATATCGTCCGTTGACAGATCGAAACGTTCAAGCAGTTTCGGCACCGCGAAGACCGGACCGACGCCCATTTCGTCGGGCTCGCAGCCGACATTGGCGAAGCCCCGGAACAGCGCCAGTGGGCTGATGCCGCGACGCGCCGCCAGATCGGCGTCCATCACGACCACCGCGGCGGCGCCATCGGACAACTGCGACGCATTGCCGGCCGTGACGGTTCCCGTCTCGGAGTGCACCGGCTTCAGTCCGGCGAGCTTCTCGACCGTCGTGCCGGTCCGGACGCCCTCGTCGTTCATGAGCTTGACAATCTCGGTCCGGCGTTCGCTGGTTTCCTTGTCCTCGACGATCTTGAAGGTTTCCAGTGGAGCGATCTCCCGGTCGAAGCGGCCCGCTTCAATCGCCTCGACTGCGCGCTTCTGACTGTTTGCCGCGTACGCGTCCTGCGCGTCCCGAGAAACGCCATATCGGCTGGCGACGTTCTCGGCGGTCTCCAGCATCGGCATGTAGATGCTCGGTTTGTTCTCCAGCAGCCAGGCGTTCTCGCGCCGATAGTTATTCTTATGCTTGTTCTGCACGAGGCTGATCGATTCGACCCCGCCGGCGACAGCGACCGAAACCTCTCCGGTGCGCACCGCATTGGCCGCCGCCGCGATGGCCGACAGGCCGGAAGCACAGAAACGGTTCAGCGTGGCGGCAGCGACCGATACCGGCAGCCCGGCGCGGATCGCGGCCTGGCGCGCGATATTGTAACCGGTCGTGCCTTCCTGCATGGCGCAGCCGAGAATCACATCCTCGACCTCATCCGGCGCAACGCCGGCCCGCTGCACCGCGACGGAAATCGCATGGCCGGCGAGATCCGCGCCGTGCGTGTCGTTAAACGCGCCGCGATACGCGCGCCCCACCGGCGTACGGGCGATTGAAACGATGGCGGCGTCTTTCATGTCGGGTATGCCTTCTGTCTGAACTCTGAGTACTGGGTCAGGAATCGGTGAAGCGGCCGCGATACAGCGTGATCGGCGGTCGGGCGCTCGGGTCGGTAACGACGTCGATCACGGTCGGGCCGGTCGCGGCCAATGCGTCCGCAATCGCGTCGGCGACATCGCCGGGCGTTTCCGCGCGAATGCCCCGCGCGCCGCAAGCCCTTGCAATCGCTGCGTGATCGACCGGCGCGAAATGGCAGGCCTCGGTATGCGCCCCGAACAGGACATCCTCGGCGTCCTTCTGATATCCGAGGATCTGGTTGTTCAGGACAATGACCGTGACGGAAAGCGACAGCCTGACAGCCGTCTCGAGTTCGGCCCAGCAATGGGCGAATCCGCCGTCGCCGGTCACGCAGACCACTGGCGCCTCGGGACGGCCAAGCTTGGCCCCGATCGCCATCGGCAGCCCCCATCCAAGGCCCGCGAGGCCACGTGGCGACAGAAACCGCATTCCCGGCCTGCGGGCGGTCAGGAAGTTGCCGGTCCACACGGAGGCATAGCTCGCGTCCGACACAACGGTTGCATCCGGGCTCAGACGCTTGTCCAGCTCCAGCATCACCCGCTCCGGCCGCACCGGACTGGCGGTCGTCTCGAGATGGCCGGGGAGCCGGTCGCGGAACTGACCGACGGCGTTGCCGATCTCCGCCTCGAAGCCGGTGCGGCTTTTGCTTCGGACCGTGAGATCCATCCCGTCGAGCGCGCCGGCGAGCGCTTCGAGCCCCGATCGGGCGTCGCCGACGAGCCGTTCGGCTTCATAGTTGCGGCCGATCTCCTCGCCGTCGACGTCGAGGTGGATATAGCGGGCCTCGCGCGGATACAGCCGCCAGGAATTGGTGCCGTTCTGGTTCGTGCGGTTGCCGACCAGCAGAATGACATCGGCATCTCTGACGAAATCGTGCAGATGCTCGGTCCGCGCGCCCTCGCCCATGAAATAGCCGACGACCCCGAGCGACAGCGGGTGATCCTCGGATACGGCCCCCTTGCCCATCGGCGTGGTCGCCACGGGCAGATGGAACCGCTGCTGGAGGTCCGCCAGCACCGCGTGCGCCTGCGACAGATGCACCCCGCCGCCGGCGATCACCAACGGCCGCCGGGCATTCGCGATCAGTTCGGCAGCGCGCCGGACGGCTGCGGCGTCGGGCGCGCACCGGTCGAGCGGAAAGCCGCCGAGGGCGACACGCCGGATCGGCTCCGACCGCACGCCGGCGGCCAGGACGTTGCCGGGCACGAGCAGCACGGCCGGACCGGGTCGCCCGGTCGTGGCCGCAGTCACCGCCATGTCTACGTAGTCGTCGATCCGATCGGCATCGTCTACCCGGCGCACCCACTTGGCGACGCCGGCGAACAGCGAACGGTGATCGAGCTCCTGGAACGCGTTGCGGTCGGCCATGTCGGCGGTCACCTCCTGCACCAACGCGATCACAGGGATCGAGGCCTTCAGCGCTTCCGCGAGCGGGGCGACCAGAAGCGTTGCCGCCGGCCCGTTCTGGGCGGTGACGAGCGCAACGCGGTTGGTGATCCGCGCATAGGCGTCCGCCATCGCGCCGCCGGCGTGCTCCGTCCGGTAGACCGCCTGCGTGATGCCGTGCGACGGCGCCACCAGATGGAACAGAGAGGGGATGCTCTGGCCGAACGCGACGGTGACGCCGTGCCGGGCGAACGCCCGGGCGAACGCATGTCCGCCCGAGTTCGCATTGTCTGCAATGGCACGATGCCGGTCGGTCGTGACGTTGTCGGCTACAAGCAAGACGGTTTCCCTCTAGGCCGCTTCGGCGGCCTTAAGCTCCTGCTCCCAGAGCTCCAGCATCAGCTTCGGGCTCGCGGTCGCGCTGTCGAGGCGACGCAATCCGTTGGGGTCGATGACCTCGCGGATCACGTGAAGTTCTTCCGGCGTCGGGACAGCGGTGACCGGAACGTCCTTGCCGGGATCGGGAAGCTCGAAGCCGGTCCGCTCCTGCACCGTCTCGAAGGACACGCCAGGATGGAGCGAAACCACGCGCATGGTCCCGTCGGGGCCGCCGTAATCGAAGACGCCGAGATCCGAGACGACCATTCCGGGCGCCGCGGGACGCATGATCTGCTCTCCGAGATCCGGCGTCTGGCCGAAGCCGCAGACAAAATCGACCTTCTCGACGAACGTACGTGGAGACTGTGTGCGAATATGGAAGTTCAGCCGTTCGCAACCCCAGAGGTCGTCCGGGATTCCCCGCGCGCCGATGAACTGCGCACGCGGCTTGCGCCAGTCGCCGATGACCGAGATGTTGGAAGCCCCTCTCCGGTCGATCTGGACCGCGCCGATCCAGATCTGCAGCTTCTGCTGCGCGATCATCCGGAACATCTGCTCCCAGTCGAGCGCCATCTTTGCGGTCGCGTCGAGCGTCCATTCCTCGGACAGGGACTTGGCGTGGACGTCCGGGTCTGCCGCCGCGCGCGAGGCCGTCGTCAGGAACAGGTTCGGTGCGTACAGCGTCTTGGCCAGACGCGCGGACAGATCCCCGAGGATCGTCGCGCCGACGCCGAGGCCGCTGTCGCGGTACTCCTTCGACATGCGGGCGATGATGAGTTCTTCGAGCGTATAGTTTGTATCAGTCATCAGGCACTCGCTAGGTGTTCGCTGAGCCAGGCATGGTCGGTGGCGTTCTTCTGGTATTCGAGGACTTTCGGCAGGTCGAAGCGGTAGTCGGGGAAGACCGCCGAGAAGCCGCCGCCGCGCGGCGCCTCGACGACGGCATCCACCCACAGCCGCGAAATGAAGGTCGACCGGCCACGGCGCTCGCCGGGGATCTCGTCGACGATCTTCTCCGCTGTGAGAATGACGCGCGACGCCGCCTGGATCAGCAGCATGTCGGCGAAGGAGTCGCCGTGAATGAGGGCATTGCCCGAGGCATCCGCCTCATTGACGTGCACGATGGCCACGTCCGGGGCGAGCGGCGGCACCGCGAGCAGCTGTTCGCCGGTCAGGGGACAGGCCATCGGCTGGAAGACATTGGTCGCAGTCGTCAGCAGATCGGTGCCCAGGCCGAAGCGCGACGGCAGGAACGGAAGCCGCTTCGCCGCGGCCTCGTAGGCCGTCATCATCAGGCCCTCGGAATACTCGACGGCCTCAAGCTCGCCGGCCTGACGGGCGGCGCGGAAATTGGGCGCCAGCCCGAAGAGATCGAATCCGACGAAGGAGAAATGCAGCCGCCGGACCTTGCCCATACCGATCAGCAGGTCCACCTCGGGACCGCCGAGGAAGGAGGCGATTTCCAGGTCCTCAAGATCGGACCGCGCGATCGCCGCGGCCGCTGCGATCGGTTTGCGCTGCAGCCCGCCGCCGCCAAACCCAATCAGGTCGTCGTTGCCGATCGAGGAGACCATCTCCTGAAGATCAATGCGTTTGCTCATGGTGTCCGTCTTCTTCACTTTCTCAAGTCCAGGAGGCGTTTGGTCTTGTTCTGGGCGCCAAGCCCGGTGTGGATCGCGAGCGTTCCCGGATCGGCGATCTCGACGTCGACGCGGACGCCGAGGTCGCGATGCAGCGCGGCCTCCATGTCGGCCCGGAACACCTCCGCATCGACGTCGGTCGACTTGCGTTCGACGCGGACGACGAACTTCTCGCGCAGCGAAAGCCCCTCGCCCTCGTTCGAGACGACGCAGATGTATTCGCCGTTGGCGCGCGGATCGCGCGAGACCGCTTCCATGCAGGCCAGCGGGTAGACGTTGGTGCCGCGCAGCTTCACCATCTCGTCGCTGCGCCCCCGGAAGTTGGAAAGCTTATGGGTGCACAGCCCGCAGCCGCATTCCTCGCGCGGATAGACCGCCAGAAGGTCCCGCATGTTGAAGCGGATGATCGGCGGAGCGCTGCGATACAGGCTGGTCGCGATCAGATTGCCGGTTTCACCGAGCGGCAGCGCCTTGCCCGACGCGATGTCGGTGATCTCGATGTAGACCGTGTCCTCGCTGATATGCATCCCCGCCTTTTCGCGGCACTCGAAGGCGATTTCGCCGATTTCGTGGGTGCCGTAGTTGTCATAGACGGGCGCGTTCCACGCCTCTTCGAGACGTTTGCGGCGCGTGCCGTCGGCATCCGGTCCGATGTGCGAGTGGATCTGCCGGGTCTTGAGCTGATGCAGGTCGAATCCGGTGTCGCGCGCGACCTCCGTGAGACGGGCCAGATACTCAGCGCGGGTGAACCAGGCAGTCGTCCCCCATGCCTTGGCGTACTGGAGCTGCCGTTCGCTCGACGTGACGTTTCCGGATCCGGTCGTCATCGGGATCGCGCCGATCCAGTGGAACGCGCCCTGGAGCGTGCACCAGGCCGCGTTGGCCAGCGAGTTCGTATAGGTGATCTGAATGATGTCCGAGGGGCGCAGACCCTGCGCCCAGAACGCCCGCGCGCTCTGGATGCCCTGCACTTCCAGCGCATGCGCGTCGAACAGTGTAACCCGCGGTAGGCCGGTCGTGCCGCCGCTGGTCAGGATCCGCACGTGCGCCTCGCTCAGATACTCCGGTGAGCCGGGCTGGTGGCTGCCGAACGGTGGCGCGCTTTCGATCGCGGTCTTGAGATCGTCGCTGGTGAAGACCGGGATCTTCTCTATGTCGTCGATGCTGCGGATGTCGCCGGGCTCGAGGCCGACGGCGCGCCAGCGATCGCGATAGAAGGGCAGCTTCCAGGCATCGGCGACGCGCTCGAGGAAACGTGCGCTCTGAAGCGCCCGCATCTCGTCGGCGGACATGCGCCCGGTGGTCGTCTCGAACAGCCCCGGCGGGGGATAGGCCTTGGTCAACGCCGCCCAGTCCAGGGATTGCCAGTAGTAGTGTGGTTTTTCCAACGTCACGGTCGCATCCATTGCCGGCCGGGCCGGTCCTTGCACGGCGCGCGGGGCGCCTCACTTCTCGGAAGTCGGGGGCCGGATTGTCGTCCGGTCCTGATTGACGGGTCGGTCATGCGGCTAGCGGGATTCCAGCCGGCGCGCCGTATAGATCTGGAACGGCACGACGATCGCGAGGAGAGCCAGCATCAGCATGATCGATAGGGCGGCGGTTCCCGGTAGATCGGGGAACTGCCACATGTTCCACAGCGCCGACGCGGCGACGACATTGGTCGTCGACAAGAGCATCAGCGGCGCCGTGAGATCGCGGGCACTGTGGGCGAAGACCCACAGCCAGCCATTGACGAACTGCGGCCAGACGAGTGGCAGCACCACGGTGCGCAGCGACGTCAGCCAGCTCGCGCCGCTGACCAGGGCCGCGTCCTGCAACTCGGTGTGCAGCTGGATCAGAGCGGAGCTCATGGTCCGCACGCCGAACGCCAGGAAGACGGTCGAATGGGCGATTACAATGACCCAGATCGTGCCGTAGACGGGTGTTCGCAGGTAAATCAGCACGATCGCCAGCACCAGGACAATCGGCGGAATGGCCATCGGCGCGAACGACAGCGCGTCGAGCGCCCTGCCGATCCGGCTTCCCGATCGCGTGGTAAACCAGCCGATCAGGGTCGACAGGACCATCACGACCGTGGCGCTGGTCACGACCAGCACGATGGTGTTGATCGCCGCCCGCATGATCACCGGATTGGCGATCACGCGGCGGTACACGTCGAGCGACAGCCCGGACAGCGCATCGAAGCTCGGCATGACGAAGGTCGTGTTGAGGCTGACCCACAACAACATCATCAACGGCAGTGCCATGACCAGGCAGTAGGAGAACACGAAGCCGATCGCGACCGGCTTCCAGCCGCCAAGCGCGATACGGCGCGGCCGGAAGGCCTTGCCGGAGACGACGCGGAACTTCTCGCCAACGCGCGTCGACCGCATATACGCCCACATCAACCCCAGCGCGATGACCAGAAGGAGCACGCCGAAGGTCGCCGCAAATCCGTAGTTCGGCAGCCCGTTGTCCGGCGACGACAGCAGATAGACGCGCGTCGAAAGCACCGGGAAACGGGCGGTCAGGCCGATGATCAGCGGCAGGTCGAATGTCTGCACGACCGCCATGAACATGTAGATGCCGATCGAGAACAGACCCGGGACGAGCAGCGGCAGGGTTATGTGGCGGATGACCGTCCAGGCCCGGCCACCATGAACCCGCGCGGCCTGCTCGAGCTGCGGGTCCATGTTGCGCAGCAGACCGGAGATCATGACGTAGGCGGTCGGCACAACCGCGAAGGCCGTGATGATGGTCAGCGCCCAGAATGAATAGAGCGGAAACAGGACCCCGCGCACGGCGAACAGCTCGCGGTAGAGCACATTGAGAAAGCCGTTGCCCGGATTGATAAGGAGGATCCAGCCGAAGCCGACGACCAGTGCCGGCACCGCCATCCACGAAAACATCAGGATCCGCACCAGCGAGCGGCCCGGCATGTTCGTGCGCTCGGTACACCAGGCCATACCGGTGGCGATCGACACGCCGATCGCCATCGAGAACAGCGCGTAGACCATGGTGTTGCCGACAAGCTTCCACGTGGTCGGGCTGTTGAACAGTTCCCGGTAGTGCTCGAGGCTGAACTGCCACGTCTCCAGCGGCATGGTTCCCGCCGGGGCGAACGACGCACGGATGAGGATCAGGACCGGGCCGAGAACCAGAATGCCGACAACGAGCAGCAGGATCGACAGCGTGATCTTCTGCTGGTTCCATCCTGTTGCCGGCTTCACGCCGCCCTGAACAGGGACGTCCGTCACTGGCTCTGCTCCGTGGTATCGGCAGGGACGATCGCGCATCGGTCAGCGGGGACATGCAGAAAAATCTCCTGCCCCGGTTCGTAGCCCGCATACGGATTGAGCATCAGCACCAGCTTCTGTCCGCCGGCATCGATTTCGGTTTCCACGACATCACCCAGGAAACTCAGCGAGGTGATGCGCGCGGAGAAACAGTTTTCGCGTGACGTGGAGTCCGCTTCGCTCAGCAGCTCCACCGCTTGCGGTCGGATAACGGCCACCGCGCGATCGCCGGCTTGCAGGCCCGATGCGACTGTACCGGCGAGTTCGCCGAACGGAACCTCGATACGGCCCGTCGAACCGCCGGCCATGACGCGGCCCGGTACGAGATTGCTGCGGCCCATGAAGTCGGCTGTGAAAACGCTGTTGGGATGCAGGTAGATTTCGCGCGGCGTCCCCTGCTGGACGATGGAGCCGCCGCGCATCAGCACTATCTGGTCCGACATGCCGACGGCCTCGACCTGATCGTGGGTGACGAACAGGGTGGTGATACCGACGGATTTTACCAGATTGCGGATTTCGGTACGCATCGTATCGCGCAACTTGGCATCGAGATTGGAAAGGGGCTCGTCGAGAAGCAGCAGGCGCGGCTGGTGCACCAGGGCCCTGGCAAGCGCCACGCGCTGCTGTTGACCGCCGCTGAGCATCGGCGCCGGCCGGTCGGACAGATGCCCGAGCTCGACCATCTCCAGCGCCTTGGCGACTTCCCGCCTGACCTCCGCCATTGGCGGCCGCCTGGATCCGTGCACCAGGGGGAACGCGACGTTGTCGAACACGCTCATGTGCGGCCAGATCGCATAGGACTGGAACACCATGCCGAGTCGCCGCTTGTTCGATGGAATCAGTATGCGTTCGCTACCGGAGAAAACCACCGTGTCGCCCATGCGGATCGTTCCGCTGTCGGGCGCCTCGAGCCCCGCAATGCACTGAAGCGTTGTCGTCTTGCCGCAGCCACTGGGGCCCAGGAGCGTGAAGAAGGCACCCTCCTCGACCGTGAAGGAGACGCCGTCGAGCGCTTTGGTCGGCGCGCGCCCCTCGCTTCCGGGGAAGACCTTCCTGAGACTGTCGATTTTGAGCATCAGATTACCGTCGAGGATCCGGTCGAGCCTGGTTCAGGCGTGGTCGCGGTGGCGCGAAACCTGCCGGCATAGGCCGACATAGGCAGAGTACCGTCGCGCGCCCCTGGAAGCAGTTTGGACAGGCGCGCGACGGGATTGGGGCGACTTACTGGGTCATCTTCTCGGCAATCGCCTTGCGCAGGGCCCGAGCGTTCGCCGTGTCTTCCAGGGACCGTTCGGACAGGATCTCGCCGCCGCCGGCATTGAAGGCCTCTACCATCCCGTCGAGCGCGGTTCCCGCACCGATACGCGGCAGTGGCTCGTTCTCGTTCACGACCTTGAGGCCTTCCGTGGCTAACCAGGCCGCGAACAGGCGCGCGGTGTTGGGATTGGGCGCATTCTCGGGCACATAGATATGCAGCGACCCCATCGGCAGGTAATCCTCGAACAGCTTGAAGTTCACGTTGTCGACGCGACCGGCCTGATGAAAGGACGAAATGCCGACCGGCGCCTGACCGACGGAGATCGCCCGGGTCACCGCTCCGGTTCCGCGCTCCAGGATCGGCTCGTTGGCGAGTATGCCCTCGGCCATTTCGATCGCCTTGTCGTCGCCGATCGCGAAGGAGTAGTAGTCGACCGGATTGAGCGAGAACGCGTTGACCGCAAACCGTCCCTTCCATTCCGGGGTCATCAGGTCGGCGTAGGACTTGGGAAGCTCGTCTTCCGAGATCAGGTCCGGATTCCACCCCAGACCGTAGGCGTTATGGGCGATCACCAAACCGGCGCCCTTGATGTCGTCGATGACCGGGTCGACCGCATCGCCGATACCTTCGAGCTCGCCCCCGAACGTCTCGACCCAGGGATAGGGCTTCAGGATGTCGCGGTCGAACAGAACCGAAATTTCCTGGTTTCCGCCGGAACCGACGACATCGGCGAAACCGGCACCACCCTGCTCCGCGATCAGCTTCGAGCCAGTCTGTACCGGGCTGGTCGCGGTCCATTCGATCCTGGTGTTGAGACCGAACCGCTCGTTGAAGGCCTTCGCGACGGCCGTATGGGTCTCGGGCTTGCCGGGACTGGAGACGAGAACGAAGAGCTGCCCTTCGTTTTTCGCGCCCTCAAGGATTTCCTCGAAGGTTTCCGCCGCTGCGGGAACGGACAGCGCGGCGAGTGCAAGCGCGGACACCGCGACGGCGCCCCGGATCGAGGCGTAAGATCGGCTCATGTATTCCTCCCATTTATTGGAATCAAACGGATCATCAAACACCAGACTTCAAGTCTTATCTTATAAGGAAGCACATCCATAAAGCGGAAATATCGCGATATACGATTTTACACTCCATGATATGGAACACATTGCCTAGCGAACAAAAGACATGCGTCGGGAATACGCAATTCCGCGCACCCCAAGGCAACTAACACTCTGTTCACAGCGGTTCCGCCTGGACGGGAGAGCGCGCAAAAGATTCGACGTTTGCATCGATCTTTCGACACATTGTACGATAACGCGCAGTTCGGTCAATGGCGAAGGCGCCTGTCCGCAGGCCTTCGCGTAGGCGGAAACTCCGGCATTTCGCCGGTATGAATGCCTTGTGCGGAAACGAACCCACGTGCGAACGGCCGGTCGGTCGTGACGCGGTACCAGACGGCTTCGCGGCTTAGGGAGGATGACACCAATGAACGTGCAGGCGACACCGGCCCAGGGCACCCAGATGATCGACAGGACGGTCTTGCTGATGCGGCTCGTTGCCACCTATTGCCCGAAGGGCGCGCGGCTGACCGACCTGTCCCGGGAATCCGAACTGCCCGCGCCGACCGTCCGGCGCATCCTGAAGCGGCTCGCCGACCACGGCCTCGTCGCCCAGGACCACACCGCCCATCGCTACACGCTTGGCAGATTCGCCTATGAGCTCGGGTTGTCGGCCAACCAGGCCACCGGCGAGGCGGAACGCTTCCGGCCGTTGATCGAGGATATCGCCGCGCGAACGGACGCGACCATCTATCTGTCCATGCGCAGCGGCCTGGATTGCGTGTGCATCGACAGGGTCGAGGCGGCTTCGCCGGAAAAAGGCACCACACTGCCCGTCGGCGCCCGGTTACCGTTGGGCGCCGGGGTCGGCGGAATGGCGCTTCTCGCCGCCCTTCCGGAAGACGAAGCCGAACGGATCATTGCCGCGAACAAGCCGGTCTATGCGCGGTTCGTGCGAACGACGGGAAGCAACTTCCGAGAACACCTGGAGGCCGCCAGGTGCAACGGCTACGTGATCCGGCGCAGCCCGGTGACGCCGGGCATCGTCGGCTTCGGCCTCGCCCTGCCCGCGGAGGCGAGCACGCCCGCGACGGCGATATCCTGTGCAATACCGGCGACAGAGTTCGCGGAGCCGCGACGCAGCGCCACCGTCGCCTTGGTACGGGATCTGGCCAACGGGTACATGATGGCCCGCGCCTGAGCGGAGACGGTCGCCGAAGACGCCGGACGATCACGCGCGCGCGGCGATCGTCCGTTCGATGTAATCGTTCCCGGCCGACGCGCGAAGGCGGTTCGTCCCACCGGTCCGCGCGTTCAACCGCCGGGCGCGCTTCAAGAACAGATGCAGATCGAGCTCCCAGGAGAACCCGGATCCGCCATGCAGCTGGATCGCGGTTGCGGTCGCCCGCATGGCGGCGTCCGCGGCAAGCGTCCGCGCGGCCCGCGTATCCTGGAACGTCGCCCCATCGCCAACGCCGTGCGCGAGCGCCAGCCGTGCCGTGCGCAACGCTGTGTGCACATCGGCCAGACGGTGTTTCAGCGCCTGAAACGCACCGATCGGCCTGCCGAACTGCTTGCGGCTCGACACGTGCTCGACCGTACGCGCGAGCGCGGCTTCTCCGACCCCCAGCAGGTCCGCGCCGACGGCAATGTGCATTGCCGAAAGGACCCGGCGCGTGGCCTCCGCGCCAAGTGTGATCGGCGGGCATCGGGAAGGATCCGGGAGGACGACTCGCGCCACGGAAACCGACAGATCCATGGACTGCAGCGGACTGATCTCCGCGCCATCGAGATCCGTGATGAGCACACGCAGTTCGCCGCCGCTTTCCTCGATCACGGCCAGATGCGTCGCCTGAAGCGCGTGTTCGACGGGCGCGAACGAGACGGACCCGCCGCTGCCGTCGGGTATGCTGGCTTCCGCATAGGCGACCCGCACGTCGCCCGCGGCAACGCCTGGAAGCAGTGCAGACAGGGTTTCGACCTCCCGCGCCACAGAGGGCAGGAGGACGGCGGTTTCGGCGAACGGCCCGCAAAACAGGTGCCGACCGGCCGACTCGCAGATGTCAGCGATGTAGGCGAGCCCGAGGCCAAGCCCCCCGTGCGCCTCGTCGATATCGGCTGCGGTCCACCCCATTTCGGCGGCCAGCGACCAGTGCCGGCGGGACAACGCCTGCGGATCCGGTTCGGCGGGTGTCAGGACGACGTTGGCGAGGGCGCTGTCGACCGCCTCCCGCAGCATCGGGTCGGCAAACGCGGTCGTATGTGCTTCGGTAGTCATCGCGGCAGCCCCAGCCCACGTTCGGCAATGATGTTGCGGTGGATTTCCGAGGTTCCGGCGAGAATCGTCTCGGCCCGCGTCCAGAGGTAGTCGCGGTTCCAGCGCCCTTCCGCCGGCGCCGACCGTTCCTGCGGGCCAAGGACGACATCGGGGCCGAGGATATCCATCGCCAGATCCAGGAGACGCTGGTGATTTTCGCTCCACAGGAGCTTGACCGAAGAGCCGTCGACGCCCGGGGGCACGCCCTGCTCGGCCATCTCGAGGATGCGGTCCGCATACAGTCGAAGCGCCTGGACGTTCAGGCTCAGATCGGTGACCGTCGAGCGGACCGCGGGATCGTCTATCAGGCGCTGCCCGTGCCGGAACGTTCCGGCGGCAAGCAGAACGAGCGCGTCGAGCTCTGCCTGCATCCTCACGATGCGCGGAACGAAGTAGGTGCTGCGTTCGTAGTTCGCCGCCGCCATGGCGATGCGCCAGCCGCCATTCTCCTCGCCGAGAAGACAATCGGCCGGCACTTCGACATCATCGAAGAAGACCTCGTTGTAGTCCGCCTCGCCGGTTATCTGGCGTATGGGACGGACCGTAATGCCGGGCAGGCGCATGTCGACGAGCAGCACGGATATTCCCGCGCGTGGCGACTCGCCGCCACCGGTCCGCGCCAGCAGCAGACACCGGTCGGCGATATCGGCGAAGCTCGTCCAGATCTTCTGCCCGTTCAGGACATAGACATCATCGCGTCGTTCCGCCCTTGTGGCCAGCGCGGCGAGATCAGACCCCGCCCCCGGCTCGGAATAGCCCTGGCACCAGATCTCGGAGTTGGACAGGATCCGTGGCAGATAACGTTGTTTCTGGTCCGCGCTACCGTAGTCGATCAGCGTCGGCGCGACGATCCCGTGGCCGATCATGTTGACCGGCAGGGGTGTCCCGGCCCGCGCGCACTCCTCGTGGAAGATCGCCTGGCGCGTCAGGGACAGAGCGTGGCCGCCCAGCGCCTCCGGCCACCCCAGACCGGAAAGCCCGGACCTGCAGAGGTGATCTTCCCATTCCCGGCGGAAGGCGAGGCCGTGCAGATCGGCGGTTCCCAGCCGATCGCCGGCGGCGACCGGCAGCGCGGCGGCGAGCCAGTCGCGCAGGCCGGCGCGGAAGGCCTCGTCGCCGGTCTCGCGGAGAAACCCGGGACCGCGCGTCATCGCAGCAACCGGCATCACGACTTGCCCCGGCCGATCGCCCCGGACAGGCCGTCGCCGCGCATGCGCGCGAATTCATCGGACACGTGCGACAGCTGATGCGCGTCGAAATGCGCCGAGAGCGCTGTCCGGAAACCCTGCGCATCGAAGGTCCGGTTCAGCGACCGCTTGACGAGCTTGACCGCAAACGGCGGCGCCGCCGCGATCTTTTCGGCGAGAGCGTGCGTCTGGGCGTCCAGGTCGGCCCGCGGATAGACGTGGTTCACCATCCCTATCGCATGGGCCTCGGCAGCCGGCATCCGTTCGCCCGTGTAGAGGAACTCCTTGGCGCGCCGCATCCCCATTACCCAGGGGTGAATGAGCACCTCGACGGCGGCCGCCGACATCGTGCGGGTCACCGGATCGCAGAAGAACGCATCGTCGGACGCCACCACCAGGTCGCACATGTTGGCGACCATGAACCCGCCTGCGATGCAGGCGCCTTGAACCCGCGCGATCGTCGGCTTGGGACAATCCCAAATGCGGAGCGCGTAGTCGAAATAGCGCTGCTCCTCGTAGGCCCAGCGCTGTTCGACGGTGAAATCCTGCCGTTCGCGTTCAGCTTCCTTGAGATCGTGCCCGGCGGAGAAATGATCTCCCTGGCCGCCGATGACGATGACCCGCACCGTGCTGTCCTCGACCGCCTTCGCCAGCGCGGCGTCCAGCTCGTCCAGCAGGGTCCTGCTTTCGGCGTTACGCGCTTCCGGGCGCGCGTGAAGGATGTAGGCGACGGCGCCGTCGATACGATATTCGATGTTCTGGAACACGCTTCTGGCTCGCAAGTCTTCGAAACAGGAATTGTTCGAAGGACTGTAGCCATCCGTGTAGCGCGGCAATAGTGACCGGCCGCCCGCAGGTTTCCACCATATGGAAGAGCCGCGGCGACCTGATCGCCGGGAGCCCGCTCCGATCCAGCCGGCGCTTAGTCGAAAACCGTATCGAAGGTCTCGCCGAGCAACGACACCATCTGTTCCAGCTCACCGCGCGTGGCCGTGTATGGCGGCGCCAGCAGCACATGGTCGCCGACCTGGCCGTCGACGGTGCCCGAACCCGGGTAGCAGAGCAGGCCCAGTTGCTGCGCCTCGGCCTTGACGCGCGCGGCTAGGCGCGCGCCGGCCGGAAACGGGGCCTTGCTGTCCCGGTCCTCGACCAGTTCGAGCGCCCAGAAATATCCGCGCCCGCGAATGTCCCCGACATGCGGATGCTGTGCGAAGGCATCCCGCAGAAGGCCCTCCAGGAACGGTTCCTCCGCCCGCACACACTCCACCAGGCCCTCGCGGCGCACGATCGTCTGCGTCGCCAGCGCACCGGCGCAAGCCACCGGATGGCCGCAGAAGGTCTGGCCATGCAGAAAGCCGCCCGATCCGTCCGCGAACGCCTGATGTACCCGGCCCGACACCAAGACCGCGCCGAGCGGCAGGTAGCCCGCGCCCAATCCCTTGGCGAGCGTCATCACATCGGGCGCCACCCCTTCGGCGAGACAGGCGTGCAGATGGCCGGTCCGCCCCATGCCGCACATCACCTCGTCGAGGATCAACAGCACGCCGTAGCGATCGCAGATCTCCCGTATCCGGGAAAAATACCCCGGCGCGGGCGCGACCGCGCCGAGAGTCGCCCCCACGACGGTCTCGGCGATGAAGGCCGACACCGTCTCCGGACCGATGTCCAGGATCGCCCGTTCCAGGTCGTCGGCGGCCCGCCGGCCGTACTCCTCGGCGCTCTCGCCCTGCGCCATCCCGCGATAGGGATAGCAGGGCGGGATATGATGCATCTCGACCAGAAGATCCTGATAGGCCGTCCGGCGGCCGCGATTGCCGCCGGCCGCAAGCGCGCCCAGCGTGTTGCCATGGTAGCTCTGCCAACGGCTGATCACATGCCGGCGTGCGGGCTCGCCACGCTCGCGGTGATACTGGTGCGCCATCTTCAGCGCCGTCTCGACCGCCTCGGACCCGCTCAGCACGAAGTAGACCTTGTCGATGCCCGCGGGCGCGCCCGCGACCAGAAGGTCCGCCAGTTCCTCGGCCGGCGCGCTGGTGAAGAAGCCCGTGTGCGCATAGGCGAGCCCGCGCGCCTGCGCCGCGATCGCCTCCGCAACCTCGTCGCGGCCATGGCCGATGCAGGAGACCGCCGCGCCGCCGCAGGCATCCAGATAGCGCCGGCCATCGGCGCCCAGGATGAAGCTGCCCTCGGCGGACAGGGCGAGAGGCGGGACGGAACGGGCGGAACGGTGGAAGACGTGGCTCATCGCAAGGGCTCGCAGAAATGGCATGGCGACGCCGGCGCCGATTGACAGTGACGCGGGTTCGCCATTAGGGTCATCCGCATAGTGAACATAAATTCACTGAACGGACAACCATCGCCACAAAGCGGCCGGCTTCGCTGTGGCGGACACCAAGAAAGACGAGCGTGAGCCCGATGCGGCGTCTGGCGATTGCGCGGCTCTGGCACGAGGCCAGTGCGTTTTCCCCCATCCCGACGGGACTGGACAGATTTCACCTGCGCGAGTGGCAGGCCGGGCCGAAAGCGCGCAACGTTTTCCGCGGCACCGCGACGGAAATGGGCGCAGCCGTTGCCTTTCTGGAAGCCAATCCGTCGTGGGACGGGACCTTCCTGCGCTGCACCTCCGCCATGCCGGGCGGCCCGGTCGAGCAGGCGGCCCTGGATGCGATTATCCACGAGATCGTCCAGGGGATCTCCGACGGCCCCTGGGACGCGGTCTACATCTCGCTGCACGGCGCCATCGCCGGAACGGAGGACCTCGGCCCCGACTACACGCTTCTCGAGCGCGTCCGCGCAGCGGTCGGACCGCACGTGCCCGTCGCGGTCACCTTCGACATGCATGCCTGCCTCGACCCGCGGATCGCCGAATGCGCCGATATCATCGTCGGCTACAAGACCTATCCGCATGTCGACATGGCACAGACGGCGGCAAAGGCCCTCGGCCTGCTCGATCGCATGGCGCGGGGCGGCGAGCGGCTGAAATCCCTGATCCTGCCCGTGCCGATGCTGCCGCTGAGCCACGCCATGCGCACGGCAGGCGATCCGATGGGCGCGCTGGTACGCCTCGCGGCGGAGACCGAGACGGCGCGAGGCCTGCAAGACATCACCGTGTTCGGCGGCTTCGCCTATGCCGATACCCCGTGGACCTCATCCTCGGTGACCGTGTGCTATCGCGACGAAGGCGAGGCGTCCGGCCTGGACGCGCATGCGGCCGCGCGGGAGGTCGCGGCGGAGCTCAAGCGCCGCCACGCCGACTTCCTGTCGACGCTACCCGATGCAGCGCGCGGCCTACAGCACGCCCGCGACCTGCTGGATCGCGGCACGCCTTGGCCGGTCGCCGTGCTGGAGAACGCCGACAACCCGCTTTCGGGCGGTGCCTGCGATACCCCCGGCCTGTTCCAGGCCCTGGTCGACATGCGGCCGCCGTGGCCCGCACTCTTCGCCAGTTTCTACGACCCGGAGCTCGTCGCCAGGGCCCACGCCGCGGGCCCCGGGACGACGCTGCACGTCACCCTCGGCGGCCGGCTGAGCGACGCGTTCGGTCCGCCCGTTGCCTTCGAAGGCGAGATCGTCCGGCTCACCGACGGGCGCTTTTCCAACACCGGCCCGATGGAATACGGCCGGCCGGAGGCGATCGGGCGCACCGTGCTGCTGCGGTCGGGCAACATTTCGGTGGTCGTCGGCGAGACGCCGCAGAGCGTCAACGATCCGGCATGGTGCGCCCTGCACGGGATCGACCTTGGCGACATCGCGCTGTTCTGCGCGAAGGCCAAGAACCATTTCCGCGCGAGCTTCGAGCACCTGTGCGGCGCGATCGTCGACGTCGAGACCCCCGGCCCCGCCCCCACAGACCTGACCCGTCTGCCTTATCGGCACGTCCCCCCGCACTTCCTCGTCCCATCCTGACAGCGAGCCCAGCCCGCCATGAACACCCCGTCTCCCGGGAACCACACCTATGACGCCGTCATCATCGGCGGCGGACACAACGGCCTGACCTGCGCAGGCTATCTCGCCAAGGCCGGCATGAAGGTGGCGGTCGTGGAGCGCCGGCACATCGTCGGCGGCGCCTGCGTCACGGAGGAATTTCACCCCGGTTTCCGCAACTCCTCCTGCTCCTATCTCGTCGGCCTGCTGGCGCCCGAGGTGATCGCCGACCTGGAGCTGCACCGTCATGGTCTGGAGATTCTGGAACGGACCGGAGGAACGCTCAGCGTCCTGCCCGACGGCGGTTCCATCGAGCTGACCACCGACAAGGCCGGCATCATGGACCAGCTGGCGCACACCAGTCCCTCCGACGCCGACGCCTATGCCGAGCTGTCCAGTCTTCTCGATGTCGCCGCCACGGTCATGCGCGCAGTCGCGCGCGAACGGCCGCCGGAAATGACGGGCGGCTGGGGCCAGCTGCTGCAGACCGGCAGGGTCGGGCTGCACCTGCGCCACCTCTCGCCCAAGCAGCGCGCCGATTTCGCCGCGCTCATGCTGAAGAGCCTTGCCGATTTCCTGAACGAGCGGTTCGACAACGAGGCCTTCAAGGGCGTCTACGGCTTCAAGGGCCTGGTCGGCAACATGGCCAGCCCCTACGCCATCGGCTCCGCCTATGTGCTGCTTCATCACGTCTTCGGCGAGGTCAACGGCAAGCGCGGCAAGTGGGGCCAGCCGCGCGGCGGCATGGGCGGCATCACCCAGGCGATGCAGGCATCGCTGGAAGCGCGCGGCGGCGACGTCTGGCTCGGCGACGGCGTTCGCGAGGTCATCGTCGAGAAGGGCCGTGCCGCGGGGGTCACCCTGCACGACGGAACCGTCCTGCGCGCGCCGATCGTGGCGTCGAGCGTCAATCCCCGCCTGCTGTTTCTCGAGATGCTGGACACCAGCACGCTCGACAGCACGTTCGTGCGTAGGCTGCGCAACTGGCGCTGTCGCTCGGGGACCTTCCGGATGAACGTCGCGCTGTCGGAACTGCCCGACTTCACCGCGCGGCCGGGACGCGACCTGCAGGCCCATCACACCGGCACCATCGCCATCGCGCCGTCACTCGACTATCTCGAGCGCGCCTACGACGACGCGCGGCACCAGGGATGGTCGCGCCGCCCCGTGATCTCGATGTGCATCCCCACGACCATCGAGCCCGAGCTCGCGCCGGACGGCGCCCATATCGCCGGCCTCTTCTGCCAGCATTTCAATCCCGACCTCCCCGACGGCCGGAGCTGGGACGACCATCGCGACGAGGTCGCCAGACTGGTGATCGACACGATTGGCGACTACGCGCCGAACTTCCCCGGGTCGGTGCTCGGCTACTCGGCGCTAACACCGCTGGACCTGGAAACCGAATACGGGCTGGTCGGCGGCGACATCTTTCACGGAGAGATGCATCTCGACCAGCTCTTCAGCCTCAGGCCGGCCGCCGGCCATGCCGCCTACACGAGCCCGATACGGGGACTGTTCCAGTGCGGATCGGGCACCCATCCCGGCGGCGGCGTCACCGGCCTTCCCGGTATGAACGCGGCGCGGGAAATCCTCAAGCGGCGACGGGAGTTCACCTAGCGAACATGCGGGCGCCATGATAACGAGGACCGTCGGATAACGATTCTCGGAGACCCCGCCATGGCCGAAGATGACAGCGCTGCCGCGCCATCGGACAACAGCGCCGATTTCGTCCGCTCTCTGGCGCGCGGGCTCAGCGTCATCAAGGCCTTCGACCGCTTCACCCCTGCCATGACGCTGAGCGACGTGGCGCGCAAGACCGGGCTGCCGCGCGCCGCCGCCGGCCGTTTCCTGAAGACCCTGGTCACGCTGGAGTACGCGAGCTTCGACGGGCGCGAATACCGCCTGCGTCCGCGCGTGCTGGAGCTGGGCATGGCCTATTTCAGCTCCTTCTCGTTCATCGATATCGCGAATCCTATACTCGAAGCGGCGGCCAAGAAGGCCGGCGAGCCCTGCTCCATGGGCGTGCTCGACGGCACCGAGCTGGTCTACGTGGCGCGCCACACGGCCAATCGGATGATGTCGATCAGCATCGCCCTGGGCAACCGATACCCGGCCACGTCCACGTCGCTCGGCCGCGTGCTGCTCGGCGGTCTGTCCGATGCCGAGCTCGACGCGCTGCTGGACACGGTGGAGATCCGCCCGGTCACGCCGCAGACGGTGACCGACAAGCGCAAGCTGCGCGACATCATCGTGCAGGGCAGGTCCGACGGATACTGCACCGCCGACGGCCAGCTCGAGATCGGCATCCGCTCCATCGCCGTCCCGGTGCGCGGGCGCGACGGCAAGATCATTGCCGCCATCAACATGGGCGTGCCGGCGACCCGGCACACCATGGAAAGCCTGACCACGCACCTGCTGCCGATCCTCCGCGACGCGGCCAGCGAAATCGAGTTCGCGATCCGCTCCAAACCCTGATCAGCACGCCGTCCGCCGGCTCCAAGCCCCGGCGCCGAAGCGCACCGCCGTGCGCTTGACAGCCCCGCTCATCCTTTTTACGGTGTACGTATAGTGAACCATTGACCGCTAGGCGAACATATCAGATCGCGATACGATGCGGAACGAGGGGACCCGCATGACCATCGAAACGCCCGAAGCCGACACGCCGATTGTCGTGGAAGACCTCCACAAGCGCTTCGACACGCTGGAAGTGCTGAAGGGGATTTCGCTCCGCGCCGAAAAGGGCGACGTGATCTCGATCATCGGCTCCAGCGGCTCGGGCAAGAGCACGTTCCTGCGCTGCATCAATCTGCTGGAGCGGTACGATTCCGGCACGATCCGCGTCTACGGCGAGGCGCTGCGGGTCGGTCCGAAGGGCAGGATCGACAACAAGCAGGCCGACCGCATCCGACGCCGCGTCGGAATGGTGTTCCAGAGCTTCAACCTCTGGTCCCACCTCACCGTCATCGAGAACCTGATCGAGGGGCCGGTGCATGTGCTCGGCATGAAGCGCAGCGAAGCCATCGAGAAGGCCGCGGCGCTGCTCGAGAAGGTCGGGATCCACGACAAGCGCAATCACTATCCCAGCCATCTCTCGGGCGGGCAGCAGCAGCGGGCGGCGATCGCCCGCGCGCTGGCGATGGAGCCCGACGTCCTGCTCTTCGACGAGCCCACGTCCGCGCTCGACCCCGAGCTGGTCGGCGAGGTGCTGCGTGTCATGCGCGCGCTCGCCGAGGAGCATCGCACCATGATCATCGTCACCCACGAGATGCGCTTCGCGCGCGAGGTTTCCTCGAAGGTCGTCTTCCTGGATCAGGGGCGCGTCGAGGAGGAAGGAACGCCGGCCCAGGTCTTCGACAATCCGCGCTCGGAGCGCTGCCGGCAGTTCGTCAGACAGTCCTACGCGGACGCCTGAACACCACAACGCCAACAAACCAACCGGAGAGAAATGGAATGTCCAAGTTGAGGAAATCGCTTCTGTCGATCGTCGCCGCCTGTGGCGTCGGCCTCACCGCCGCCGCGGTCCAGGCCGAGCCGCTGCGCATCGCCACCGAAGGCGCCTACCCGCCCTTCAACTTCGTCGACGCGAACGGCGAACTCCAGGGCTTCGACGTCGAGATCGCCAAGGCCCTGTGCGCCGAGATGAAAGTCGAGTGCACGATCTCCGCCCAGGCCTGGGACGGCATGATCGCCGGACTGAATGCCGGCCAGTACGACGTCATCGTGGCCAGCATGTCGATCACGCCGGCCCGCCTGGAAGCCGTGAACTTTACCGAGCCCTACTACCAGGCCGGCGCCGTTCTCGTCGCTCCCAAGGACTCCGACCTCGAGCCGACCGCCGAGAGCCTCGCCGGCAAGTCCATCGGCGTGCAGCGCGCCAGCACCTACGCCGCGCTGATCGACAGCCGTTTCCCGGACGCGAGCGTGCGCCTCTACGACAAGGTCGAGAACCACAATCTCGACCTCGTGACCGGCCGTATCGACGGCGTGATCGCCCAGCGCATCGCCCTGTCGCGCTGGCTGGAGTCCGAGGATGGCAAGCCGTTCGAGATGAAGGGCGAGGCCATGCTCGATCCCGATATCCTCGGCAAGGGCGCCGGCATCGCCGTGCGCAAGAGCGACGAGGAGCTTCTGGCCAAGCTCGATGCCGCGCTCGCCACGATCAAGGAGAATGGCGTCTACGACGAGATCAACGACGGCTTCTTCCCCTTCAGCATGAAGCCGGCCGAGTAAGGCGGGAAACAGCGACGCGACCGCGCCATCGCGCCGGTCGCGTCGCTGCGCCAGCCGCTCCCAGACAACCGCCGAGGACCGCCTCATGCCTGACCTGCAGGGCTTCGGCCCCATGCTCGCCCAAGGCGCGCTGATGACCATCCAGGTCGCGCTCTTCAGCGCGTTCTTCGGCGTTCTCATCGGCATCGTCGTGGCGATGATGAAGCTGTCCTCGAGCCGTACCGCACAGATCGTCGGCGACGCGTACACGACCATCGTCCGCGGCGTGCCGGCGCTGGTGCTCATCCTCTTGATCTATTTCGGCGGCATCCGGCTGGTCAACGAGATCGCCCGGTCGTTCGGCCACGAACAGCACATCGAACTCAATGCCTTCGTCGCCGGCGTCTTCGCCCTGTCGCTGGCCTTCGGCGCCTATGCCACCGAGGTGTTCCGCGGCGCGTTCCAGTCGATTCCGAAGGGTCAGATCGACGCCGCCCGGGCGCTCGGCATGGGGCGTTGGCTGACCTTTCGCCGCATTTCGCTGCCGCAGGTCTGGCGGATCGCCCTTCCCGGCCTCGGCAACATCTTCCTCGTCATCCTCAAGGAGACCGCGCTGGTGTCCGTCATCGGCCTGGAGGAACTGATGCGCAAGACCGAGTACGCCGTCGGCTTCACCCGCCAGCCGTTCACCTTCTTCCTCGCCGCCGCGTTCATCTACCTCGCCATGACCATCGTCAGCATGCTCGTGCTGCAGGCGCTGGAGCAGCGGGCCGCGCGCGGCAACCAGCCGATGGACGCGGCATGAATATCAGCGTCATGATCGACAGCATCCCGGCCCTTCTGGGCGGTGCCGGGCTGACCCTCCAGCTGGTCGGGCTCGCCGTGGTCATCGGCTTCGTGATCGCGGTCCTGGTGGCGCTGGCGCGCCTGTCGCGGTCCCCGCTCCTGTGGCTGCCCGCCTACGGCTTCGTCTTCTTCTTTCGCGGCACGCCGCTGCTGGTGCAGATCTTCCTGATCTACTACGGCCTGTCGCAGTTCTCCGCCGTGCGGGACAGCGCGCTCTGGGTCATCCTGCGCGAACCGTTCTGGTGCGCGCTGATCGCCTTTTCGCTGAACACCGCCGCCTACAGCGCCGAGATCGTGCGCGGCGCCATCCAGGCCGTCCCCCGCGGCCAGATCGAGGCGGCGATGGCAATCGGCATGTCGCGCCTGACCCGCCTGCGCCGCATCGTCATGCCGCAGGCGGTCCGCATCGGCCTGCCGGCCTATGGCAACGAGGTGATCCTGCTGATCAAGGCGAGCTCGCTCGCCAGCACCGTCACCCTGCTCGATCTTACCGGTGTCGCGCGCACCATCAGCTCGGTGAACTACATGCCGGTCGAGCTGCTCTCCATGGCCGCGCTGATCTATCTCGCGATGACCTTCGTGGTCACCCGCGCCTTCAAGGTCATCGAATACCTCCTGTCGGGAGACCGCCGTCAGCCGCCCACGGCCGTCCCCCTTCCAGATCAGCCCGTTCCCGACCAATCCCTTCCCCCTGACCACCCCCTTCCCGTTGCATCCGGCAAGACGAAATGAACGCTCCCCATCACCCCGCCTCCGGCAAGGACTGGCATGCCGAGGCGCGCGCCCTGGCACCGCAGACCTTGGCCTTCATCGATGGAGACCATCGCCCCGCCCGCTCCGGCGCCACCTTCGCCACCGTCAATCCGGCCACCGGCGCGATCGTCGCCGAGGTCGCCGCCTGCGGCGCGGCGGACGTGGACGATGCGGTTGCCGCAGCGGCGCGGGCGTTCGCCTCCGGCCGCTGGTCGGCTGCCGCGCCGGCGGCCCGCAAGGCCACCCTCTTGCGCTTCGCAGACCTCATCGAGGCCGACTCCGACACGTTCGCCCTGCTCGAGACCCTCGACATGGGCAAACCGATCCGCGACAGCCTGTCGATCGACGTGCCCGCCGCCGTGCGCTGCCTGCGCTGGTTCGCCGAGACGACCGACAAGCTCTACGACGAGATCGCGCCGACCGCGTCGGGAACGCTCGCCATGGTCCGCCGCAGGCCGGTCGGGGTGGTCGCCGCGATCGTGCCCTGGAACTTCCCGCTGGTCACCGCGATGACCAAGATCGCGCCGGCGCTGGCGGCCGGCAACAGCGTGGTCCTGAAGCCGTCGGAGCTGTCGCCGCTGAGCGCCCTCCGGCTCGGTGCGCTGGCAAGCGCGGCCGGCCTGCCCGACGGCGTCTTCAACGTCGTCCCCGGCATCGGCCCCGAAGCCGGCAAGGCGCTGGCACTGCACGCCGATGTCGCCGCTCTCACGTTCACCGGCTCCACCGCCGTCGGCAAGCTGCTGCTGACCTATGCCGGCCAGTCGAACATGAAGAAGGTGAGCCTGGAGTGCGGCGGCAAGTCGGCGAACATCGTGCTCGCCGACTGCCCCGATCTCGACCGTGCCGTCGAGGCGAGCGCCATGGGCGCCTTCCAGAACCAGGGGCAGATCTGCAACGCGGGAACGCGCCTGATCCTTCAGACGCCGATCCGCGATGCGTTCCTGGAAAAGCTGACCGCGCTGACGCGGTCGTTCGTGCCCGGGGACCCGTTGTCGCCCGAGACCCGGTTCGGCGCGATGGTCTCGGCCGAACATGCCGCGCGGGTGCGCGGCTATATCGAGGCGGGTCTCGCGCAAGGCGCGACCCGGCTCACCGGTGACGGCCTCGCGCCGGACGGCCTTTCGCCGGACACCTGTATCCACCCCACCCTGTTCGCCGGGGTCGACAACGCCATGACCATCGCGCGCGAGGAGATCTTCGGCCCCGTCCTCAGCGTCATCGACGCGGAGACCATGGACCAGGCGATCGACATCGCCAACGACAGCGACTACGGCCTGGCCGCCGCGATCTGGACGCGGGACATCGCCAAGGCGCTGGACGCCGAAAGCCGGCTCGATACCGGCTTCGTCTGGATCAACACCCTCAGGGTCGGCGACATCACCGTGCCCTTCGGCGGCACCAAGGCCTCCGGCACCAGCCGCGACAAGTCCCTGCATGCCTTCGACAACGTGACCCACCGCAAGAGCGTCTGGGTGGACCTTTCGGCACGGTCATGAGCCTCAAGCGGAAACGCGTCCTTGCCGGTGCCATCCTGCATGAGACGAACACCTTCAATGCCATTCCTACCCGCCTTGCCGATTTCGCCGGGCGCTACCTCCTGTACGGTACCGACGCGGCGCGGGCACGGCTCGCCGGCACGGCGACCGAGATCGGCGGCCTGCTGCGCGCCGCGGACCTGCACGGCTGGGACGTCGTCGTCGCCGTCGCCGCGGCCTGCGGCCCGTCCGGACCGCTGGAGGCGTCCGACTGGGCGGCGCTCAAGGCACGGCTCCTGGATATCGAAGGCCCGTTCGACGGCGTCGCGCTGGCGCTCCACGGCGCCATGGTCACCGAGGACAGCCTCGATCCCGAAGGCGAGCTGCTGGACGCCCTGCGCCTACGGCACGGGGCCCGCGTTCCCATCGTCGCCACGCTCGACATGCACGCCAACGTCTCCACGCGGATGGTCGCGGCCGCCGACGCCTTCTTTCCCTATCGGACCTATCCGCACATCGACCACGCCGACTGCGCGATCGACGCCGCCGCGGCCCTGGACGCCCTGATGGAGGCGGCGCGGCGGCCCGGCAGCGGCCGGCTGACCCGAAGCGTGCTCGCCCGCCCGCCGATGCTGGACGCCGCCGATCACGGCCGCACCAACCCGCCCGGTCCGATGAACGCGCTGCTTGCCCGCGCAAGCGAGATCGCGGGACATCCCGGCGTCGTTTCGGCGGGCCTGACGATCGGCTTCCCCTGGTCCGACGTCGCCGAGGCCGGCCCGGCGGCGGTCGTGACCGTACGCACCGATACAGCGACCGCCCCGACACCAGTAGATCCAGCGCCGTTCGCGCGCGACCTGGCCGAACGCCTGTGGGAGAGCCGAGCGCAGACCCAGCTCGATTTCCCCGGGGTCGCCGACGCGATCGCCCTTGCGAAACGGGACAGCGACGACGCGCGGCCGCTCCTGCTGGTCGATTTCGCCGACAATCCCGCCGGTGGCGCCTACGGCGATTCCCCCAATCTGCTGCGGGCGATGGTCGAGGCGGAGCTGGAGAACGCCGCGTTCGCGACACTTGCCGATCCCGAGGCGGTGCGCCTTGCGGCGGAGGCCGGAGAGGGGGCGACGCTCGACCTGTCGCTCGGCGGCCGGCATGCGCCGGAAATCGGCCCGCCGCTCGCTATCCGCGTCAGGGTCGCGCGCCTGCATGACGGCTGCTTCGAATGCGAGGGGCCGATGCTGCGGGGCCTCACCGTCGACATGGGCGCGATGGCGGTTCTGGAAGCCTGCGGCCTGCGCATCGTCGTCGCCAGCCGCGCGCTCGCCGTCACCGACCTGAACCTGTTCCGGACGGTGGGCATCGAACCCGCCTCGTTGCGCACCATCGGCCTGAAGAGCCGCAACCATCTGCGCGCCGCCTTCGGCCCGATCGCCCGCGGCGTCGTGCTCGTCGACGCCGGCGGCATCGCCACGATGCGGCTGTCGCACATCCCCTATCGCCGTATAGACAGATCCGTCTGGCCCCTGACCCCCGTGGACCCGTCCCGCAAGCTGGAAAACGCTCATGTCTTCGACACCGCATCCCGATCTGAGGAATGATCCCGTCCCCGCGACCGCCACGCTCAAGGCGCTCGACCTGGCGCACCATCTCCACCCGTTCACCGATCACGGCGAACTGCGGCAGGAAGGCGGGGCGCGCGTCATCGCGTCGGCCCAGGGCTGCCACCTGACCGACACCGACGGCCAGCGCCTGCTCGACGGCATGGGCGGCCTGTGGTGCGTGAACATCGGCTACGGCCGCCGCGAACTGGCCGAGGTCGCCGCCCGGCAGATGAACGAGCTGCCCTACTACAACAGCTTCTTCAAGACGACGATGCCGGAGACCGTCCTGCTCGCCGAGGAGCTGGCGGCCCTGACGCCGGAAGGGCTCAACCGCGTCTTCTTCTCCAATTCCGGCTCCGAGGCGAACGACACCAACATCCGGATCGCGCGCAGCTACTGGCAGAAGCGCGGCGAGCCCCAGCGCACCGTCATCGTCAGCCGCAAGCTCGCCTATCACGGCAGCACCATCGCCGCGGCCAGCCTGACGGGGCTGGAGAGCATGCACGACATCCCGGGCGTCCCCATTCCCGACATCGTCCACGCGCCGGCCCCGTTCTGGTGGGCGAATGGCGGCGACCTGTCCGCCGACGAATTCGGCATCGAGGCGGCGCGGGGTCTCGAGGAGACGATCCGCGCGGTCGGACCGGAGCGCGTCGCCGCCTTCATCGGCGAGCCGGTGCAGGGTGCCGGCGGCGTCATCGTCCCGCCCGCGACCTATTGGGCCGAGGTCCAGCGCATCTGCCGGAAATACGGCATTCTGCTGATCGTTGACGAGGTCATCTGCGGCTTCGGCCGCACCGGACGATGGTTCGGCAGCCAGACCTTCGACATCGCCCCCGACATCATGACGATCGCCAAGGGCATGTCTTCCGGCTACCTGCCGATCTCGGCCAGCGTCGTCCACGACGCCGTCGCGGAGGTCGTGTTCGACGCCCCGGGCCGCTTCCCGCACGGCTACACCTATTCCGGCCATCCCGTCGCCGCCGCCGTCGCCCGCGAGAACATCGCCATCATGAAACGCGAGGGCATCGTCGACTATGTCGGCGATGACATCGGCCCCTATTTCCAGGAGCGGCTCGCGACCCTGCTCGACCATCCGCTGGTGGGCGAGGTGCGCGGCGTCGGGCTGATGGCCGCCGTCGAACTCACCCGCGACAAGACCGGCCGCGCCCCGGTCGAGCCGGTCGGCAGCATGGCGACGCCGGTACGCAACGCCTGCTTCGAGAACGGCCTGGTGACGCGCGCGGTGCGCGACTGCCTCGTGTTCTCGCCGCCGCTGGTGATCACGCGCGCCGAGGTCGACGAACTTGTCGCGATCCTGCGGCGCTCCATCGACCAGGCGCTCTGACCGGCGTCCCGGCACGGCCCCGCGGAAGCGGGAGGCCGGCACGGCTCCTCGAGCGGCAGGCCTGATGCGTCAACCCGGCGGCGGCATCGCCGTCGCCGGCCTTACGGCGCGCCCTTCGCCCGCAGCGACAGCACGGCCCTGAGCCCGTGCGGCTGGCGGTTCTCCAGATGCAGCGCGCCCCCCATGCGGTCCGCCGCCTCCTTGGCGATGGCCAGGCCCAGTCCGCTTCCCGCGCCGGCGGATGCGCGACCGCGAAAGAAACGGTCCGCGGCCCTTGGCAGTTCGTTCTCGGGCATCCCCGGCCCGGTGTCCTCGACGACGATGTCGACGCCACCGTCGGTTTCGCACAAGTGCACGACGACCTTTGCGCCATCGGGTGAATGGTTAATCGCGTTCTCGATGAGATTGCGTAGGGCAAGCGTGAGCAGGATCGGGTCCAGGGACGCTTCCAGATCCGCCCCGCCGTCCGCGACCTCGACCCTGCCGGACGCCGCGGGCGGCAGCTCGACCACGATCCGTTCGACGATGTCCATCGGCCGGCCGGCAACGGTTCCGCGCGCCTGCCCCTCGGCCTCCACGGCGACGAGATCGAGCAGCTGCTTGACCAGACGCGAGGTGCGATCCACACCGGTCGATATCTGGCGAAGCGCATTCGCATGGACATCGCCGTCGCCGCTGGCAAGCGCGACCTGGGCCTGCGTCTTGAGGCCCGCCAGGGGCGTCTGCAGCTCGTGCGCCGCGAAGGCGGTGAAGGTCTTCTCGCGGTCCCGGGCGTCGGCGACGCGCGTGAACAGGCCATTGAGGGCGCGGACCGCCGGCGCGATCTCCTGCGGCAGATCGCTGTCCGGCAGCGGGCGCAGATCGTTGGCGGGGCGTGACGACAGGGCATCGGCCATCGCATTCAGCGGCGCCATTCCGCGCCTGACGCTGAGCCAGATCGCGGTCGCGAGGAACGGCAGGATCAGCGCGGCCGGCACCACCAGGCCCGTGATCACGTCGCTCACCAGCCGGTCGCGGATGCTGATGCTGTCACCGACCATGACGCGAACGCCGAGAATGGGATTCTCGATCGTGTAGACGCGCCAGGTCTCGTCGCCCACGACCGTTTCGGAGAACCCGTCGACCGCCTCCGTCAGACGCCCTTCAGGGGCGTGCTCGGACCGCCCCACGAGCGTCCCGTCGAGAGACCAGATCTGGCAGGACAGCTGCCGTTCATAGGGCGGTGAGCTGAACTCGAACGAAACCGCGGGCCGGTTTCCGTCGGCATCCGCTGCGGCCAGCTCGATCCGCTGGTCCGTCAGAAGCGAGTTCACCATCCGCGCGGCTTCCATCAGCCGGGCGTCGAGAACGCGCTCGACCTCGGCCTGCGTCCCCAGATAGATCCAGATCACCGCCAGCACCCAGACCAGCCCGGTCGACCCGAGCAGGATCGCCAGCAGCCGCGCGCGTATGGACCTCACGGCGCTTCCTCCGACAGGCGGTATCCGAGGCCGCGCACCGTGCGAATGAAATCCGTCCCGAGCTTCGCGCGCAGATGATGGATGTGCACCTCCACGGCGTTGCTCTCCACCTGCTCCTGCCAGCCGTAGAGCGTCTCCTCGAGGGCCGCGCGCGATACCGTGACGCCCGGACGCTCCATCAGCGCGCGCAGCACGCCGAATTCGCGCCGGGTGAGAGGCAACACGTTTCCGTCGACCGTCGCCTCCTGCCGCGCCGGGTCGAGGATCACGCCGCGCCACTCGAGCGTCGGCGTCGAGCGGCCCGATCCCCGCCGCGCCACGGCCCGCACGCGCGCCGCCAGTTCGTCCAGATCGAACGGCTTGCCGACATAATCGTCGGCCCCGGCGTCGAGCCCGGCGATGCGGTCGGCCACCTGGTCGCGCGCCGTCAGCAGCACCACCGGAGTGCCGTCCTTGCGCTGTCGCAGCGCGGACAGGACATCCAGGCCCGATCCGTCCGGCAGCATCAGGTCGAGCACCACGGCATCATAGGGCTGCGTCTCGAGCGCGATCCGCGCGTCCTCGCAGGTCGCGACCCCATCGACCGTGAAACCGCTCAGCCCGAGCCCCACGGTGAGGCCGTCGAGCAGCATGGTGTCGTCCTCGACGACGAGAATCCTCATTGAGTGATCTCCAAGGGAGTGACATGCACCACCCTGTCTTCATCCTAACGGCCCGGCCGTCAGACCGCTATCCGACCAGCAGATGCCCCATCGACGGATCGGGGATCACGACGATCGGGCTGCCGTCCCGGACTTCCCCATGCAGATGGATGATGTCCTGGTTGACGAGGCGGATGCACCCGGACGACACGGCCTTGCCGATGCTCCAGGCCTCCGGCGTACCATGAACCCGATACAGCGTGTCCCTGCCGCCCTCGTGGATATAGAGCGAGCGCGCCCCGAGTGGATTCTTGAGGCCGGGGTCCATGCCGCCATTGGCGATGCTGTACGGTTCCAGTTCCGGCTGACGCGCCACCATCTCGTCCGGCGGGGTCCAGCGCGGCCATTCGCGCTTGTAGGCGACGATCGCCCGCCCGGACCAGGAGAAGCCCTCTCTGCCGACACCGATACCATAGCGGGTGGCACGGCCGTTCTCCTTGACGTGGTAGAGATACCGGTTCGGCGTATCGACGACGACCGTGCCGGGGGCGTAGGACATCGCGTAGTCGACATCCGCGCGCCAGAACCGCTGGTCCATCTCGGCGACGTCGACCGCGGGAATCGGAAACGGCTCGGTCGGTACGGCGTCGTACATCGGCGGCCTTAAGGGCCTGGTCGGCGCCGCCAGCGCGACATCGGCCGACGGCGGCTTGGCCGGGGACGCGACGCATCCCGAAACCACGAGCGCGCCCCCGCCCAACAGGAACGCGCGCCGGCCGATTGTCGCTCCGGTCCGTCCGGCCTCCACCAGGCCGGCCTGCCCCATGATCGCCGGGTCCTTGGCATCCTGCGTCATCTCGCTACCTCTTTAGTTTTCTCTGACGCGCTCCGAACCGCCTCAAGCTTAAGGCTGCCTTAAGCTGCGCCCCTCAGCAGACGGCGCGAACGGATTTGTGATCGGACACGTTGCGAGGCGGAGGTGATGAAAAAGGCGATTCTGGCCGCGATCGGACCGCTGGCGCTGGCGGTAGCTGCCGCAACCGCGATTTGGACGGCCGCTCCTTCGGCGGCATCGCCGGGAACGCCGTTGCCCGCCGACGAGGCATTCGCCCTCGAAGTGTCGCGCGGTGACGCCGGCGCCATCGTGGTGAGATGGGACATTGCCAGCGGCTACTACCTTTACCGCGAGCAGATCGCGGCCCGCGCCGCCGACGGCGCGCCGCTTGCCATTGAAACGCCCCCGGGCGTCCGCAAGGACGACCCGACCTTCGGGCAGACGGAGATCTATCTCGAACGGGCCGAGGCCATCGTCGCCGACCCCGGCGACGGAGAGGTCGAGATCGGCTATCAGGGCTGCCAGGACGGCGGCATCTGCTACATGCCCGAAACCCGCCGCATCGACGTCGCCACGCTGGCGGTCTCCAATCCGGCGGCGCGCCCGGGTCCCGGGCGGGCTTTCGGCCTTTCCTCCGGCCTTTCCTCCCCTGCGGCATCGCCCGACGTCGCGTGGAGCATGGCGCCCGACCCGGCCGATGAGGCCACCCGACAGGACACGGCGGCCGCGGCCGGCTTCGCGCTGGCGGACGACCCCGGCCTCATCCAGTCGCTCCTGGGAGACGGCGGCACCCTCATGGTGCTCGCCATGTTCCCGCTCTTCGGCCTGCTGCTCGCCTTCACGCCGTGCGTTTTCCCGATGTACCCGATCCTCGCGGCGGCGCTGGGCCGGGAGGGCGAAGGACTGACGGCGCGCCGCGGCTTCACGCTGTCCGCCGTCTACGTCGCCGGACTGGCCTCCGCCTTCGCGATCCTCGGCGCCATCGCCGGATGGTCCGGCCGGAACCTGCAACTGGCCCTGCAATCCCCGGTGACGGTCGGCGTGCTGGCGGCGTTGTTCGTCGTGCTGGCCTTGTCCATGTTCGGGCTGTTCAGGCTCCAGCTCCCGGCCCGCTGGACGAATTGGGTGGCGGCTCGCACCGGCGGCCAGAATGGGTCGAAACGCGGATCGAAACGCGCGGCGGCGGCGCTGGGCTTCTCGTCCGCGCTGATCGTCGGCCCCTGCGTGACCGCCCCGCTGGCGGGCGCGCTCCTCTACATCGCCCAGACCGCCGATGTCGCGCTCGGCGCCGCGGCGCTGTTCGGTCTGGCCCTCGGCAAAGGCATCCCCCTGATCATCATGGGAACGCTCGGCGGCCGGGTAATGCCGCGGGCCGGCGCCTGGATGGAAAGCGTGAACTGCGTGTTCGGCTTCGGTTTCCTTGCGACCGCGATCTGGATGGCGACGCCGCTGCTGCCGACCGGCCTCGACCTCGCCCTGTGGTCCATCCTGCTCATTGCCCTGGCGAGCTTCGCGTTCACGGCCCGTCTGCCGGCCGGTTCGGTGCTGGCCGCAACGCGCGCCGCCGGCGCGGTGGCGTCGATCTACGGGGCAATCCTGATGGTCGGCGCGACGTCGGGAGCGACAGATCCGCTGAAGCCGCTCGCGCCGTTCGCACAACGCGGCGGCACCGCACCGGCCACGCAGCCCCTGAACTTCGCCACCGTCCTGTCCGCCGACGACCTGCGCGCGCGGCTGGCGTCCGCCGACGGCAGGCCGACGATGGTCTACGTCACCGCCGACTGGTGCGTGACCTGCTTCACCATCGAGCGCTCCGTCCTGCCCGACGACGCCGTCAGGCGCGGCCTGTCGGGGTTCCAGCTCGTGAAGGCCGATCTCACCGACGTCAACGCGACGAACACGGCGCTGATGGAACAGCTGAACGTGGCCGGCCCCCCGACCATGCTGTTCTTCGACGCCCAGGCGCGCGAGGTGCCGGACACCCGGCTCGTCGGCGACGTCACCGTCGCCCGGCTGACGCGGTCGGCCGAACGCCTCGGCGAGGCCGGTCGATGAACGCCGTCTCGCTCGGGCCGCTCGTCCTTGCCGCGGACCGCTTCGCGGTGGTTCTCGGCGCCCTTGTCTTCATCCTCGTGGCGGGGGTGATCGCGCGTCGGATCGACCGCCGCTTCGATGCCTGGACCTGGTGGGTGTTGATCGGCGGAATCGCGGCCGCCCGGCTCGGCCACGTGGCGATCAACTGGCGCAGCTTCGCCGACGAGCCCCTGCGCGCCTTCGCGCTGTGGCAGGGCGGGTTCTACTGGCCGGCGGGCCTTGCCGCCATCGCGCTCAGCGTCCTCCTGGTGCTGCGGACCAATCGCCAGCGCGCCTGGGCCCTCGCCTCGCTTGCCGCGGCCTTCATCGTCTGGAACACCACCTCACAGCTCGTCGGCGGCACCAGGGCGATCGCGCTGCCCACGGAGACGTTCGAAACGCTTTCCGGCGCGGACCACAGCTTCCTTGCCGGCCGCGGCACGCCGCAGGTGATCAATCTCTGGGCCACCTGGTGCCCGCCCTGCCGGCGCGAAATGCCGATGATGGCCGACGTCGCCGCCACGACCGACGGCGTCGGCTTCGTCTTTGCCAACCAGGGCGAGACCGCCGACCAGGTCCGGCGCTACCTGGCGGATGCCGGGATCTCGCTCGAGACCGTCCTGCTCGACCGCTCCGGCGCGCTGGCCCGGCACTACGCCGCGCGCGGCCTGCCGGCCACGCTCTTCCTGGACGCCGAGGGAACGCTGTCCCACGCCCATCTCGGCGAGATCTCGCGCGAGGTGCTCATGGACCGTATCGCCAGGATGCGGGACCGGCAGGATTGAACCGAAAACGGAGTACCATCATGAACCGCAGACAGATGCTGAAGACCACGGCGGCGGGAACGGCGGCCATGCTGCTGCCCTCGCTGTCGCACGCGCAGGCCTACCCGAGCGTCCAGGAAGTTCTGTTCGACTCCGAAATCCCGGTACTGGGAAACCTCGTCGGCGACGTTACGATCGCGGAATATTTCGACTACCAGTGCCCCTACTGCAAGCGCGGTCACCGCGATCTCCTCGACCTCGTCCGCGAGGACGGCAAGGTTCGCCTGGTCATGAAGGACTGGCCGATCTTCGGTGGCGCCTCGGTCTACGCGGCGAACCTCGTCCTTGCCGCCGGCGAAGACTACGAGACGGCTCTCAACGCCCTGATGGCCACGCCGGCGCGCCTGTCGCGGGACGAGGTCGACGAGACATTGGCGGACGCCGGCCTCGATGCCGCCGTGCTATACGGCCGCTACGAGAAGGACCGGCCGCGCGTCGACGGCATTCTCGCCCGCAACACCAGCCAGGCGAGAGCCTTCGGCTTCAGCGGCACGCCGGTCTATATCGTCGGCACGAAGATCTACCGCGGGGCGATAGACAGAGCCGCCATGATCGAGGCCATCGCCGCGGCGCGCGAAAGCTGAGCCTTCGCCGCCCGGACGGCGCCTCGCGCTACGATCCGCAATTGTTCGGCGCCACCGAATTGATCGTCTTGTAGCGGCCGTCCGACGTCACGATCTGCGCACAGGTGCTCGTCGACGCATTCCACCAGAACGCCGTCAGACCCTTGGTCCGGGCAAGCTCATAGCCGCGGGCGTTGAGACCCATCTCCGCCTGGCCGCCCTTGGCCCCGACCATGTCCGCGATGTCCGCCGGCGGACCGCCGGCCGTAGCCGTCGCCGTGGCCGGCGCGCCGCCCGACTGGCCACAATCCGCCGGCGCCACGGTATCGACCGTCTGATAGCGCCCGTCGCCGGTAACCACGCGGGCGCAGGTGCCCGACGCGCTGTTCCACCAGAACGCCGTCAGGCCCTGGGTGCGGGCGAGTTCATAGCCGCGCGACTGCAGCGCCATCTCCCCCGACGAGCCCCTGGCGCCGACCAGATCCGACAGGTCCGCCGCATTCGTCGCAGTCGCCACCGGCGCCGTGCCGGTCGTGTCGCTCTGGCACCCGGCGAGCGCAATCGCGGCAAAGGCTATGACAATTGACCTTTTCATCCGTCGTCTCCTCTCTCGACTCGAACTCACTGTCTGTTGCCCCTCTGTGCCCGCGGCCGTCGAACCCGTAGGGGCCGGCGAAGCGAGCGCGGCCCTTGGCCGCGTTGCTCGGAATGCGAGACGCGATCCAGGCCTCATCTTGATTTGCGCAAAGTCTCGGACGGCAGCTCCCCGTATGTCGCGCGGTACGTCTTCGAGAATCGACCGAGATGGCAGAAACCGGCGCCAAGAGCAGCATCGGCGACCGATGCGCCGCCGGTCGCCCGTTCGAGCGCATGCCGTGCACGCTCCAGTCTGATTGCGGTGAGAACCTGGCGCGGAGACAGACCGACGACCGACTTGAACGTCGCCTGCAGATTCCGGACACTGACGTCGCAAGCCTTCGCGATGTCCGAAACCGATATCGGGTCGGCATAGTGCGCAACCATGTACGCTCGGGCCGTGCTGACCTGCTTTCTCGAAAGCGCGGCACCGTTCGCGGCACCTCCGACCTGCCCCTGCAGGAGTTGATCGAAATATCCGCTGATCAGGATCTCGGCGGCGGCGAGCACCCGGTTCGATGCGAGCACGGAAGACGCGGATGCGAGGTCCGTAAACATGTAGTCGAGAAAGGCCATTATCGGCCCCAGCGCCTCGGGATCCCGGCGCAGCTTCCACTCACCGGCAGCGAGCGCGCTGTTCGTGCGGCGTCCGTCGCTCCTGCCGTCTTCCGCCGCAGGTGAAATGATCGATAGCGACCGATAGGTTCCCGTCTCATCGGGATGCACGGTCGTCTTCCGCCGTATCGGCCCGAACATCACCGCATCGCCGCGCGCCGCGCGTATCGTCTTGTGACCGACGGTGCATTCGAGCTTTCCCGTCATCGGAAAAACGATGACTGTCCGGGTGAACTCCATCGTCATGGATTGATGGCCCGACGAGGTGATCTCCACAACGCGGAACCCGCGCGGGCCAACGGGGACGGACCGAACAATCAGGTGTTCGCGCCGGTTCGTGAAATCAAACCGCTCGACATGGCTGAACAGGCGCGGAGGCTGCCAGTCTGGTCTCGCGCTCCGATCGGAGCAATCTCGCGTGATCAGCCGCAAGTCTCGCGCGCTCCCAAAACAAGAAGACGATCGTTTCGTCTTGCGGCCGCCATTAACTTAGCCGCTAAACCATAGTGCTCGCTGGCATCATGGACGTCAACAAATCCGGTGCCGATCGCAGTGATCGGCCGGAATTGCGTGGGGCCTGTCGGCCCAACCTACGCAAAGCGGACAAATTGGTTTCGCAAATCGGATTGCCGGAGGTCTGACCTGGCCTAGTGTTGAGTTGGTTTGCTGACTTGGCTTTTCGGTTCGATGGGGGGCAAAGCGCGATGCGAGGAAATCGAGATGGGCCCTGTTCGCCTGATAGCTGCCTCGGCCCTCTGGATCTCGATGGTCATACTGTCGGTTCAGGGAGTGACGACACGTAGCTTCGCCACCGCAGACACCGATGCGACCCCGCCACCGAATGCCGAGTCGGTGGCGCAGGGCCGCGCCGGCGGGGCGACGATCCTGGCAGAAGCCGACGGGCCCGACTTCTGGGCTGTGACCGGTGTACCGGCAGGCGACACGCTGAACGTACGCAGCGGACCGGGGACATCGAACCCGGTGATTGCACGCGCGCAAAACGGTCAGGTTTTTCGCAATCTCGGATGCCGCATGACCGGCAGCACACGCTGGTGCGAGGTGGAGACCCGCGACGGTGCCCTTCGTGGCTGGGTTAGCGGCCACTATCTGCGCGAGACCGGTGGCGGCGGAACCGTAGGCGGCGGCAGCGGCGGCTCGACGGTACCGGAACTTGCCGTCCGCAGCACCGGCGAGATCGAAGTACGCTGGGCCTCGGGCTGCACCATCCTCTACAACCCGCGCGGCGGGCGGATCCAGTCGGGCGGAAGCTGCTCGACATCGCAACGCGGCCGCTCCGACGACGCGGTTGCCCGATACTTGCGGGAGCAGGGCGGCGGTTCGGCCGAAGGAGGCGGCGCCGGCGGGACGATAGATATGCGCGGCTTCGGAGCCGTCACCGGTGGCGGATCGACCACGGGACAGATCATCTCCCGAAACGGCCGGACCTATGCGGTGATCATCTCGGCCTCGCAGGACGGCTTCACCTGCACGGGTTCCTTCGATGCGGCACCAGGCAGTCGCCAGTCGATGAGTACCCCCATCAACTGCACCAATGGCGCAACCGGAAGCGCGATCCTGGGCGCCAGAAGCGACGGCTATCTGTTGACCTTCAGCACCATGAGCGGCTCGGGCGGCTACGTGCGGTTCCGATAGCGAGGATGCGCTCACCAACGGATCGCGGGCGATTGCGATCTCGATACGCAGCCACAGGCCGTGGCATAGGCAAGGTACCCGGATGACCGGTACACAGACATCGCCCGCCGGTTCGGAGCGGTTCGGTTGGCTGGAACGGCCCAACGACGATTTTCCGTTCTACCGGGGCCGGCCCGTCGGGATTTCGACCGGCGGCTGGCTGGTCGTGCTCGCCGGCGTTGCCCTGGGGTTCCTCGTTCTCACGCAGGGGCCCCGACTGATGAGCGGGACACCCTCGCGATTCCTGCTCGCGCTCCTCTATTCCGCGATCCCGCTGACGGCGTTGGCGATCGTCGCCGGCCGGCATTGGACAGCGCTTTTCCGGCCGCTGAAAGCCATGGATTTCGCGCTGATGGCCGGATTTGCCCTGTTGAACCTCGTGGTCACCCTGATCGTCGGCCAGATCACGGTCAGGCTGATCGACACCACGGCGAATTCGGCGATCGCAGACGCAAGCCAACTGGCCGGAACCGACCGCCTGGCCTTCTTCGCTTTGACGGGAATACAGCTTGTCGGCGAAGAGGTGATGTCCATTCTGCCGTTTCTGGCCCTCCTGTACTGGCTGTGCGGGCGGGGCGGCATGAGCCGCAGGACCGCGATCGTGATCGCGACACTCGTCGTGGCGATCCTGTTCGCCGCCGAACACCTGCCGACCTACGACTGGAACCTGCTCCAGACGCTCATGGGCGTGGGCGTGGCGCGGATCGTGCTGCTGCTCCCCTACCTCATGACCAAGAACCTGCTGGTCTCGGCCGGCGCGCATATCCTGAATGACTGGATCTTCTTCGGGATCACGATCCTCGGCGCCGCAACGGTGCACGAACCATGATTTCGTCACTGAGTACGGAGGATGGAAGCATGAAGACGCAGGCAGCCAGCCGGCTCGTCTCTTGTGCCGCAGGATTGGCGCTGGTGCCGGTCATCGCGGTCGCGCAGGACGGCGCGGTGCCGCAAAGCGGTCCCGATGCGCTGGAATTCTCGGTGCAGAATATGGACCTCACGGCGGATCCGCGGGTGGACTTCCAGCGTTTCGCCGCGGGCGGCTGGATCGATCGCGTCGAACGGCCGGCAAAGCTCGCCGCTTTCGGAATGGCCGCCGTGATGCAGGAGCGGTTGGGCGCGCAAATGCGCGAAACACTGGCCAAGGCGGCCGACGCGGCGGCAACGGCCCCGAAGGGAAGCCCCGCGCAGCAGGTCGGCGCCTTCTACGCCGCCTACATGGATACCGCCGCCCGCGATGCCGCCGGAATGGACCCCATACGCGCTGAACTCGATGCCATCGCCGCGATCGACGGCAATGACGATCTCGTGCGGTATCTCGCGCACTGGACCGAGACGGCCGGCTTTCCTCCGCTCGCCGCCATCGTCCCAAGCGCCGATGCGGCCGACAACACACGCTACGCGCTCGTCGCAGTGGGCGGTAGCCTCGCCCTGAAGCGGCTGCTGGCCTCTGTCTACGACCAGCACGAGCACGCGCCTCAGCGGGAAGCCTATCGCGCCTATATCGCCGGCACGCTGAAAGTGGCGGGATACGCCCCCGGGCGCGAGGCGGACCTGGCCGGGATGATCGATGCGCTGGAGGTGGAAATTCACGCCGGCGAGCCAACGCCGGCCGAGCGGATCGATCCGCGCAACCGCTATCACCCGATGAGCGTCGCAGAGCTGCAGTCGCAGATCCCGGACCTCGACCTGACGCTGTTCATCGAAAGCCTCGGCTTCTCGAAGCCTGAGACGATCGTGCTCTATATGCCCCGCTACTTTCCGGTGCTCTCGCAGGTCCTGCGCGATCACGACATGCAGGACATCCGCGACTACCTGTCCTACCGGCTGATCCACCAGTTCTCCAATGTGCTGAGCACGGACTTCGAGGCACCCAGCCAGGCGTTCCGGGTGGCGATGACCGGCGTCGAGATCGAGCCCACCCGCGAAGAGAAGGCGCTGGCCCTGACGACGGAAAGCCTGGGTCAGCCGCTGGGGCAGGTCTACGTCGACACGCATTTTTCCAAGGCCCAGCGCGAAAGGGCGGCACAGGTGATCGAGCTCGTCCGCGCCGCGTTCCTTGCCCGTATCCCGACCCGTGTCTGGCTGACCGACGCCACACGAACCGAGGCTCTGGAAAAGGCCGAGGCGCTCTACTTCAAGGTCGGGTACCCCGATGCGTGGATCGACTTTTCCGGTGTCGAGATCGGCAGCGATCCGGTTGCCAATCTGACCAACATCGCGCGCTTCGACTGGCAACGAACGGTCGCCGATTTCGCGGGACCGGTGAAGCACGACCCGTTCAGCGCACCGTCGACCCTGCCCGAAGTCATCAACGCTGCCTACATCCCCGCGGAAAACGGCTTCCAGGTGCCCGCCGCCTTCCTTCAGTCACCAGTGTTCCAGCCGGAGATGGATGCGCCAGTGTGGTTCTGCCGGCTGGGCGCGGTCCTGGGCCACGAGATGACGCATGGCTTCGACAGCCAGGGCCGCAACTACGACGCCAAGGGCAACTTGCGCAATTGGTGGACCGCCGAGGACGAGGCCGCCTTCGCCGCCGAAGCGCGGAAGCTGGTCGAACAAGCCGACGCCTACGAGGCGTTGCCCGGCCTCAACGTCCGCGGCGCCCAGACCGTCGGCGAGAACATGGCCGATGTCGGCGGCATCAACTTCGCCTATGACGCCCTGACGACCTGGCTGCAGGACCATCCCGAGCAGAACGTCGAGATCGACGGATACACGCCCCAGCAGCGGTGCTTTATCGCGTGGACGCAGCTCTGGACGGAGAAGACCACCGACGCCTACGTCACGAACCAGGTCACGACCAACGAGCATCCGCCGAACAACTACCGCGCCACCGCAGCGCTTCAGCACGTCGATGCCTTCTACGAGGCCTTCGGAATCGAGGACGGCGATCCCATGTGGCTGCCGCCCGAGAAGCGGGTGCGTGCCTGGTGATCCCGCCGGTCGGACAGGCAGCGCGCTCCGCTTCGGCTTGCCCGACGATCCGCTGCCGTTCTAGGCTGCATAAGTTGTTAGCCGGCGCGCGGTCGCCCCGTATTCAAGCCGTCTCGCAACGATCCGGTTGCGGCCATCATCGGCCGCGGCGGCGAACCGTTCGCGTGACGATGCCAGAAAGCCACTGGAATTGAGACGACGATGGTAGTGAGCAAGATTCCCGGTGTTATGGCGGCCTGCCTCGTCGCGACGATCGGCCTGGCGGCACCGGAGGGCCCCGCCGCCGGGTTCGAGGCACAGAAGCTCGCGCCTGACGTGACCGAGCGTCTGGACCAGGCCTGGTCCATCAGCCGCCAGAAGATAAAGGGACCGTTTGGCCCGAATACATGCGTCTGCAACGACGGCCGCAGCGCACCGCTCCTGACCCAGAGCGGAGAGATCCGCAACATCTGCGGCGACGAGACGCTGTTCTGTGCCGCGTTCAAGGCGGACTGGGGCAGGGATCTGGAGACGGACGGCGTCTACGTCGCCAACATCTTCTCGCGCGATCTCTACGAATGGGACCGTATCGCCGACCACTTCGACCTGGTCCGCGGCTACATTCTCGAACGCTACGTCATCGACACGTCGCCGGAGAACAAGCTGTCGCAGATGCGCCAGTATGGCGGCCTGTCCGGTGCGGAATACGAGATCGTCGCCAAGCGCGATTTCTACGAGCGCTTCCTCGCCGCGGAAGACTACAACGATTTCCGCCATTTCCTGCTCGCCTACGAACTGCAGAAACGACACTTTTCCCGCGGCGGCTTCGGCAAGATGCAGGAAGTGCGCAACATGGCGTCGCGCATCCAGGGAATCGACGGCGGTTTCAAGCCGCTCCGCGACGCGGTGCACAATCAGGTCTCAGCCTCCCTCATCCCGATACTGGAGGACTACCGCGACAACCGCGCCAACGCGCGCACCCAGGCACTGACCGACGAGCTCATCGCCGAGATCCGGACGCTCACCTCGCTCGACGTTGCTGCGCTCGATAACGATATCGGCGCGATCGAAAACCAGCGCATCATGCAGTTGCTGACCAATCTTTCCGTACGGGCCGCGGCGAGCGACGGAGTCGAGACCATGGCCGCGCTCGGCGAAATGATGCGCGTCACCCGCGAGGCGGTGGCCGACGGAACGCTTTCGCCGGGCGACCGGCGCCGCGCGATCGATCTGAACATCGTCGCCTCGGCCGTCATGCAGAGCGAGGGATCCCGCCTGCGGGACGACGGCAAGATGTCGATCGGGCAGACGATTGCGATGATGCGGGCCCTGGTGGACGGCGCCTACGGCGTCGGCCTCCTGTCGTCGCGCGAGCGGGCGTCAGCCTCGAACAACCTCCAAATCCTGCTCCTGGAAGGCGGGCTGGAGGGCGGCACGGTGCCACGGGCCGAACTCAAGCACCGTATGGCCCTTGCCGCCCGCGTGGTGGAATGGGCGCAGAACAGCGCGGTCCTCGCCTTCGCGGAAGTGTGGTCCCAGTGGCTGCACCTGATGCCGGAGGTCGGCCGTCTGCCCGACGACATCGTCAGGGGATCGCCGCTGCTGCTCTACGCCGACGCCCACCAGGACGTGTCCGACTTCGCGGTCGGGCTCGGGGCCGTCCGACACGAGCTGGCGGGAACAGAAGTCACCGGCGGCGTCCGCGCCCTCAATCCCGGGCTCGCCGTCGGTCCGCTGCTCCTGAACCCGGAAAGCGGCAGCTATTCCCGATCCGAGCTGGTTGCGCTCGCGGCGACCCCGGAAGACCTCCAGCCGACGGCCGGAATCCTCACCCAGGGCGAAGGCAACGTGGTGAGCCACGTCCAGCTCCTGGCGCGCGCGCTGGGGATTCCCAACGCCGTCGCGGCGAAGCAGCCGTTCGATACGGTCGCCGCGCTGGCGCAGCAGGACGTGTTCTACGCGGTGACGCCCAACGGCAGGGTCATCCTCAAGAACTCCGCCGACATGACCGACCTGGAAAAGGACGTGCTCGCGGAATACACCGCCAATGTCTCCCGCGACGACGACGGCGAACTGGCAGATGCCGGCGGAACCGGAAAGCTCCACATCGACAAGGACCGGCTCGACCTCTCCGTCACGGCGCCCGTGCCCCTCACCAGCCTGCGCCGCAAGGACTCGGGCATCCTGAGCGGGCCGAAGGCGGCATTCCTGGGGGAACTCAAGCACCTGTTCCCCGATAACGTGGCACGCGGCGTCGTCCTGCCCTTCGGCGTCTATTACGAACATTACAGGCGCGCACGCGTGTCCGTGCCCGAGAACCTGGCGGGCAAGGACATCGCCGAGCCGGGCCAACCGCTGCCGGACTTCGTGCGCGCGACCTATGCCCAATTCTTCGGCGAGATGATCCCGAGCGGACTGGGCGAAAAGGACCTGTCGGACTGGATCAAGCCGCGGCTCGACGTCATCGTGGCCTCGATCATCGATACGCCCCTCGACGAAGGCCTGAAGGCGGCAATCGCCACCGAACTGGACAAGCAGGGCCTGCTGGATCCGAACGACCCATCGATGACGGTCGGATGCTTTGTCAGAAGCGACACCAATGTCGAGGACATGGAGAATTTCAACGGAGCAGGCCTGAACCTGACCATCTTTAATCTCGTCTCGCTCGACGACATCTACGCCGGGGTCAAGGAGGTCTGGGCCTCGCCCTTCCGCTACCGCTCGTTTTCCTGGCGGCAGACGTTGATCGACGATCCCGAGTGGGTCCTTCCCTCGGTCATCATCCTGGAGTCGGTTCCGTCCGAGAAATCCGGCGTCGCGATCACGGCGGACATCAATTCCGGTGATCCCGACGCGATCCTGATGGCGACGTCGGAAGGCGTCGGCGGGGCGGTGGACGGAACGCCCGCCGAGACGCTGTTGTGGTCGGCCTACGGCATCGAGCTGGTCACCATGTTCAAGTCGCCGACCCGCCGCATGCTGAAGCCCGAAGGGGGCGTCGACGTGATCGCGTCCACCGGACGGGAACATGTCCTGAGCGACGAGGAAGTGGCCGCGCTCTCCGACGCGGCCCGAAAGATCGAAGCGTCCCTGGAGCCGACCCTGAATGCCGCGGGAACGCCGAGGCCCTGGGATATCGAATACGGCTTCGCCGACGGCAAGCTGTGGCTGTTTCAGACACGTCCGTTCATCGGCTCCGACGAAGTCGCCAATCTTCCCGCCCTGTCGCGACTGGACGATACGCCCCCCAGCGTGTCGGAGACCGTCGCCTTCGACGAGGTTCCCCAATGATCGTTCCACGCTGTTTCGCGCAGGCCGTCGCATCGGTCGGGATCGCGGCCATCCTGTCGATCCCGGTGCTGACGGCGCCGGCGGAAGGGAAGGTCGTCTGGGACGGCTCCAAGCCCGCCCCGGGCATCTGGTTCTACTGGTACGAGCCTTCGTTCTACGCCGGTTTCGCGCCGAAGTCGCAGGACCCGGACCGGGCGCATATCGAGCTGTCCCGGGGCAATCAGACCCGGTTTACCCTCGTCCTCGGGGATGCCGAGATCGATACCTACCTGGACGATCTGGCACTGCGCCGAACCACCATCGAAGCCCTGGTGGAGAAAGGCGTCATAGAACTCACCACCAACCGGTCGTTCGAACGGTTCGTCTCGCAGATGAACGAAGCGGGCGCGGGCTCCGTTCTGGCGGCGCGCGAGAGCCTGGCGCCGAACGAATATCGGGAGGCGTCCCTCGAAGTCATGGAGAGGCTGAACCCGGGCCGCATCTTCCGGATTCGCATGTCCCTGACCCGCGTCCTCGGCGAATGGCACACCTACCTCTCCGGCGCAGACCTGTCGAATGCTTCGGGACGCCTCGATGCGGCGAACGCACTGCTGCCCGGACGCATGAACCTCTTCACACTGAGTGGCGAGGCCGACCAGGCGTTGGACAGGGCTGTAGAGGAAGCCAAGGCGGGCCCAGACACGCCAGGGTTTCGCGATGCGGCCCTCGCGTTTCTGGATATGGCGAAGAACGGCCAGTATGCGATCGTCGACGATCACATCGTCGCCATCGAGTTCACCGCGATCTATCCGGTCGGCACGGCGCAGGCCTACAAGAATACCGCCTACGGCAAACTGCCCGACTTCGGCGTAACCGGCGTCTGGCCGATGACGGAACGCGACAAGGGGCGCGGCATCACCGGAATGGTGGACTACCTGTCGTCCAACCCGGGTTACGGGTTCATCCCCCTGCTCGCCTATCAGCCGGCCGGCGGCATCTACTACAACGCCTTCCACAATGCCGGCGTCCGCACGCCGGCGGGCACCAGCTTTCTGCCTGAACAGTGGCGGAACGTGCCGGGAGAGGTGACCCCGGACAAGCCCTATCAGCAGCTCTGGCTGGTGAGCCGGGGGCCGGCCTCGCATGGCTGCACGCGGATGGACTCAGGCCAGATGAGCGAATTCCGCAACGCCCTTCCCTCGACATCCGACGGGCTGTCGGGGATCCCGGTCTTCCGGAACCTGCCCCAATGCTACGACGTGTTCGATATCGACGGCGACGGGCAGCAGGAGGTCATGGGGGTCGCCTATTTCCACGCCTACAAGAGCGAGAAGCACGAGCCGACCGAGGCGTACAGCCCGAACAATCGGGAGGATTTCTACGCCTGGCTCTATGGCGACAACGTCGTCTACACCGACGATGGCGGCGCTGCCCTCAAGACGGTGCCCGTCTGCCGCTTCGAAGGGTTGAAGAAGGCCGACGAAGTCGGCTCGCTGGACAACGTGCCCCTGTACGAGGCGCCCTTCGAGCCGGGCTCCATCCAGTTCTACCAGCTCAAGCCGGCCGCGTTCGACTCGCGGCCGGGGATGGAATTCAATCGCGAATTGCGGCGTCTCGGTATCGGGTATGATGCGAATGCCAAGACCCTGTTCCTCGACTGAGAGACCGCTTTGCCGACCCCCCCGGCACCCGCGCCGGCCACATGGCCGGGCGGCGTGCCGCGCGCTGCCGCCGCATCTCGGCGGACATCGGCCGCGCGGGTGAGCCGCCACATGTCGCACCGGATGAGACGTCACGGATCCTTCGGTCAGGCATCTCCCTTCCGCACCTGCATCGCACTTGTACTGTCATGTTTGTCCGTGCCGGTGGTCGCGCCTGCGCGCCCGGCCGGCGATCAGGTCCAGCACCGTTTCATCACGTTGGGCACCGGCTCCCCGTCCGGTGTCTACTACGCCGCCGGCCAGGCGATCTGCGAGGCCGTCAACCGGGCGGCGAAACGGCGTGCCGACAGAGGCGACAGGATCGTCACCATTTGCCGCGCCGGGCCGTCGGGAGGATCCGTCTTTAACGTCCGGCAGGTCGCGTCCGGCGCGTTCACCTTCGCCATCGTGCAGGCCAACGATCAGCGTGCCGCGGTTGAAGGGATCGATCCCCAGCGCGTGAAGAGCGTTCCGGACCTGCGGTCGGTTCTCTCGCTTCAACCCGAAATTCTCCAGGTCGTGCTGCCACGAGGCTCCGACATCGAACGCGTGCAGGACCTGTCCGAACGGCACATAAATTCCGGCAATCGCGGGTCGGGCACCCGCTTGCTCACCAACGAACTGGTCGAAGCCTACGGCGCGTCGCTGGACGAGGGAACGATGGCCGAGACGTTTTCCATGGAGCTGGACGCCGACGCCCTGTGCTCGGGTCGGCTGGACGCCTTCGTTACGGTGAGCGCCGTTCCGACCCCAAGCGTCCTCGACGCGACGAACCGCTGCGGGGCCCGACTGTTGCCGCTGCAGGGGCCGGAGATCGAGGACTGGCTGGCAGGTACCGCCGACCTGACCGAAATCGTCATTCCCGCGAATGTCTATCCGGGGATCCACGACCCGACGCCCTCGGTCGGCGTACGGGCCGGGCTCGTGACGCGGGAGGCGGTGCCGGCCGACGTCGTGCGCGATGTCGTGGCCGCAGTCTTCGAGGAATTGCCGCTGCTGCGTTCGGCCCACCCGTCTCTTGAATCGCTGCAACCGCGCGAAATGGCCACCGAAGGTCTTGGCGCGCCCGTCCACGACGGCGCGATGGCCTATTTCACGGAGCGCGGCTGGCGATGACGACCAGACCCTGAAGCGAGGCGCCGGTGGACCAACGCCCGACAGCGCCTGCACGATCGCAATCGCGAGAGACACCGCGGACCGGCGCGCCGCTCTCGCCCTTCCAACGCATCTTGCTGGCGCTCCTGCTCGGCATCGGCACCGGCATCTTTCTCGGCGAGATCGCCTCCCCGCTTCGCGTGGTGGGCGATGTCTATGTCGGCCTCCTGCAGATGACGGTGCTTCCGTTCATCATCTGCTCGGTCATCGGCAATATCGGCAGCCTGACCATCGACCAGAGCAAGAGGCTCGCGCTGATCAGCTTCGCGGTCCTGTTCGTGCTCTGGGGCGTCGGATTTGCGACCCTTGCCCTGCTGGCCAGCGCGTTGCCCGTACTGCCCTCGGGATCGTTCTTCAGCACCAGCCTGATCGCGCCGCCGCGCGAGTTCGATTTCGTGGAGATATTCGTTCCATCGAACCCGTTCCGGTCCCTGTCGGAGAATTTCGTCCCCGCCGTCGTGGTGTTCTGCATTCTCGTCGGCTTCGCGCTGATGCAGTCGCCGAACAAGACCGAGATCGTCGCCCTGTTCAAGACGCTGAATGACACGCTGGGGCGCGTCAGCAACTACGTGACCCGACTGAGCCCGATCGGCGTGTTCGCGATCGCGGCCAGCGCGGCGGGGACCATCACGCTGGAGGAGTTCGGCCGGCTTCAGGCCTATTTCGTGATCTATGGCGCGGCGGTGGTCCTGCTTGTCTTCGTGCTGCTTCCGCTGATCGTCTCGGCCGTCACGCCGTTCCGCTACGGCGATATCATCGCGACGCAGGGCAACGTACTGATCACCGCGCTCGCGATCGGAAGCGTTTTCGCCGTGATCCCGTTGCTGGTGGAGAGCCAGAAGCGACTGGTGGACCGTCTGGGATCATCGGGCGCCCGGCCGAGCCGCCAGGAGCTCGAACACGCCGCCGACCTCGTCATTCCGCTTGCCTACCCGTTTCCCCATCTCGGCAAGATCGTGACGCTGATCTTCATACCCTTTGCCGCCTGGTTCTACGGCCGGCCGATGGACGCCGCCGACTACATACCGTTCGCGACGTCGGGCCTCTTCCTGAGCTTCGGCAAGGTGACGGTCACGATCCCGTTCCTCCTGGACCTGCAGGAGATTCCCGCCGACATCTTCCGGCTGTTCCTGATGTCGAGCGCGGTCGCCGGGCCGCTCAGCGACATGCTCGGCGCGGCGCATCTGCTGGCCTTCACGTCGCTGACGACCTGCGCCATGAGCGGCCTCCTGGTGTTCAGACGCGCCGGGATCGCGGGGACGGCGGTGCTTTGTCTGGCGGCAACGGTCGTAACCGTCGGGGCAACCCATCTGACCCTGAGCCGGCTCTTCGATGATTTCCTCAGCCGGGAGAACGTCATCGCCCAGATGAACCTGATGCAGGAGCGCAGCCCGTTCACGATCCTGCCCGTCAGCGGGCCGAACACCGACGCCCTGCTTGCCGGCGAATCGCCGATGGAACGCATCGAGCGCCGCCGTCGCATCCGCATCGGCTTCGACCCCGACAACCTGCCATTCTCGTACTACAACGCGCGCGGCGACCTTGTCGGCCACGACATCGATCTCGCCCATCGCCTGGCCCGGGACCTGGGTCTCGAACTGGAGTTCGTGCCCATCAATGCCCTGACGCTGGTCGATCAGCTCCGCGAGGATCACTTCGACGTCGCCGTGTCGGGTATCCCGGTGAATGTCGGGGTCTATGAGGATGCAACCTACAGCCAGCCCTACCTGAACGTGAACCTGGCCTTCGTGAGCGCGGACCACGAGCGCGGCGATTTCGCCAGCATGGCGGCGCTGGGCGCCGGCGACGGCCTTGTGCTCGGGATCAAGACAGGCAGCTACTTCGGCTACTATATCCGGCAGATCCTGCCAGAGGCGCGCATCGTCGAATTGTGGTCCGAAAGCCAGTTCTTCGAGGGACCGCCGGAGCGCATGGACGCGTTGGTGACGACGGCCGAGGGCGGATCCGCCTGGACGCTGATCCATCCCGAATTCGCCGTCATCGACCCCCGCGACGACGAGACATCCGCATCGATCGCGATCCTGTTCGCCCGGGCCGACACGCAGATCGCCGCGGATATCGGGACATGGTTGCAACTCAAGCGAAACGATGGAACGCTTCGCCGGCTTTACGAGTACTGGATCCTCGGCAGGGGGGCGAAGCCGACCATGCCGCGCTGGAGCGTCGTTCGCGACGTCCTGCAATGGACCGACTGAAAGCCGAGCGAGCGGGGAGGACACGCGAATGCAGCACCTGAGCCGGATGCTATTGTCCGCCGTAACACTGGCCGCAGCCGCATCGGCGGCCCTGCCCGCCGCCGCGGAGCCGATCGACTGCCGATTGCTGCCCGGGACCTACGTGACGACGATCACCGATATCGAAGGGGTGTTCGCCTCACGCGGCATCGTCACCTTCGCGCCTGGGGGAAGCCTGCTGGTGACGGATTCCCGGCAGGGCGGCCAGACCGGCGTCTACGACCCGTTCTCCGCCGGCCAGGGCGCATGGTCGTGCGGTGCCGGCGAGGCTGGAGGCATCGCCTTCTCCGCGACCTCCTTGAACTTCACGACGCCGCCTGGAAGCGCCGGATCGAACTTCGGCCGGGTCGACTATCAGGGAAGCCTGGATACGACGAACGGTGCAATCTCGGGCACGATTTCGCTGCGGTTCTCCGAGGCCGGTGACCTGGAAGCAGCCGACCCGATATCCGACCCCGGAGAGGTCCTGGAGACCTTCAGCTTCGAGGGCCAGCGCCTGACCGCACCCGAGAAATAGCGGCCCGGACACCCCCGACTCCGTGCGCGCGCCGCCAGGGGTCGTCCGATCTCCCGTCAGTCGAACGCAAACCGAACCACCCCTGCCGCCGCGAGCTCGGCATCGAGTTCCGGTCCTGTCAGACGCTCCAGAACCGCGGCCGCGCCTGCCCCGGGCATGGGGCTCAGGAAGACGGACATGTCGATGTGCGCGCCGAGCGCGTCCGGAAAGATGGCGGCGACGCCGATGCCCGGGCTCGACAGGATCGTGGTCAGCGGCGCCACGGCGAGTTCGGTGTCGCCCACCACGACCGAGGCCACCGGCTCGCCTGCCCCCATCGGCCGGCCGCGCGGCGCCAGCGTCTCCGACAGGCCGAGCCGCGCCATGACGTTGAGATAGGTCCGCCCGCTCGTCCCTGCGCCGGTATAGCCGATGCTGTCCGCACCGCTGAGCAACGCCGCGATCTCCGCCACGCCGGTCGGGACCGACTCGCCCGTGCCAGCCCTGCGACCAATGGCGAGCGGCACCCGGCCGAAGGGCCGATGGCTCGCGCCGTCGACGCGGCCAGCCGCCACCAGCGCCTCCACATAGGGCGGATTGGTCAGGCCGATATCGAATGCCTCTCCAGCGGCGATCCGTTCGGGGATCACAGGGTTCAGGTCGACGAGCGGTGTCAGCGCCTGCCCCGCCGTCGCCTCCAGGCGCGGCCTGAGACGGTCCATGAGTGCCTGGATCGCCACCGGCACGAAGATGCGCAGCCCGTTCGCCATCCGCGTTCTTTCCCCCGGAAGCCTATGGAACCGAGCCCCCTCGCCGGCAATTCGGTTGCTACCGGCGTCGGCTGATCGTAGGCCGGTCGCCATCGCACGTAAATCAATGCATAGGCGGCTGATCGGAGCGGATTCGAGCGCAATCGTAACCATTAGCGACCGAACGGAAGATCCGTCCGCGCCATAGATCGCACTTGAAAATCGTCCGGCGGTGCCGCCAACTAGCCGTGCGGAATCTGGCTCTCGGCTACGCGTTGCGTTGCGATGGCTGAAATCCGGAGGGGACGTTGAACCGGATCCTCGCCTTCGGTCTGTTCACGCTTGTCTTTATCGCCGCGCTTCCCCTGGCGGCCGCGCAAGCGCAGAACTGCGCCCTTCCAGCCGACTATCATCCCGATATGGCGCCCGACGGGGCGGGCGCACCGATCGTGATCACGGTCGGAATACTGGTCGCCGACGTCACCGCGATCGACGACGTGGGGCAGTCTCTCGAAGGCGACTTCATACTCCGGAAAACCTGGCGAGACCCCCGCCTCGCGAGGCTTGGCGGATGTCGGCTACACCGGTCGCTGGTCTGGTTTCCCGTGACCGACGTTCTGAACTCGAACCAGCTCCGGCGCTCACGCGGCGAGTTCGGAGCCGACCAAGTCCATATTCAGTCAAGTGGCAACGTCGAGTACTACCAGCGCTTCTTCGGCTCGGTAGCGACCTACCACAACCTTCGCGACTTTCCCTTCGACAGCCACCGGATGCGGATCAGGATCGCGATGCTGGAGTACCCGGCCGACCGGGTCCAGATCCGGCTGGACCCACAGTTCGGCGGGCTGGCGGCGCTGCTGAACATCCCCGACTGGTCGATCAACGGCGTCGAAACGACGGTGGCCGAAGAAATTGTTCCGGAGTTCAACACCACCTATTCCGTGCTCTACGTCGACATCCTCGCGAGCCGGAACGGGCAGTATTTCGTCTGGAAGGTCATGCTGCCGTTGCTGCTGATCGTCCTTATGTCCTTTGCCGTTTTCTGGATCGAGCCGGAGCGCTTCGGGCCGCAGATCGGGCTCGCCGCGACCTCGATGCTGACGCTGATCGCCTTCCAGTTCGCGATGACGAGCATGCTGCCGAAACTCAGTTACTTCACGCTTCTGGATCAGTTGATCCTGGGCTCGACGATCCTGGTGTTCGGATCCCTGGTCGAGGCGACAATGACGTCGGTTCTGATCGTCAAGGGAAAGACGGAGAGCGCGCTGAGGCTCGACCACGTCTGTCGCTGGCTCTTTCCGACCGCCCTCGTCGCCATATGGACGTTCATCCTGATCTAAGCGCCAGGCGCGGCGGTGCGACGCCGCACCGCGTATTCGCGTGACAACGCGGATCGATGCACGGCACTATCGAAGCGGCATCGCCTGGACCGGATCGAGGAGGGAACCACCGTGGCCGTCACGCAGTCGCCCGAATTCGTGCAGCTCTTCAAGACCTACACGGCCGACAGCGACAGCATTGGCAGCCATCTCACCCAGGCAGCCGAGATCGGCAATGTACCGGGCGAGCTCCTTGTCGTATCCGGCACCGATATCGCTGTCTTCTCCGGCGACAATCACCCTCCTGTCGTCGAGAGCTTCCGGCTGAGCACCCGCGGGTTCGTGGAAATGGCCGCGATATCGCATCTCGGTCCCGCCGTCGCGGCGCTGGTCCGGATGCGAGAACTCGATCCCGAAAGCGCGACATGGCGGGCCGATGCGCGGCGACTTGCCGATCAGCTGCGTGTCGTGAAGGAGGCGAACACGCTTGCGCTCTGGCGCGACACCTTAGCGGTCGACGCGTGGGCAGGCTTCGAAACCGAAATCGTGGATCTCGTCGATTATGCCTGCACGATGACATCGGACTATCTGCAAACGGCGTTGGCCGACCGGTCACCGTTCACCTTCGACCACCTGCGCGACCACTATCTCGAGGCGACCGCATCCGGCGCGCCCCCCGTCCCGTTCAACCACGTGATGATCGCGACGTTCTGCCTGACCGCCCTAGACATCAGTACCCGGATGATCCAGTGGCTCCGCGCGCAGGCGCTGCCTTGGGAACAGCTCAAGGTCCTGATCGTCGGGCAGTCCGGACGTCCGACCGCCGGATTGACCTGGTCGAGCAACAACATGTGCCACCTGCTGTCGCGTGCGAGCGAGGGGCGGCTTCCCTCCGAAAGGCTCTACATCGTGCCGCACGCACCCGATCTCGCTCCCGCGAGCGATGGCGGCGACGACCCATGGCACGACATCGAACAGCACTATCGGACGATCTGGTACAACACATATGCGAACGTCCGGCTCGCCTCGCGCATGTTCGAGACCTATCCGCGTTACGCGTTCACGCCGCGCGCGGGCGCAGCGATTAATCGCGCGACCGAAACCGTGAGCGAGCTGCCGCCGGTCACGTCGCCTTTGGACATGTTCGCCTTCGTCAGTCGACTGCGGTTCGTTCTCGAGGATCCGAGGCAACTGATATCGAACTGCGTCGCCGACTATGTGATCGACAGGCTGTGCGAACACGATTGCCGCCCGGAATTGGTCGAGATCCCGGGTCTATCCAACATTGCCTATCCCGGGAAACACGATCCACGCGGCTGATGCACGGCTACCGTGCTGAGCGAAGATGTCGCCTGGTTGGCTGCACACGCGCCCGGTTCTACCGCTGCGCCCACATGGACCGCATGCGTTCGCCGATATCGATCGGCTTGGTTATCGGCGAATTCGTCCCGCCGGTCTCCTCCGCGACCGGCCATGCCGTCATGGTGAAGTGCTCGAGGATCGTATCGGGGATGAACCGCGTGCGGCCGGCGTAGACGTGGCGATCGCCGCGCCCGGACTGACCGGACGTGTAGAACCGCTGCGGTACGATCAGGTCGAGGCTGTCGCGCGCGCGCGTCATGGCTACGTAGAGCAGCCGTCGTTCCTCTTCGGTCTCGTCCTTGGATCCGACACCCAGGTCGGAGGGAATGCATCCGTCGACGGTATTGAGCACGAAGACGGACTTCCATTCCTGCCCCTTCGCCGAATGGATTGTCGAGAGTATCAGGTAGTCCTCGTCCAGCATCGGCGCATCGGCCAGGTCACTTGTCGCCTGCGGCGGATCAAGCGTCAGTTCGGTGAGGAAGCGCTCGCGCGAGGGATAGCCGGTGGCGATCTGCTGGAGCTGGACCAGGTCGGTCATCCGGACGCTTGCGTCCTCGTAGAGCCGATCCAGATGGGGTTGATACCAGCGCCGCGCCTCCTCCAGGTCGGCAGGCCATGCGACACGCCCGGCCCGAAGCCCGCCCATCAGGTCGACGAAGGGCCGCCAGTCCTCGGGAGAAACCCGCAGCGGCGGTTCCGCCGGCAAGGTTCCGACGCCGCTCGCCATGTCTTCCAGGATTCGGGATGCGTTCGCCGGGCCGATGCCGGGTATCAGCTGCAGCACCCTGAAGCCGGCGATACGGTCACGCGGGTTCTCGGCGAAGCGCAGCACCGAGAGCACATCCTTGATATGCGCGGCTTCGAGAAACTTCAGCCCGCCGAACTTCACGAACGGGATATTGCGGCTGGTCAATTCGACCTCGAGGGGCCCGCTGTGATGCGACGCACGGAACAGGACCGCCTGTGACTTGAGTAGCGTTCCGCTCTCCCGGTTTTCCAGGATCCGCTCCACCACGAAACGGGCCTGGTCGGTCTCGTCGCGAACGCAGACGATCGACGGGCGGTCGCCACTGCCGCGTTGCGACCAGAGATTCTTTGTGAAGCGCTCTTCGGCAAGATCGATCACGGCATTGGCGGCGGCGAGGATCGGTCGGGTCGAGCGGTAGTTCTGCTCGAGCGTCACCAGGCGCGCGGGCGGGGTGAAGTGACCCGGAAAGTCGAGGATGTTGCGCACGTCCGCGGATCGGAACGAATAGATCGACTGGGCATCGTCGCCGACGACCGTGAGGCCGCTGCCCTCGGGCTTCAGCGCGAGCAGGATCGATGCCTGCAGGCCGTTCGTGTCCTGGTACTCGTCGACAAGCACGTGGTCGAAGCGCGCGCCGATGTCGGCGGCCAGCTCCGGCACGGTCATCATCTGCGCCCACCACAACAGCAGGTCGTCGTAGTCGAGAACGCCCTGCGCCTGCTTGGCCTCGACATAGGCGGCGAACAGAGCCTGCAGCTCCTCCTGCCACGAGGCGCACCAGGGAAAATACCGCACGACGATCTCGTCGAGTCCCGCCTTGGCGTTGACGGTGCGCGAGTAGATCGCGAGGCAGGTCGCCTTCGCCGGAAACCGCTTCTCGGTCCTGGAAAACCCCATCTCGTGGCGGACCAGGTTCATCAGGTCGGCGGAGTCGCTGCGGTCGTGGATGGTGAAGGCCGGGTCGAGCCCAATGGTGTGGGCGTACTCGCGCAGCAGCCTGGCGCCGACGCCATGGAAGGTGCCGGCCCACTCGAGGCCGCCGGCAAGCGCTGCGGCGTTCGCTCCCAGGGCCTTCGCGGCGATCGCCTCGGCACGGCGCGTCATCTCGGCGGCGGCGCGGCGGGTGAAGGTCATCAGCAGGATCCGGCGCGGATCGGTGCCGCGGACCAGAAGGTGCGCCACGCGGTGGGCCAGGGTGTTGGTCTTGCCCGAGCCCGCACCGGCGATAACCAGCAATGGCCCCGGGATCGCGGAGGCGTCCTGTCCGTGCTCGACCGCACGACGCTGATCCGGATTCAATCCATCCAGATAGTCGATGTGCGCGATCGGGGCCGAATCACTTGCCGGTGACATGCTTGCCAGCAAGCACGGGCCGGCGGGTTTCCGCAATTGCCTTCGCATGGGCGGCGCCGGTTCGAACGGATCGCCCGGGCCTGCGAGGCAGCGGGCAGCTTGACCGCCGTTTGCGTCAAGACGCCGGACTACAAAGCCCACACTGTAGGTCGACCTAGCGCCGCGGCGCTGCCGAGTACCCCGCGGAGGACACCGTCTCGAACAAGTTCGCGATGCTCGGAAGCGGCGCCTCGACTCCCTTGGGGTCGCACCCGAACACCGCGCGATACCAGACGAAACTCAGAACCCTGGCGAACTGATCGCGATCCCTGGTCAGGGGCTCCAGAAGCGGGGTCCTGTAGATATAGGCCTCGCGGAGAATTTCATCCGCCATCGCGATGACGATGCGGACAGCGAGCACGGCGGACGGATCGTTTCCAACCGAACCGCTCGCGCCGGTTCGCTGGACGAGATCGCGGAGGATCGCGCGCGCCCAACGATGGTTCAGGAAGTCGCGTTCGCGGGCCATCTCCGGCTTGTCCCGCATCAGCGCTTCCTTCCCGGCGAGCAGGACCGCGTTGCGCCAGTAACAGTCCACGTAGAAGAGATTCATCCGGTAGATCGCGTCGAATGGCGGGAGGGCCTTGCCTCCCCGCGGGCGCTTGCGACGCATCAGGGCATTGAAGGCGCGGATGACGGCAAAGGCCGCCTCGGCGCGGTTGGCGAAATAGAGGTAGAACGTGCCGCGCGCGAGCCCCGCCCGGTCGACGATCCCGTTGGTCGTCAGACCGTGATAGCCGGCGATCTCCATCTCGGCGGCCGTCGCGGCAAGCAAGCCCAGGCGAGTCCGTGTGCGCTTCGGCGCGCGGGCAGCCGCCTTCACGCGCTCGGCCAGAACCGTCGCGAGATGGAATGACTGAGAATCGGCATCGTTGTTCATCACACCAACTTGACACGGTCCGTAATTGACATCAATGTCATATATGACGCTAGTGTCATAAACCGCCGCCGTTAAGAGCCGGGCCGACACAAATGGGGGAATGGATTGAATGGCCGGTGCCGCAGTCAGCTTTCGCAATGTCAGCAAGCAATACGGCTCGGTGACGGCTCTGTCGGACTTCGATCTCGATATAGCCCCCGGCGAGTTCGTCACCTTCCTCGGGCCAAGCGGATCGGGCAAGAGTACGGCCCTGAACGTCCTCGCCGGCTTCACCGATGCCACCAGCGGCGACGTGCTGATCGCCGGGCAGTCCGTTGCCGCGCTGCCGCCCGAGAAGCGCCAGCTCGGCATGGTGTTCCAGAGCTATTCGCTGTTCCCGCACATGACGGTCTACGAGAACGTCGCGTTCCCGCTGCGCCTGCGCAAGGCGCCGGCGGCGGAGATCCGCCGAAAGGTCGAGCAGAGCCTGGAGATGGTGCGGCTCTCCGAGCTCGGCGGCCGCATGCCCAGGGAATTGTCGGGCGGCCAGCGCCAGCGCGTCGCCTTCGCCCGCGCCGTCGTGTTCGAACCGCCGGTCCTGCTGATGGACGAACCGCTCGGCGCTCTCGATCTCAAGCTGCGCGAAGCGATGCAGCTCGAGATCAAGCGCTATCACGCCCAGCTTGGCTGCACGATCGTGTTCGTCACCCACGACCAGGGCGAGGCGCTTGTGCTCTCGGACCGGATCGTCGTGATGGGCGGCGGCCACATCGCGCAGGTCGACACGCCGGAACGGATTTATGACTTCCCGCAAAGCCGCTACGTCGCCGAGTTCATAGGCAAGACCAACATCCTCACGCTGACGCCCGGCGCCGGGGACGATCTGCGGGTCGAGGAGACCGGCGGCGCATTGCCCGCCGGTGCGATCGCCAGGATCTCCGCGACACCGGCGCGGATCAGCATCCGTCCCGAGAAGCTCCATCGGATGGAGCCGGGAACGGCCAACGCGCACGCCTTCCCGGTACGCATCGAGGAAACGCTCTTTCTCGGCGACATCGTTCAGTACGAGGCGGCCACCGCCAACGGTGTCCGCATCTTTTTCCAGGAACACAGGGGACCCGACGCACCGATGCTGAGCCGCGGTGCTGACGTCGCAATCGGATTCCGGTTCGAGGACGCGCTCGTCGTCACGGGGGAGAGCGCACCCGAACAGGACTGACCGGCGGTCCGCCCGGACCGTCAAACGAAAAAGGGAGAAGACAATGAGTATCCGACTTGGCCGAATTTCACGCGGGGGCCTGGGCCTAGCCCTGGGCTTGGCCGCGTTCACGCTTCCTGCCCATGCGCAGGAAAAGACTCTCGTCATCAGCGGGTCCGGGGGCGTCGTGGCCGAAGCCACCGCCGAGATCTTCATTCCGGCGTTCGAGAAGGAGACCGGCTGGACCGCCAGGCAGGTGTCCGCCGAAGGCAAGCGCATCGCCGAGATCGAGGCGATGGTGAAGGCCGGAAAGACCGTCTGGGACGTTTCGGAAATCTCCGCCTCCGACTACCCGATCGCAGTCGGAAAGGGTCTGCTCGAGCCGATCGACTATTCCATCGTCGATCCCGACAACAAGCTGCCGGCCGCCGCTCGCAAGGAATTCGGCGTCGTCGGGGCGAGCTACTCGACGGTGCTCGTGCAGCGCCTCGACAAGAACCCCGAAGGCAAGAAGATGGAGTCCTGGGCGGACTTCTGGGACGTCGAGACATTCCCCGGGCCGCGGTCGCTCAATGCCAGGCCGCAGTACAATCTCGAATTCGCCCTGCTCGCCGACGGTGTCGGCAAGGCAGACCTCTACGACGTCCTGTCCACCGAGGAAGGGCTCGATCGCGCGTTCGACAAGCTTGACGAGATCCGCGAGCACATCCCGGTCTGGTGGGAATCCGGCGCCCAATCGGTGCAGCTCCTGTCCGACGGAGAGGTGTTCTACTCGACAACCTACAACGGACGCGTGAACAAGCTTCAGGACTCCGGAATTCCCGCGGAGATCGTCTGGAACGGCGGTGCGCTGCACCTCTCGCACGTCGGCATTCCGAAAGGCGCCGTCAACAAGGAAGCCGCAAACAAGTACGTCGCCATCCGCACCACCCGAGCCGACCTCGAGCGGGAATACCTGAAGGTGCTGCCCTACCCGAACTTCTCGCCCGGCCTCTTCGACGGCATGCCTGCCGAACTCGTCGCCACCATGCCGACGTCCCCTGCGAACGCCGAAATGCAGTTCGAGGCCAACGAGCAGTTCTGGGCCGACAACATCGACAAGATCCAGGAACGCTGGAGCGAGTGGCTGCTCCAGTAAGCGAACCGACGGCGGCGCGCCGTGCGCGCC
>NZ_JALIDZ010000009.1 GCF_025397915.1 Microbaculum marinisediminis
CTTCAGGGGAATAGCGCTTTCTCGGCATTCTCAGCTCCAGTTTTGGAGCCGAACTCTAACTTAGACCAATGGCCACTTTCCGGGGAGCAGACCAGCTGGCACGAGGCCCCGCGCCGGGAAATCTATTCTCGGATGCCAAAGCCACACTGGGTGAAGCGGTAGCCCGCTTGCTTGTTGCCGGTCTTTGGAACTCTCCGCAACGCGGACAAAACGCAGGGCCTAGCGCTACTAGTTGGCCGCGTATCTGAGGGAGCTTCATAGCCAACGAAAACTCAATGCGGCAGATATCTGCAGAGCTTTGAAAGCTGGTAGACAAGTCCCGCTCTTGCGAACCGCCGTCGCACGGCATCCGAGACAGAACGCCCTTTTTACGGACACTATGCGGACACAATAAAAAAGGCTCAACCCGCATATGGGTTAAGCCCTTGATAAGATTGGTTGCGGGGGCAGGATTTGAACCTGCGACCTTCAGGTTATGAGCCTGACGAGCTACCGGGCTGCTCCACCCCGCGACAGGGACGAGCCGGACGTTTGACCGGATCGTTGTCTGAGAACGACCGCGACCGGCCGTGGCGCTTATGTAGCAATCCCATCGGCGAATTGCAAACCCCCGTGACACTTTGATCAAACCGGGGGTGGATAAATCGCGAAAGCCTCGATTTGCCGCGGTTTTCCCGACACAATCACGTCATAGAATGCATCGATACGACTGGCGCCCTGCGAAAATAATTGGGGGAGACAAAGACCTTGCGGGTGTTGGAACTCTACACATGCGCTGGCGACCCGTGGCCTCGATCGAGCGCCGATGCGGTGTCGGTCGCCTCGAGACAACCACGGCGGGCCGGGCGTTGAAGGCCAAAGTCGACGTCGCGCGCGCGGTCGGCAAGGACGTCCGCAGCGTCATGGACGAGTTGCTCAAGGATGCCGTCGCCCGGCTGTCCTCCAGGAAGGGCAACATCCATGAGGCGGTGCACGACGCCCGCAAGAACCTCAAGGCGTTCCGCAGCTACCTGCGCCTCCTGCGTTCGCTCATCGGCGAGGATTACCGCGCCTTGAACGTCCAGGCCCGCGATGCGGCCCGCACCCTGTCCGGCGCGCGCGACAGCGTGGCGCTGCACGACGCCATCGACCAGGTGGAAGCGTACTTCGCTCATCGGCGCAAACGGCCGAATATCGCGGTTCTCCGCAAGGCCGCCGATGCGGAACGGCGCCAAGCCGCCAGCGACGCCGTCATCCGCGCGGCGTCGCGCGACGTCGCCAAATTGCTCGGGCCGTGCCGCGAGACAGTCCGCGCCTGGACGTTGCCCGACGACGCCGATCCCTATGTCGACGGACTGACCACGACATACAAGACCGCGCGCCGACGGCTGCAGCTTGGTCTCGACACCCGCCTGCCCGTCGATCTGCACGAGGCGCGCAAGCGGGTCATCCACTGGCGATACCAGATGGATCTGTTCTCCAGCCTGTGGCCGCGCGTCCTGAAAGCGACGGTGCGCGAGCTGCAGGACCTGCGCGAGGATCTCGGCCAGCACAACGACCTGGTTCTATTGGAATCGCGCATCCGCGCCGCGGAGGGCGGTTTCGAAGGCCTGGAGACCCCGGAGCCGTTCCTGGACTCGATCACAGTCCTGCGCGCCCGCCGGGTCCATCGGGCCTGCTATCGTCGGGCCCTGCTCTTTTGCGATCCCCCCTCGCTCGTCTCGGACCATCTGACAACGTGGTGGACGGCCGCGCGGACCCGCAGGGACGCGCCGTGACGGCGCCGCGCGGGTTCAACCGCCCATCGGGACCAGGAGCTATCGTTACGGCAGATTCGTCGCTACGCTCGTGTGCCGCGTGCGAAAGGACCGCCGATGATCGACCGTATCCCGCCTGCCCTCGTCCCGGGGGCCCGCGTTCTCCTGCTTGCCCTGGCGTGCCTTGGCCTTTCGTCCGGGGCCCGCGCCGATTCTTCACTCACCTGGGACTGGATCCTGAGCGGTCGCCTGCCGTCGCCGCCGCCAGCGGTCGACTATCTCGATACCGACGCGTTCGACACGCCGGCGGATTTCGTCGCCGCGGCGAAGGCAAACGGGACGACGACGATCTGCTACATCTCCGCGGGCACGCTTGAAAACTGGCGGCCGGATCGCGGGGCGTTCCGGAAGCTCGATCGCCAGCAGCGCCGCAGGGGCAATCCCCCCATCATCGGCAGGAAGTACCCAGACTGGCCGGGCGAGCGCTGGCTGAATTTCGCCCGCCACAAGGTGTTCCTGCCGCTGATGGTCAAGCGCATGAAGCGCTGCCGGTCCAAGGGCTTCGACATGATCGAGTTCGACAATCTCGACGGCTATGCCAACCGTACCGGGTTCAAGATCCGCAAGCGTCATGCGGTCCGCTATGCGCGCGCCCTTGCCCGCAAGGCCAAGCGTGTCGGCCTCGTACCGATCCAAAAGAACGCAACCGAACTTGCCAGCAGGCTACAGCGCCATTTCGGCGCCCTGCTTCTGGAAGATTGCGCGCTGTATGATTTCTGCGGCGACGCGGCCGTCTATCGCGCCGCCGGCAAGCCGGTCTTCGACGCCGAATACCCCGAAGCCTGGTCGGACGAGGGAATGCCGTTCGACCTGGACGCGGTCTGCGCCACGACGGACGCGGCCGACATCTCGCTGATCGTCAAGTCCCTCGATCTCAACAAGAGCGTCCAACGATGCCCCTAGGCGCCGCGAGCCTCGGCCGTGCGCCCTGGAACGGTGGGTCCTAGAGCCGTCCCATCTCGAATTCCTCGCAGGACATGCCGAGCATCGACAGGCCCTCTTCGAGGTGGTCCGGCAGCAGCGGCATGCCGAGCAGGTAGGACGCGGTCCGGTTGTTGTGGGCGCCGGCGGCCTCGTCGCGCAATTCGGCCCAATCGGCCACCGTGTAGTCGCCGCGCCCGAGCCAGGCGAGCGTGACCAGATCGACCTGCTCGTCGACGTCGAGCGCGTCGATCGTCTGCGTGATCTCCTGGACGCTCGGGTCGTCGCCGTGGTCCTCGAGCACCGAGATCATGTGGTCGTCGGCGGCATTAGATCCCGGATCGGGTTCGCTGACCTGATCCTTCGCGTCGAACTCGCGCGCCTTCACGATCAGGAAACAGACGGTTTCCGCCGAGATCGACAGTTCTGGCATCGAAGCTGGATCAGGGGCCATGGCGGGCACTCCGGATTGGGGGTGGTCGTTATCGCCGACCGCCAGGGTTCGATACACCAATCCATGCCAGCCGCCTTGCGGGAGGTCAATCGAGGCGATGCCTTCAAGTGCGACTTGAGGACGGACTACCTGATCGCTCCGCGACACCGGTCCGGCGTCGATGAGGGGCGACTTGCCGCGGCGCGCATCAAGTGCGAAGGACCAGGCCCCCTTCCGGCGCCGGCCGTTATCCATGAAGCCGCAGATTCGACCAGATGGTGAAAAAACGCCACCCTGACGGCCTCCGGCCACCGATGAACGGCGGAAATGGCTCTTAGTTTCGCGCCTGCACACTCAGATCGCGAATGACAACAATGGGGCCGCATTTTATTTAATATTGATATTGTGAATACCTAAATGCCGCCCAAGAGAATATTAATAATACCAATGCACGATCCAGCCCAGCAAGACAAACAAGACGTCCTGGGGGAATGGATGGAGTCTTCTACCGGCATCGCGTTTCTCGATTTCACCGAAAAAGACCGCAAGTGGCTGCATGAAGCGTATGACGTCGTTGGACCGCGGCTCGATACCATCCTCGACGAATTTTACAGCGCCCTCGACAAAATCGGCTCCGGACCGGAAGCCTATGGCGTGCGGCGCGAAGACCTGAAGAAGCGGCAGAAAGGCCACTGGCACCAGATGTTCCAGGGCAATTTCGACGAGTGCTACGAGAACACGGCGCGCCGGATTGCCATCCGGCACCTGGAAATCGGCCTGCCGCAAGACCTCTACGTCCTGTCCTATCTGAAGATCCTGTCGCTCCTGAGCGGCGCGATCTGCGGTATCCCGGGCGAAGATCGGGCGCATTCGGCCGAGATGGTCGAGGCGGTAACGAAAGCGATCGCCATCGACATGATGCATGCGATGGCGCCCTACAGCGCCGAGGTCCTGTAGTGCCTTAGCCCTTCGAGTCCCGGGCGATCATCTCTGCGCCCTTCTCGGCGATCATCATCGTCGGCGAATTGGTATTGCCCGATGTGATACGGGGCATCGCCGAAGCGTCGATAACGCGCAGGCCCGCGACGCCGCGCACCCGCAGGCGCTCGTCGAGAACCGCCATCGGGTCGGTGTCGACACCCATCTTGGCGGTGCCGACCGGATGGAAGATCGTGGTGCCGAGATCGCCGGCGGCGGTGACCAGATCCTCGTCGGCCTCGACATGGGCGCCGGGCTTGTATTCCTCCGGGCTATATGGCCGCAGCGCCGGCTGCGCGACGATCCTGCGGGCCATGCGCAATCCGTCGACGGCGACACGCCGGTCCTCGTCGGTCGACAGATAGTTCGGCCGGATGTCGGGGGCGGCACCCTCCCCGCCCCGCTTCAGATGGACGCTGCCGCGGCTCGACGGGCGCAGGTTGCAGACGCTCGCGGTGAAGGCGGGGAACGGGTGCAATCCCTCGCCCCAGGCATCCAGCGACAGCGGCTGGAAGTGGAACTCGATATTGGCGGTGGCGTAGTCGGGCGACGATCTGGTGAAGGCGCCCATCTGCGAGGGTGCCATCGTCAGCGGCCCCTTGCGGCGCAGAGCGTAGTCGAGCGCCATCAGCCCGCGCCGGACCGGATTGGCGTAGATGTCGTTCAGGGTCTCGATGCCACGCACCTTGTAGATCGGCCGGATCTGAAGGTGATCCTGCAGGTTCTCGCCCACCCCGGGCAGATGGTGGACCGGCGCGATGCCCTGCGCCTTCAGCCGATCGCCATCGCCTATACCCGAAGACTCCAGGATCACCGGCGAGGCGACCGCGCCCGCCGACAGGATCACCTCCCCGTCGGCGCGGGCGACCAGGCGCCTGCCGTCCTTCACGAACGTGACCCCGACCGCCGTCCTGCCCCCGAACAGCACGCGGTCGACCGTCACCCCCGTTTCCAGCCGCAGGTTCTGGCGCTTGAGGACCGGCTTGAGAAAGCCGCGGGCCGCGCTCCAGCGCCGGCCCGTCTTCTGGTTCACATGGAAATAGGCGCAGCCCTCGTTGTCACCCGAATTGAAGTCGTCGACCTTTGCGATCCCAGCCTGTTCCGCCGCGTCCCGGATCCGGTCCAGGATTTCCCAGTGCACCCGCGGATGCTCGACACGCCATTCGCCGCCGGACCGATGCATGCCGTTGGGCGGATCGACATGGTCCTCGTGCTTCAGGAAATAGGGAAGCACATCGTCCCAGCCCCAGCCGGTCAGCCCCAGCTGGCGCCAGCCGTCGTAGTCAGCCGACTGTCCACGCATATAGATCATCGCGTTGATCGCCGAACAGCCGCCGATCACCTTGCCGCGCGGATAGGCCAGCGAGCGGGCGTTGAGGCCGGGCTCCTCGGCGGTCCGGAACATCCAGTCGGAGCGCGGATTGCCGATGGCGAACAGGTAGCCGACGGGGATATGGAACCAGATCCAGTTGTCGAGTCCGCCGCCCTCGAGCACCAGAACGCGGTTGCGCGGATCGGCGGACAGGCGATTGGCCAGCACGCAGCCGGCGGACCCGGCACCGACGATGATGTAATCGAAGGTGCCGATGGACGACGCACTCGATGGGTCAACGGGCAATTCGGGAGTCTCCTTGCTGTACTCCGGAAACCGGCGACTGCTGTTCCTCCCGACTATATTGCCCGAAATCGCCCTGTGAAGCGTTGTCGCGGGCCGGCGGGGTCGGGTAAAGGTGCGTTGCACTTCACTCCCGTGTCAGAAAATCCGGACGGATGCTGCATGCCATTGCCGAAATCCTTCGAGGGGCGCCTCGCCGTCCCCGCCATCGCCGCGCCGATGTTTCTGGTTTCCGGCCCCGACCTCGTGGTCGAGACCTGCCGGGCAGGGATCGTCGGAACCTTTCCGGCGCTCAACCAGCGCACCAGCGAAGGTTACGCGGACTGGCTCAGAGTGATCGAGGAGCGGCTGGCAACGGCGGATTGCGGCGACCGGCCGGGCCCGGCCCCCTACGGCGTGAACCTGATCGTCCACCGATCGAACACGCGGGTGGAAGCGGATCTGAAGATCACCGTCGAGCACAAGGTGCCGCTGGTGATCACCTCGCTCGGGGCGGTACGCGACGTGGTCGACGCGGTCCACGCGTATGGCGGTCTCGTGTTCCACGACGTCATCAATCTGCGCCACGCCGAGAAGGCGGCGGAGGCCGGCGTCGACGGTATCATCGCGGTGTGCGCGGGGGCCGGCGGCCACGCGGGGACGATGAGCCCCTTCGCCCTGGTGCCGGAGATCAAGCGCATGTTCGACGGCACGGTGATCCTGTCCGGCGCCCTGTCGACAGGCGCCCATGTCGCCGCCGCGCGCATGATCGGCGCGGACATGGGCTATTTCGGCACGCGCTTCATCGCGACGAAGGAGAGCATGGCGCCCGAGGTCTACCAGCAGATGCTGCTGGACGCCCGCGCCGCCGACATCGTCTACACGCCGTCGATCAGCGGTGTGAACGCCAACTTCCTGCGCCCGAGCATAGAGGCGGCCGGGCTCGATCCCGACAACCTGCCGCCGCCCGGCGAAATCGAGGTCGGCCAGCACGAGTTCCGGGCCTGGAAGAACATCTGGTCGGCCGGCCAGGGCGTGGGGCTGATCCACGACATTCCCTCGGCCGCCGATCTGTGCGCACAGCTTGCCAGCGACTACCGGGAGGCAATGGGCCGGACCGGCTAGCCGGACGCCCTGCCCCGGACCAGCAGTCCTTTCCCCCTTCGCAGCCCGGCGCCGGTTCCGGCTTTTGCGGGAAAGCGCGATAAAGGCGCGGACGTGCACCCCGCACTCAGGGCTCGGGCCAGCTCACCACGCGCCGGTAGAGGTGCCAGGTAGCATGGCCGAGGACGGGAAGGACGATGATCAGGCCGAGCAAGGCCGGCAGGATTGCGAGAAAGGTCAGCACCCCGACGATCATGCCATAGGACAGCATCGGCAGCGGGTTGGCGCGAACCGCCTTCCAGCTGGTGACGATGGCTGTGACGAAGTCGGTGTCGCGATCGAGGAGCAGCGGATAGCCGACCACGGTCGTCGTGAACACGAGCACCGCGAAAACCGCCCCGATAGCGTTGCCGATCACGAGGAAGAGCAGACCGTGCGGCGTGGTCAGCGCCTCGGTGACGAGACTCACCAGATCGAACCGGCGCAGGCCGAAGAAACCGAGATAGATCGCGGCGGCCACGTCGATCCAGATGAAGAACACGAACAGGTTGAGCATCGGCATCCAGCCGAGGCTGCGCCCCCCCGCCCCCGTGACGACACCGAAGACCCGGCCGAGCGATCGCGGCTCGCCCGTCTCCAGCCGACGACTGACCTCGTAGAGCGCGATCGCGGCGAAAGGGCCCAGAAGCGCAAAGCCTGCCGCCATAGGATAGGTCAGGTAGAACAGCCCGGCCCAACTGGTGAGCAGATAGATCACCATTCCGCCGACAGCGTAGAACGCACCGATGGCAATGCCGCAGGCGGGCGCCCGCTGCAGGTCGCGCAGTCCATCGCCGAGCGATGCCCCGACATCGGCAAGGGTTATTGTGTTGATGGTCGGCACGGCCTTGCGTGCCGTCGCCACATCGCCCGCTTCCGCGGGCTCGGCTGCCACGTAAGCCAACCCCTCGTTCCCTCCTGTGGTTTCCTCCGGGTGCGGCGATCATTGCCGTCGCCAATCGTCACCCGAACGCTATTCTGCATCGGGATCCGCACGAGGCCAAGGTGCGCCCCGCTGTTTCCGTTTCGGGCCAATTTGCAACACAACGCCGTGAAGCATTCCGATCGCCGCCAACGATCCTTGCTTTCGCCACACCCCGCTTATATGCAGCGCAACATGAATGGATTTTCCGGTCTTCTTCTCATGGGCCTCGCGCTACTGTTCGCAGCCCTCCCGGCACACGCCGGCGCCGCCGCCATCTCCCTGGCGACGGAAGCCGGAGGCGTGCCCGTCCTGCATCGGACGGGCGCGAAGCCGGCATCTGCGAAGAAGCACGCCAAGACCCGCTGCACGCGTGCCCTGACGGGCCTCGCCCCTGGTCCGTGCAGCATCGGGTTCGCGGTGCTGATCCCCGTACCGGAAGCCTGGACGTCAAAACCGTCGTTGCGCACCACCATGTCCCTGGGACGCTGGTGCAAGTCCTTCCGGCCGACGGGCCTTCTCGACCCACCCAGATTGGTCTGATCCCCAAGCCCGCAACGCTCTCGTTGCAACTTCCATCCGATCAGACAGGAGTACATCATGTTGACACGTCGCAGCCTGCTCAGGGCTGGCGGGGTCATGGCGGCAACGGGCCTTTCCGGCGGGCTTGCCGGCTGCATGACCCCTACCGCGGATTCCGCAGCTTCTCTCAGTCCCATCGCCCCGACGATGCCGCTCTACTATGCCGCGGTGAACGACGAACAGTTTCCGATCGAGGCCGTTCCGGCCAACGTCGTCCCGAAGCGCTACTGGCGCCAGCGGGTTCCCGATCCGACCGGTGAAGCACCGGGCACCATCGTCGTCGATCCGGACGCGTTCTATCTGCATTTCGTCGAGCCGAGCGGCACGGCGATGCGCTACGGCATCGGCGTCGGCAAGGCGGGGTTCGAGTGGGCCGGCGAGGCCAAGGTCCAGTACAAGCGGCGCTGGCCGAAATGGACGCCCCCCGCCGAGATGATCGCGCGCGAGCCCGAGCTCGAGCAGTATTCCGCTGCGAACGGCAGCTATCCGCCCGGGCCGACGAATCCGCTGGGCGCCCGTGCGCTCTATCTGTTCCAGAACGGCGAGGACACGCTCTACCGGATCCACGGCTCGCCGGAAGCGTGGACCATCGGCAAGGCGGTCTCGTCGGGATGCATCCGGCTGCTCAACCAGGACATCATCGACCTCCACGACCGCGTGCCGAACGGCGCGCGCGTGGTCGTACGGACCTCGCAGACGCCGGGCGCGCTGGCATGAAAAACGGCCGGGGGGAACACCGCCCGGCCGTCTCATTCGTTGGCAAAGCCGCGAGTGCCTAGGCGTTCGCGGCGCGCTGCTGCAGCTTTTCCGAGAAGGCCAGCAGGAAGGCCAGGCTCTTCTGCGCCTCGGGCTTCGACAGCATCGAGACGGTTGCGAGCATGCCCCCTTTCGCCGGCTTGCGGGCAGCCTCTTCGGCCGCCTCCTCCAGTGCCTCACGGGTGTTCTCGGCCAGCGTTCCCATCGCCTCGTTGCCGACGGTGTTGATCATCTGCTCGAAGAACATGAACATCCGCTCGACGATATTGTCGGTCGAGGCGTTCCGGGCAGCGTGCATCAACAGCACGAGCTCGAACAGGGTGTCGAGGGCCCCGACCTTGTGCAGCTCGGTGAGCCGGTCGAGTAGGCCGTGAACGGCCTCGCTTGTCTGCTCGTCGTTGAGCCGGTCGACCAGCTCGAAGGCGCTGCCGCCGGTGATCGCGAGCCGCTCGACCATCGAGTCGGTGAGGGCTTCGCGTATGGCCAGCGTCAGCCGCGCCATTTCGTCGGCTGGCGGGTTGTTTGAGTCGGTCATCGTCGCCTCCTCACAGCAAGCCGCGGGCCGACAGCCAATAAAGTCGGTTATAGGCGAGCTTGAACCAGTGGATCATCTGCGACGGCGGGCCCGGATTGGGCGGCGTCGTATAGTTGAACCATACATAGGTGCCCGTGTTCAGGCCCGTCTCGACGAAGCAGAAGACCTTGCCGTCGTAGTGGCGCGCCCAGCGACCTTCCTTGATGAGCGAGGTCAGGTTGTCGATGATCGTGTCAGCCTCGAAATGCGCGGTCGAGCCGGCTTTCGAGATCGGCAGATTGGTGGTATCGCCGCAAATGAAGACGTCGGAGGAGCCTTCGCGCAGAAGCGTATTGCGCTCGGTGGGCACCCAGCCGCCGGCGCCGAGATCGGAATCGAGGATGACCTGCTGGCCGGTGTGCGGCGGAATGGTGATGAGCAGGTCGTAGGGAAGCGTCGTGCCCTCTTCGGACGTGATCGTCTTGGCGGCGGGGTCGACGTCCTTGGTGTTGAAGAACGTCTCCGACTTGATCCCGTGCTTCTCGAACTCGGGCACCGCCCAGGCGGCGACGGGCTCCAGCGTGTGCAGCCGGCCGATTGGATAGGTGTAGGTGATCTCGCTGTTGTCGAGCACGCCCTTGGACTCGAGGAAGTCCTTCAACATGAAGGTGACTTCGAGCGGCGCCACGGGGCACTTGTGCGGCACGTTGACGTTGAGGACGATCTTGCCGCCCTGGAAGTCGTCGAGCGCCTCCCGCAGCTTGCGGGCGCCGTCGAGATCGTAGAACCAGTGGCCGCCCTCGACCATGCCGGGAATGTTGTCGGGACGAATGCGCGACCCGGTCGCGATCACAAGGTAGTCGTAGTCGTAGGTCTTGCCGGATTCGGTCGTGACCGCCTTGTTCTCGACATCGATGTGCTTGGCCGGATCGATATGGTAGGGGACCTTGCGGTTCAGCACCTTGCGCTGCGGGCGGAACAGCTCTGCCTCGCGCATGCGGCCGAACGGAATGTACAAGAGGCCCGGCTGGTACATGTGGGTGTCGGACGTCCCCAGCATGGTGATGGAGACGGCGCCCGAGGACATTTCCTCGTGAAGCTGTCGGCACAGGCCGTTGGCCACAATCGTGCCGGCGAGGCCTCCGCCGACAATCAGTATTTTCTTAGCCATGGTTTTCCCTCCCCAATCGGCATCCCTCCCGCCGCGCCACAATGGCGCGATCCCGTGGAGCCGTCTCGAAGCTTACTTGGCCTTACGCACGACGATCGACCAGTGGTCGCCCTCCTTGTCCACACCGACCATCTCGTGCTTCACCTTGTTGACCCATTCAGGGATGTCGTCTGCAGACCCCTTGTCGCTCGACAGGACCTCGATCTCGTCGCCGATCTCGACCAGCTTCAGCGCCGCGATGAGCTCCATAAGCGGGCCAGGACAATAGGCGCCGCGCGCGTCGATCTTGGTTCTCTGAGCCATCCGGACGAGCCTTCTTCTTTCCTTACAACGTAATGAACTGGCCGTTTTCGGCGTCCGACAGGAACTTGGTGAGGCCGAGCGCGCCGTCGAACAGGCCGTCCTCGAGCCGGTCCAGCTCCCATCCCTTGACGTCGAGCGCCATGGAACAGGCCCACATCTTCAAATCGCCGAGATCCTTGCCCTGCTGAAACAGCATGACGGCGTCAGGCGCCTTCTTTTCCTTCAGAAGCGCGGAGAACGCACCGCCCTGGTAGCGCTTGTCGGGGTCCGCGCCCTTCTCGAAGGCGAACATGGCGTTCATGGAGACGAACACCTCGACGGGACGCTCGGAAACGGCTCCGACGGACGCCATCATCGCAGCCATCTGCACCTTCTCGTGCTCGCCGGAGCAAAGCAGGATGTATAGCGGTTGCGTCATCGACCTGCTCCCTGTCCCGCCGCCGAAATCAGGCGGTGTGCTTGATGACGAAGGTGAAGCTGCCGCCCTCTTCCTTGGACTCCAAGAGCTCGTTGCCGGTCGTGCGGCAGAAGGCTTCGAAGTCCTTCACCGCGCCGGGATCGGTCGCGATGACTTCGAGGGTCGCGCCCGCGGGCATGTCCTTGAGCGTCTTCTTGGCGCGCAGAATGGGCAGCGGGCAGTTCAGACCTTTGACGTCGAGTACCTGGTCGGCCATGGGGGTTCTTCTCCGATACTACTGTGAATTTGTTGTCGTTCAGATGAACAGGTTGATATCGCTCTTGGTCGCCGTCTCGATATAGGTGGCGGCGCCACCGAGAACCGGACCTTCGATCATGTCGTCCTTGGTGTACTCGAACAGATCCATGGTCATCTGACAGGCGATCATGTTGACGTCGGCCTCAATGGCCATCTCGCGCAGTTCCTCGATCGAGGCGACGCCCTTCTTCTTGATAAGATTCTTCATCATCACCGTCGCCGCCGAGTCGACACCGGGAATGGCCGAGGCGATGTTCGGCATCCCGATATGCATGCCCATCATCGGCATTTCCATCGCGGGATTGCCCAGCGGCGTCACGCCGAGGTTTAGCTTCTTCTTCAGAAGGGCGAGGCCGTAGAAGGTGAAGAACATCGTCACATTCAGGCCCATCGCCGCGGCCGTCGTCCCCAGAATGAACGGAGGGTAGGCCCAGTCGAGCGACCCTTTGGTCACGATGATCGACATGCTCTTGTTATTTGCCAAATCGGCACCTGCGGTTTGCGTGCTCACGATGCCGTCCTCCTGTCTGTTTTCGCCTCACGAACCGGGCCCGGAGACCATCCCCTGCCCGGCCGGATCCTAAGGTCTAGGCGCAACCGGCGAACTCGTCGGCCGCCATCTTCGCTTCGTAGGGGCCCTCGACCGCGCTTCCCGGCGTCAGACCGTCGGCTGCGCCCGGTTCGGCGGGCTTCACCTTCACCAGCCAGCCGCCGCCGTAGGGATCGGCATTGGCCATCTTGGGGTTGGAGCTGAGATCTTCATTGACCTCGATCACATCCGCATCGAAGGCGATCTTGGCGGGGCCGACCCACTTGCCCGACTCGATGGTGGCGCAGGACTTGCCGGCCTTCACCGTGCGGCCCGCCTTCTTGGGCGTGAAGGCGACGAGCTCGCCGGCCATCGCCGAGGCGACGGCGGTCATGCCGAGCGTCAGCGTGCCGTCGCCATTGTCGCGGTACCAGATGTTGTTGTCGACGTCGTAGAGAAGATCGTCGGGGAGATCGCAGCCGCGTACAGTAGCCATTAGTCGCTCCTTGAGTTCATAAGTGCCGGGCGCTGCCTTGCGCCGTTTCATCTTGGCGCAACGGCCGCGACGAGCAGCAGAACTCGCCGAGCCCGGAATTTTCCAGCTTACCGCCAATAAATAATATCAGATGACGCGCCACCATAGCACCGAAACGCAGATTTCGAACGACATCCTCGGCGGAGGGATCGTCCTTTACGAGATTGCGGTGATAGACGAGTTCGCGGCAGGACTCCCGGCAGGCGTTGAAGCTCGGATCGCCCTTTGCCGCCTGACGGTGCAGCGCCAAGAGGCGGAAGCCCTCGACCTGCGCGTCGGTCGGCTCGCGGTCGTGCGCCACCAGCCAGCGTTCGAGAACCGCTTCGCCGATCGCCAACAGCTCGTCGGCGAGTTCGGGCGCGTCGGCGGCCAATATCCCGTCCGGCGCATCGAGGAACCAATCGATGCGCTCCGACATGGCGTCAAAGGTCGGCAGGGCGGCGTGTCCCATCACACGAGCCCCTTCTCGTGCAACAGGTCGGTTGCGTCGGAGAAATTCTCCTGCACGCCGACCTGACGCTGGGACAGCCCCAGCGCGATGCCCAGGAGCTGGGTGAAGTAGAGGATCTTCACGCTGGTCTTGCGGCCGAGCACCTTCTCGGCGCGGACCTGATGCATCTCCAGGCCCGTATGGCAGGTCGGGCACTCGGTGGCGATCACGTCGGCGCCGCATGCCTCGGCCGTGGTCAGCAGGTTGAGCACGAGCTTTGTCGAGGTGTCGGAATCCGATAGCGTGTGCGCGCCGCCGCAGCAGGCCGTCTTCAGCGGATAGTCGACGTTCTCGGCGCCAGCGGCGGCGAGAATGTCGTCCATGAAATGCGGCTGCAGCGTCGATTCCGAGCCCGGCCCCTTGTCCTTCTCGGGGAAGATGTGCCTGGGGCGCGTGTACATGCAGCCGTAGTAGTTGGCGACCTTCAGGCCTTTCAGCGAGTTCTTCACCCGCGCCTTGATGCCCTCTTCGCCAATCGAGTCCTTGATCCAGTCGAGGGCGTGGATCGTCTCGACCTTGCCGGCCTCGTAGGTCTTGTGGCCCGCTTTCGAGGAAAGGCGCTCAGTCACCTCGCGCGAGCCTTCGTCGTTCGCCAGGTCGTACTCGGCCTTCTTGAGGTTGTGATAGCAGCCGTTGCAGGGCGCCATCACCGTGTCGAAGCCCATATCCTCGGCGATCGTGAGATTGCGCGCCGACAGATAGGTCTGCAGCTTGGGATCGATGTTCTTGACCTCCATCGCGCCGCAACAGTTCCAGTTCTTCAGCTCGACCAGATCGAGGTCCAGGGCCTTGCCGACCGCCTTGGTGGAGCGGTTGTAGGCGTGGCCGGTGCCCTCAAGCGCGCAGCCCGGGTAATAGGCGACCTTCTTGTGCTTGCCAGTCATCATTCCGCTCCCTGAGTATCGAGACCGAGTGCGCGCCGGTCGGCTTCCTTGCGCTCGGTGACATATTCGGCGATCGCTGCGCTCGCCGCGTCCCAGTTGCGGGTGCGCGGATGGAACACCGAGGCGAGGCCCATCTTCATCAGCAGGCTGACCGGCAACTGCGTCAGCAGGCCGCGGACCAAGGCGATAAGCCAGTCCTGGAACAGGGACTGCCCGGTGCGCGCGAAGAACCGCCGCAGCACCTTGCCGTCCTCGATCTTGCCGGTGGCGAAGACCTGCGACGAAAACTCCTCGTCGAACACCATCGCCGGCGACTTCGGGGTGTAGCCCTTGAGCTCCAGCCAGTGCGAGGTCGCTTTCATGACCCCTTCCGGGAAGACGTCGCGGGGGCAGGCATAGGTGCATTTGTTGCAGGACACGCACTGCCAGATGATGTCCTTGTCGCGCACCAGCTCGTCCTCGAACCCCATGCGGATCAGGTAGATCCAGTAGCGCGGGTTGAAGTCCGGGTTGAGGGCGTTGACGGTGCAGGCGTTGGTGCACGAGCCGCATTGCCAGCAACGATGGATGAATTCGCCGCCGGGAAGCGCGGCGATCTCGTCCTGCAGCGCCTCGTTGTAATCGGTGATCTCACGGCTTTCGATGAAGGTCGACCAGTGACCGGAGACATCGATGCCGTCGAGCTCCAGATGTTCGTGGGTGACCAGATTTTCCGGCCTGATCAGTGATTTCTCATGGATCGGCATTAGCGTTTCCTCAGCTTGTCAGCCGGCGCGGCTCGCCCAGCACGTAGGCTTCGCCGTCGATCAGTTTCAGGCGGGTGCGGCCGGACTCGGTATCGACCGCGTCGAGGCCGAGCAGGCGGCGCGTGTGCGCCATGGCATCCGTCTTGGCGGTGCCGCAGAAATCGGCCCGCAGAAACTGACTGCCCTTATCGTTTATGTAGTCCGCGTAGACGTGTGCGCAGAGCAGGTCCATGTAGAACGGCAGCTCGCGGAACACGCCGTTGTCGTGCAGGAAGCCTTCCAGCTCCTCGCGCAGCACCCGGAACGTGGCGAAATCGTCCGCCACGTCGATATTGCCGGCCTCGCGGCCGTCGTTGGAGAACCAGATCTCGCGCAGAACTCCGGTGTTGACCCGGGCGTCCCACATCCAGCGCGTCATCAGCGGATAGCGCTGCGGCGCGGTGAAGTGCAGCACCTCGGCGGCAAGATCGCGGACCCAGCGATGCTCGCGATCGGCCGGGAACCCCTTGATGAAGGCGGCCATGCGATCGTCGGTCGTGGAGACGTCGGACCACCCCTCGAGCAATGCTTCCAGCCGCTGGCGCATGTCGGCGAAACCATGCCTTCCAAGCCAGGCGCCGATACGGCGGCGGGCCGGGGTTATGAAGGCGGCGAGATCGTAGAACTCCGGCTCGGTCAGCTCCGCGACCTTGCCCTTGCCTAGCACCTCCTCGAAGAGCGAGGCCTTCAGCGCCAACGCGCCGACGTAGCGCTCGACGCCACCGGTGTCCTCGGCGGACTCGGCCAGATGCTCGAACGCGCGCCGGAGCACCGGCCCCGACAGATCGAGAACGGGGCCGGACGGCGCCGGGGCCTTGGGCCTGACTGCGCCGATCGGCCACATTACTCGGCTGCCTCGCGAACGGGGGTGTGCGCAAGCGTCAGCGCCGCCATGGCGGCCGATTGCCCCTGGGCGATGGAGTCGTCGATCGTCTCCGGCCCCGTCGCGGCGCCGGCGACGAAGACGCCCGGACGCGAGGTGTGCGACATCGACGAATAGGCCGACGCCTTCTCGATGTGGCCGTGCTTCTCCAGCTTGACGTCGAAGATGGCCGACAGCGTCATGTTGTCGACGTTCGGGTCCATGCCGATGGCGTGCACCACCATGTCGAAGGGAATGGTGATCGGGCGTTTGACCAGGGTGTCCTCGCCCTTGACGATCAGCCGCTTGCCGTCCGACGTCACCTCGGCGATGCGCGCCTTGATGTACTTGACCTTATGCTCCTCCTGGCTCTGCCAGTAGTAGAGGTCCTCGTAGAGGCCGAAGGTACGGATATCCATGTAGTAGATGTAGACGTTGCACTGCGGTAGCTCCTCGCGGATCTCCATGGCGAGATTGGAGGACACCGTGCAGCAGATCTTCGAGCACCACTCGCGGCCGATCTGGCGATCGCGCGAGCCGACGCAGAGCAGGATCGCGACGCGATCTGGCTTGCGGCCATCGGAGGGGCAACGCACGCCTTTGCCGGACGAGATCATCTGCTCGACCTGGGTGGTCGTGACCACGTCGGGATAAGTGCCGAAGCCCCATTCCGGCTTGTTGACGGAGTCGAAATGGGTGAACCCGGTGGCCAGGATGGTCGCGCCGGCCTTCACCTCGGTCCCATCGGACAGGGTCGCGGTGAAGTCGCCGGGCTCGCCGGCAAAGGTCTTCACCGTCGTGTTGAGATGGACCGTGACGTTGCCGTCGCCCTCGACGCGGGAGACCATGCCGCCGATCGCATCCTTCGCCCACAGCCCGGAGGGGACGAGCTTGGCGTAGCCCGACTGGATCGGCGCGCCGCCCAGGAACTCGGCCTTGTCGACCATCACCACCGACTGCCCGGCCGCGGCCAGCGACTGGGCGGCGGACAGACCGGCGGGACCACCGCCGACGATAAGAACTGGCTTGCTCATTCATCTCCTCCCGAAGCGGCGAGCGCCTTCGGCTTGACGTAGCCCGGACCGGAGGTGATGGCGCGCTTGGGATCGTACAGTGTCTCGATCCTGCCGGCCTTGACCTCTTCCAGGTAGCTTTCGAACTCGGCCTTGGCCTTCTCCCAGTCGATGCCGAGCTTCTCCAGCAGTTGCTCGAAGGGCGAAGCGTGCCAGTGAAGCTGTGCGAGCTTGTAGGGGTGGGCGCCGAGCGCCAGCGCGGCGAACTGGCAGTCCGCCATGATCGGCAGGGCGTAGACCTTGTCGACGGCCTTGCCGATCCACTGGTTCTTGTCGAGGGTGGTGATGCAGCCGGTGTCGTGGCCGATCATCACGTCGGCTTGGGCTTCCTCGACGGCCACCTTGATCTTGCGGTCGATGGCGAAGGAGCGGGTGAACTCGCGCTCGCCGATGATGTGGCGGAAGCCGAAGCCGCAGCAGTCGTACCAGGTCGAGTAGTCGACGACCTCGGCGCCGAGCGTCTCCATCAGACCGGTGGAGACGGCGACGCGGTCACCGTTCAGCACGGTGTCGTCGTAGATCACGTCCTCCGGCACCATCTTGTAGACGTGGCAGGCGGGATGGATCGTCGCGCGGACGCCGGACACGTCGATCTTCTGACGCTCCTGCATGCGGTGGCGCATCACGTGCAGCCACTCGGAGTAGTGGACGATTTCCTCGGGGATCAGCAGCTTGCCGTCGACAAGGCGGCCGAGCTTGCCGAGGATCTTCTTCACCTCCTCGCGCAGCTCCGCGGAGTGCATGAGGAAGATGCGCATCTCCTTGTAGTTGCCGAAGGAGGTGCCGCAATGGACCAGCGGGTAGTAGGTGCCCATGTCCAGGCCCTGCGCCTTCGCCGAGACGTAGGCCTGGTGGAAGTTGCGCAGGAAGACTGCGGCGAGGCTGACCACGTTGCCGATGCCGGAGCCGTGATAGTTCCAGGCCGTGCAGGAGGTCTGGTCGGTCTCGTCGAGATAGTTGATGCCCATCTCGTTCATCAGCCACATCACGCTCGACGGATAGCCGGGGATGTTGCCGCACTGGCCGCACGACTTGTGGTGCCAAAGGTTGTTGGTGGGGATCTTCTTGTCCCAGCCGTACAGCGTCTTGGCCATGACCGGGGCGTGCCGTTCGTCGACACGGTGGACGAGGATCTCGCCGTCCTTCTCGAGCTGCCACATCGCGTCGCGGATGTCCTCGACGCGATCCTTCTTGGTGAGCATCGAGCGCTTGTTGATGCGGGCCTCCACCCAGGAGGTGGCCTGCTGGGCCTCGTCAGGCGTCAGATTGGACGGCTTCCAGTCGGAACCGAAACCCTTGTAGGCCGTATTTTCGGTATCTGAGTTGTCCAATTTCTCCTCCAATTGCTCATGGGCGCCGACGCGTACGGTTGTTCCGGCGAAATCCGGGGGACTACGCGTCCTCGTCCTCGTCTTCTTCCTGTTCCTCGAGCCATTCCTCGTATTCGTCGCGCTTCTCGTCCATGACGTCGGAGACGACGTCGAACAGGTTCTCGTCGACGATCTCGAGTTGGTCGAGGACGCCCGTCGCCTCCCAGATCGAATAGAGCTCGACCGAGGTCTTGAGGTTCACTTCCCAGGCCGTATCCATGGTGTGCATGGTCGGCACGGGGATCGCCTTGCGCAGGATGTTGAGCGGCGCCTCGACCTTAGAGACGTCCGGGCCCCAGTCCGGGAATGCCTCGCGGGTGATCATGTTGGGGGCGAGCTGATTGCCGGTCGAGATGACCTTCAGCAGCACCCGCGAGAACGGCCGCAGCACGTCCTTGGCCGACTGCATGCCGTGCTTGATCGCCACCTCGCGCATGATCATGACGAGGCCCCCGGGCGAGTTCTCGAAGGGGCAGCGGGCGGCGCAGGTGTAGCACTGGGCGCAGGCCCAGATCTTCTCCTGCATGGCGTCGTAGACGCCCTCGAGGTTCTCGGTCCAGAGAAGCTGGACGATCTCGCGCGGCGAGTAGTCGTAGTAGAACGCGGCCGGGCATGTGGCGGTGCAGATGCCGCAGTTCAGGCAGCCGTGTAACTCGTGGTCGTACAGCATGTGCGAGCGGATGTCCTCGAAGATCTCCTCGAGATCCTCCCTGGGCATCACGGGATGTTCCGATACCGGATCGCCTACGGGATTGCGTTCGCCTGTCGCGTGCATAGCGCGTGCTCCCTGGTCTGGCGCCTTAGTAGGTCAGCACCTTAGCGTCGTCGTCCTCCATGATGTCCTCGATGACCTTGGCACCGCCGACAATGCCTTCGCATTCGGGGATCAGGTCGTCTTCGGTCATGTCGAAGAGATCGAGGTTCGGCGAGCAGCAATAGAACTTCACGCCGGCATCATGGGCGTCCTTGATGAACTCGTAGACCGTCTTCGGAGAGCCTTCCTTAACGTACAGCTTCTCGGCCACGCCCTTCTTCATGAGCTGGCCAGCGGTCGCGGTGCAGACGACGTCGACCTCGTAGTCCATGGCCGCGGCAACGGTCGCCTGGAAGAAGGGCGCACCGAGTTCCTCGCCGTTGCGAGGATCCGTGTTGACCATTACGATGATGAGCTTGCTCGCCATTTACAGTACACCTCTCCTTGTGGCTGTCCCGACTTCGACCTTCCCGACGCGGTGGTCGATATGCTTCCTAACCTATACTTATTTTCATATTCTAATTTTTGAATGCGTTCAACGCAAGGAAATTACGACCCGTAATCCGGGCAATCGCATTTATTGCCCAAGCCCTTGTTCCGACATCCATTCGGCGCTCATCACGAGGCCGACCATGATCGGGGTCAGCGCCCCGGCGATCTGCGGCTGCGCTTCGCGCAAACGTTCGAGCGTCTGCGCGGTATTGTCGGGGCACTCCTCGAATTCCATGATCAGGTCCTCGACCATGGCCGACTTGAGGCCGGGGTGGCCGACGAACCCGAAGACGTTGTCGCCGATCTGGAAGACCAGAGGCTCGCCGTCGTCGCCCGCGGCCAATACCGTCCCCCCTTCCGGCAGCACCGGACGGTCGCGCATGTAGACCCCAACCGGAAACGACTCCGGCAGAAATCCCTTCAGGGCGTCGTCTACCTTGCGATGGGCCGTGGACACGGTGAAACGCAGCGGCGCTTCCTCGGCGCCGCCTCCGGCCGCCGTGGCGACCATGACCGCGCCGAGACCGACGCCAATCACCGGCAGACCACGCTCGAGGAAATCGCCGATCAGGCGCAGCTCGGGGCCGAGGCTCGGCATCAGGTTGCCGCTGACGACGCCGAGCGGACCGGCGCCGAGCACCACCAGGCCGTCGAACCCTTCGGCGTCCGGCGGAATCTTGCCGCCGGCGGTAAACGGACGGGAATAGAGGAAGCGGACCGAACGGGCCTCCAGATGGTCCTCCATCAGGCCGAGATACTCGGTCTCGGTATGCTGGAGGACGCAGATTGTCTTCATCGGTGCGGTGAAGAACGGCGAGCGCTCCTCCTCGACCGCCTCGCCGGTGGCCGAGGCGAGCTTCTTCAAGGTGAACTGAAGGGCCGGTCCGCAGGTCATGTCAGGTCGATGCCTCCTTGGCCGCCATGACGGTCGTGGCGATGTCGGCGGGCTCGACGCCCGGCATCTCGATGCCGATCTCCTCGAAGCCGCTGGCGGCCGCCGCGGCGAGACCATCGAAGTCCAGATTCTCGCCGACAAGCCGTTCGGCCAGCCGGTCGATGCCGCCGGGTGGCAGGCAGGTGAAGTCGCCGGAGATCATCAGGTCGGCGATCTTGTCGTCGCGCTCGAGCAGGTGCACGCGGATCATGCCGCCCGGTGCCTTGTGGGCGCTCTCGGTCAGGTGCATGCCGGCGGAAATCTTGACCCCCATGTCGACGAATTTGCGGCCCTGCTTGTAGGTCCACTCGGGATCGGAAAGCGCCCTCTCCTCTTCCTCGATGGCCTTCATCTCGGCTTCCGTCGGCTCGGACATTTCCGGCGTCACGCCGAGCGCCCCGGCGCAATGCTTGAGGAACAGGGTGATCAGATGCGCGCGGTCCGGCACCTCGTCGAGCTGCTTGACCATCGTCGTCATGTAGTCGTCGAGCGTCGTCTTCAGCTTGTCCCGGAACTTCTCGGAGGGAACCTTCAGGCAGCGCGCCATGTTGGCGGTGTCGAAGTCGTACATGAAGCTGCCGGCCATCACCGTCGCCTCGCCGATCGAGGCGGCGCCGGTGCCGCCGATCTTGCGGCCGTCGACCTGGATGTCGTTGACCGGGCGGTACACCGCATTGACGCCGAGATCCTGGTAGGTCCGCACCACGGGCTCGATGAACATCGGGTACAGGTTTACGGCGAATTCCGGCGCCTTCTTGCGCGGATAGATGAAGTGCGTGAACAGCTGGTTCGTGTCGAGATAGACGGCGCCGCCACCGATGCGGCGGCGGAAGATCGGCAGGCTGTTGGCCTTGCAGAAATCCTCGTCGACTTCCTTGGCGATCTCCTGATGCAGCCCGACGCAGACATAGGGATCATCCGGGTTGGTCAACGTCAGGACCGGATCGTCGTCCGGGCCCATCGCCTTTGCCATCCCGTGAAAGCCCGCCTGGCTGCGTAGCGGGGAAACCGATCCGAAATCTATGACGCGAAGCCGCATTCCTACCTCCGAAATGACCCGACGCCTGTCTCAGTTCGCCGACAGGCACCACACTCGCTTGAAGCGTATCGGATCGTAATCGAGGTAGAAACCATCATCGACGTTTCGACCGCGGCACTCTTCACGGTGCCTGAAAGCCTGTTCCTCCGTTCAAGTCATGCGCGCGTGCTGATATCCGTAGTAAAGCGTTGAGATATGTCGCGCTTCGGCAAAGAACAACCAGCGCTCGGTGAGAAGGCCCGGAACCATGGCGACGATCGCGAGCACGGCCGTCGCCACGGGCACGACAGCATTGCCGCCTCCGGCGAGAAGGCCCAGCAGGACCGCGGCGAGCGGCAGGGCGAAGGCCAGCACCTGGGCGTAGCGGCGCAGCTTGGCCGCATGCTTGCGGGCCACCCGGTAGCCCATCTCCTTCAGGACATAGTTCGCCTGCGAATGCGGCCACTCGACCGAGCGCACCTCGCCCGCGCCCAGGCCGGTCGCGGCGGCGGCATCGGGAAGCGCCAGCGCGTCATTGTGACGCCACGCCGAGAGCTTCAGCCCCCAGGCCAGCGCGATGAACACGACGGCCAGCCAGGCAGCGAGCGGGACGAAGCCGACGAACAGCGCCAGCAGCGCATTCAGCAGGATCGCTCCGGTCGCCAGCGAAAAGGCCAGATAGACCGGCAGCGTCCAGCGGTTCGACCAGTCGGGGACGGGCTTCAGCGAAGCGTAGATCATCGCCGTGGTGCAGACGGTCGCCAGCGCGCCGGCAGCGGCAAGCAGGCCGGCGACTCGCACCGCCGCCCCGTCGACACCGAATACGACCCAGCCGCCGGCGAAGGCCACCGCCGGAACATAGGTGACGACGCTGCTGATGCCCTCCCGCGACAGCCACGAGGAGCGCCACTGCGAGAAGGCGCGCCAGGCCCGCTCGGGATGACCGAGATGAAAGGTCGACGACAGGAGACCCGCGGTGATCATCACCAGCGCCAGGCCCAGGCCGACGATCGCCAAAACCCGGCTGTCGGGCATCAGGCCGACGGCCGCGCCCAGTCCCATCAGCGCCAGGAGCCCGTAGCCGGCGCCCGACGATGTGGTGAAGAAGATGACGGAGAATGCCGGATGCATGGCTACCTCGACAGCACCTTGTCGACCCACGCGAAGAAGCCGCTGGCCGACGCGTCCGGTTCGTGCTCGCCCGGCGCGGGCGCGGCAGCCGCCGGCTGCTTCTTGCGCGGCGGCAGGTAGCGGTTCGTCGGCGCGTAGCCGAGCTCGGGCATCAGCGCGACACCCTCGCGGTCCTCGACGAGTTTGGAGACCGGCGATTGCGGGTCGCCGAGGTCGCCGAAATGCCGCGCCCCGACCGGGCAGGCGGCGACGCAGGCCGGCACGCGGTCGGTTTCAGGCAGGTTGTCGTTGTAGATCCGGTCGACACACAGCGTGCACTTCTTCATCACCCCGACCTGGGTGTCGAATTCGCGCGCGCCATAGGGGCAGGCCCAGCTGCACAGCTTGCAGCCGATGCACTTGTCCTCGTCGACCAGCACGATGCCGTCGGACGTCCGCTTGTAGGATGCACCCGTCGGGCAGACGGTGACGCAGGCCGGCGTCTCGCAGTGCAGGCACGAGCGCGGGAAATGCACCGTCCGGCCGCAGCCGTCGGCGGTGTGCTCGAAGGTGTGGACGCGGTTGAACCAGACGCCGTCCGGCTCGGCCCCGTAGGGCTCGACGTCGGTCAACGGGGCCATGTGGCCGCCGGTGTTCCATTCCTTGCAGTTCGTCACGCAGGCCTGGCAGCCGACGCAGGTGTCCAGATCGATCACCAGGCCGAGCTTCTTCGCGGTGCTTGTCGGCAGGGACGTCATTTCGACCGCTCCCGGAACTGGGCGCCGTAGGTCGAGACCTCGGGCGCCGCCGGCAGCACGGCATGGCTGATCGGCTCGTAGCGCGGTGCCGTATCGCCGGCCTCTTCGGGCGCGGCCTTTTCGATACGGACGCGCAGGTCGTACCAGGCCGCCTGCCCGGTGACGGGATCGGAATTGGAGAAGCGGTAGCCGCCACCGCGCTCGGGCAGAAGCTCGGCGATCAGGTGGTTGAGCAGGAAGCCGCGGGTTGCCTCCGGCGCGTCGTCGGCAAGGTTCCACGCGCCCGAGCGCTTGCCGATGGCGTTCCAGGTCCACACGGTGTCGGCGTTGCAGCCATCCATCAGCTGGATCTGGCACTTGACGCGGCCGGTCGGGCTCGACACCCAGACCCAGTCATCGTCGGCAAGCCCCATCGCGAGCGCCCTGTCTCGGTTCATGAACAGGCGATTGAACCCGTGGATCTGGCGCAGCCAGGCGTTCTGCGAGCCCCACGAATGATACATCGCCATCGGCCGCTGGGTGATGGCATAGAGCGGGAATTCGGCCGCATCGACGGTCTCCTGCTCGAGCGGGGTCGACCAGAACGGCAGCGGATCGAAATGCGTCTCCACACGGGCGCGATGCGTCTCCGGCGGCTGCACCTCGCCGTGCCCCTGCGCCGCCAGACGGAACTTCTGCAGCGTTTCCGAATAGAGCTCGAAGGTCAGCCGCGCGTCCGACCGCACGAAGCCCATCGAGACCGCCCAGTCCAGATACTCGGCGTTGGCGTGCTTGAAGTAGCGCTGGCCGGGCTTCAGATGATGGACGCAGAACGAGCCGTTCTCGATGTAGCGGTCGAGCTGGTCGGGATTCGGATCGCCGGTTCCGAACTCGGAGCCGTCCTTGCCGCGCCAGCCGGCGAGCGGGCCGATCCCGGGCAGCCGCTCGTGGTTGACGATGTAGTCGGGATAGCCGCCGGGATATTTCGGGCTGCCGTCCTCGTTGACGAAGCCGGGCAGCTTCAGCCGCGCGCCGAGATCGATCAGCACTTCCTGGAACGGCCGCACGTCGCGGTCCGGCTTGACCACCGGATGGCGGATCGCGTCGGCCGGCCCCTCGGGCTCGGAGATCGGCCGGTCGAGCAGCGAGATACAGTCCCACCGCTCCAGATAGGTGGTGTCGGGAAGGATCAGGTCGGCGTAGGCGACCATCTCCGAGTAGTAGGCGTCCGAATAGATGATGCGCGGGATCTTGTAGGCGCCGGTCCAGGGATCCTTGTCGGTCAGGTGCTTGAGCGTGTCGGCGGTGTTCATCGCCGAGTTCCAGCTCATGTTGGCCATGTACAGAAACAGGACCTCGATCGGATAGGGCGTCCCGAGCGCGGCGTTCGTGGTGACCATGTGCATGAGACCGTGGGCCGACAGCGGGGCGTCCCAGCTGAACGCCTTGTCGATGCGCTGCGGGCGGCCGTTGCGGTCGATCAGCAGGTCTTCGGGGCCGGTCGGAAAGCCGAGATGCGGGCCGCCGAGCGGCTCGTCGGGGAGAACCTCGCCGGGCTTGCCGCGCGGCTTCAGGCGCGGCGGGATGCACTTGGGATACGGCGCCTTGTAGCGGAAGCCGCCGGGGCTATCGATGGTGCCGAGCAGGATCTGCAGGATGTGGATCAGCCGGCAGGTGTGGAAACCGTTCGAATGCGCCGAGATGCCGCGCATCGCGTGCATGGAGACCGGGCGGCCAACCATCTTGTCATGGCGGCGGCCATAGATATCGGTCCACGGAATGTCGAGCACCACCTCCTGCTCGAAGGCCGCCTCGGCGAGTTCGGCGGCGATCCGCCGGATCGTGTCGGCCGCCACGCCGGTCTCGCGTTCTGCCCGCTCGGGGGCGTAGTCGACCGACAGATAGCGCTTGGCGAGAAGTTCGAAGACCGGAACCGCCTTGCGCCCGTCGGCAAGGGTGAACTCGCCGTGCAGGGCCGGGGCGATGTCGGGCTTGCGGGCGGTGACAAAGGCCTTGGTCGTGGTGTCGTATGCGAGCGGCCGGTCCTTGTCGTCGCGCACGATCAGCCCGTCGTCCGCAGCGCCGGGATCCTGGATCACCAGCCAGGGGGCGTTCGAATAGCGTACGAGATAGTCGAGGTCGATCTTGCGGGTGCGCAGCAATTCGTGGATGAGCGCGCCGACGAACAGGCCGTCCGTGCCCGGCTTGATGCCGACCCACTCGTCGGCCACGGCGTTGTAGCCGGTGCGCACGGGGTTGATCGACACCACCTTGGCGCCGCGCTCCTTGAGCTTGCCAAGGCCGACCTTGATCGGATTGGAGGCGTGGTCCTCGGCAACGCCGAACAGCAGGAAATAGCGGGTGTGGTCCCAGTCAGGCTCGCCGAACTCCCAGAACGAGCCGCCGAACGTGTAGAGACCGGCGGCAGCCATGTTGACCGAGCAGAAACCGCCGTGCGCGGCGTAGTTCGGGGTGCCGTACTGGATCGCCCACCAGCCGGTGAGCGACTGCGACTGGTCGCGGCCGGTGAAGAAAGCCAGCCGGCGCGGGTCGGACTTGCGCACGTCGCCGAGCCATTCGGTGGCGAGCCCCAGCGCCTCCTCCCAGCTGATCTCCTTGAACTCGCCGCTGCCGCGCTCGCCGACGCGCAGCAGCGGGGCGCGCAGCCGGGCCGGCGAATAATGCTGCATGATGCCGGCCGAGCCCTTGCCGCAGACCACGCCGCGATTGACCGGGTGGTCTCGGTTGCCGTCGATGTAGCGGACCTTGCCGTCCTTCAGGTGGACGCGAATGCCGCATCGGCAGGCGCACATGTAGCAGGTGGTACGCTCGACCGTGTCGGCGACCTGCGGCGAGGTGTCGACGCCGTCGCCTTCGTCAGGCGCAGCGGTAACGGCCAGCGGAGCCTGCGTAGCCCTGCTGTTGGCTCCAGCGGAGGAAGAACTCATTATGCCAGCGGCTCAATCCGCATTTCGAGGCGCTCTTTGGCGCGCGTTTTCGGTCCGGGTCCGCGCATATAGTGCTTCTCCGGGTGATAGCGCTCGGCACCCGCCGGGGGCGCTTTCTTCAGCGGTCTACGGAACCAGTTCTTAACACGTTCCAGGAGGCCGGGTTCGGACGATTTCTTGGTCTGGCCGTTCATTTCGATTCTTGTCCAGTTAGCGAGCCGCCACTGTGCCAAGTTTAAAATAATCGTTCCAACATATTATTTTTGTCTTTTTCATCGAAATTATCGATTGATCGACTTTCGCCCATTGGACGATGCGGGACGCCTTGGAAATCGTCGGCCGCCAGCACCGGACGGCCACTCATTCCGGAGCGACGATGCGCGCTTCGGTGGCGAAGCCCCAGGCCGGATCAAACCGGTGAACGTAGTAGACCGGGACCGTCTTCATGCGCTCGGGATAGTCGCCCTTGCGCAGGGTCGTCGCGATACAGGGCATCACGGCAACGGGAATGCATCCGACATGGCCGGCGGTGCCGCGGTGAACATGGCCGCAGAACATTGCGGCTACCCGGTTGGAGTGCTGCACGGTCCGCGCCAGCCGCTCCATCATCTCGGGCTTTTCGAAATTGAACGGATCGGGTCCGACCTTGACCTCGAACGGCGGATGATGCGCGAGAACGGCGATCTGCTTGCTGGTCTCGGCGTCGATCAGCTCCATAAGATCCCTGGCCCGCTGCGGACAGAAGTCGCCCTTGTTGCTGCCGGCGTTCAGGGTATCGGCGGCGATCAGCCTGACGGGATAGTCCTCGATCGCGTACTGGACGAAGTCGGAGCCCGGTTCGAGATAGCCGCGCGGAGAGAAGGCGGCGCGCAGGTTCGTCCGGTCGTCCTTGTTGCCGGGAATGATATAGACCGGCGCGCGGGCCTGCGCGAGGATGCGGACCGCCTCCGCGTACTCGTCCTGCCGGGCGTTGTGAACGATATCGCCAGTGTGGACGATCACGTCCGGCAGCGGATCAAGCGCGTTGATATCCGCGATCGTGACTTCGAAATCGCGTATCCGCCGGTCGGCATCCGGCGTGTCCAGCGCGATATGCGTATCGGAGATCTGCGCGATTATCATGCAGCCGACCGCTCGCCCGCCTAGCGCAGGCTGGCGTAGTACTCCTTGAGGATCGCCACCACCTCCGGCCGGCTGAACTCCGGCGGAATGTCGGCATTGGAGGAGAGCATCTCGCGCTGCTGCGTGCCGGAGATCGAAATGTGGTGTTCGGGATCGTGCGGACAGGTCTTCGCCGTGGCCATCCCGTAGCACTTGCGGCAATAGAACGTGATGTCGATCTTCAGCGGCTTGGTCTGCAGCGCGCCCGGCCACAGCTCGTCGAAGATGTGATGGGCGTCGAACGGGCCGTAGTAGCTGCCGACGCCGGCGTGGTCGCGCCCGACGATCAGGTGCGAGCAGCCGAAATTCTGACGGATGAGCGCATGCAGCAGCGCCTCGCGCGGGCCGGCATAGCGCATCTCGATCGGATAGCCCGCCTGAACGATCGTCCCGGGGCGGAAGTAATTGTCGATCATCGCCTGGATGGCCCGGGTCCGCACATCGGCGGGAATGTCGCCGGCCTTCAGTTTCCCCAGCACCTGATGGATGAAGACACCGTCCATGACCTCGATGGCGATCTTCACCAGATGCTCGTGGCTGCGATGCATGGGATTACGGGTCTGGAAGGCGGCGACGTTCGACCAGCCCTTCTCCAGGAACATCGCCCGCGACTGGGCGGGCCGAATGTAGAGATCCGGATACTTCTCGGGATACTGGCCTTCGCTCAGAACCATGACCCGTCCGGCCAGGTTGACGTCGCCCTGGGCAAGCACCTTTTCCACGCCGGGATGCTTCGGATCGGTGGTGCGATAGACGTGCTCGGCCTCAAGCTGCTTGTCGATGCCGTACTTCTCGCGGACCTCCATGATCGCCAGCGCTTCGCCGGTCTCCGCGTCGACGAGCGCGACCTCCTCCTCGAGGCGGATGCCGTCGGCGAGATCCTTGTCGACCGGCAACGTGATCGGGATCGGCCAAAAGACGCCGTCGGCCATCTTCATGTCTAGGCAGGCGCCGCGCCAGTCGTCATGCCCCATGAAGCCGTCGAGCGGGGTATAGGCCCCCATCGCCAGCATGAAGACGTCGGAGACGGCCCGCGAATCCAGGGGTACCTTCTTCAGCGTCTCCGCGCGTGCGCGCTCCTCGGCCCGTTCGGTCTGCGGCAGCAGGAGCGGCTTGAGCTGCTCGGAATTGTGCGGCGGCACGAGCTGAGGCATGGCAAGTCCTTCCTGATATCGAGCGGTGTCCGACGGGACGGTCATTGCTGGCTGATCCGGCTGGCGGGGGGCACCGGGCGGCAACGCTCCCGGCGCAGATCGTGAAGCGGGCAATCACCGCCGACGGAATCCCGTGCACGCGGTTCGGATCGCAGCCACGCGATCCTGCCTGTCCGCGCTACGGCGAAACCGCTACGGCCGTTTCGGGGTCTTGTATTCGACTTCCTTCTGGAACGAATCCCAGACGGTCTCGTAGCCGACGAACCCCTTTTCGTTGGGCTCCATCTGGCGCGTCTTCACGAAGCGCGACTGGCCCTCGGGAACTTTTTGGACGGGTTTTTTCTCGCTCATGAGTCACCTTTTGCCAAGAAACCGGGATTGCCACCGAAAGAGGCCGATACTTGTCGGATATCATTCATGGCATTGCTCGAATGTGGGCTCGAATGCGGTCGATCGGTCCGACCTGCCTGAGGACACCTGCATCGGATCACTGAAAACTGGATCGGCATCGCTGCTCAGACCGGTCTCGTGAGGGACGGGTCGATATCCGGCTGCGCTCCGATCGTCCCGCCGGCCCTCGTCTCCTCATCGGTCGCGTCGCGCACGGTCAGTATCTCGAGCGTGAACACGACCTCCCTGCCGCAAAGCGGATTGTTGCCATCGACGGTGAGGGTCTTGTCGTCCATCCGCGTCACGAGGAAGCTGCGGGTCTGGCCCTTGTCGTTTTCCATGAGGATGGAGGTGCCGACCTGCCGATACTCCTCGGGAACGTTCTCGATGTGGTCGGTGAAAACCAGCGACTCGTCCCTGGCGCCGTAGATCTGGTTGCCGTCGATCGGCACCTCGATCACGTCGCCGACGGCCTTGCCCTCCAGCTCCTTGTGGACGTACGGGGCCAGGATCTCGTTGTGTCCGTGAACGTAGCCCAACGGGAATTCGACCTTGGTCAGGACGTGCCCCGACTTCCTGTCGGTCACCTTGTAGGTCAACTCGACGAACTTGCCGTCCTGGATGGTTTCACTCATGCCGGGTTCGATCCCATCGCTCAGAAAATGGAGGCCCCGAAGATCCTGACCTCGCCATCTTCATAGCCGAGGACAAGTCTTCCGAGCCATTCGCCCGCCTTGTTGGTGCTCCGTTGCCGGTACAGAACCGTGACATACTCGCCCCGGCGGATCACACCAAGATTGTCGATGTCTTCGGAGAGGCTTCGCGCCAGTTCGCTGTTGGCGAACTGATGCCCCACCGCGACCTGGTTCATCGCCAGCGCCAGAGACGTGGAAAAGTTCCTGACGAACTCTCCGTACTTGCCTTCGTTCGAGTGCTTGACGAGGTCGCGCCACAGCGGATCGGCTATGGCCAGGATTTCCTCGTCGGTCTTTTCGATAATGTTCACGCGCGGCTCTCTGTCACCGTAGGACACCAGCTCGACCGGGGGCGTCAAAAAGATCGCCACGCGCCCTGCTGGTCTTCTTCGTGCCCGGGCGGACGTCCAAAGCGAGGCGCCGCCCGGGGATAGTGCTACTCGTCCTCACCGACCAGGTGATAACAAGGCGCCTTCTCCATGGTGTATTCACCGGTGTTCGGATCGCGACGCGAAACGGTCAGAACGTGCCAGTTCTCGTCGTCCACCTTCATGGCGTCGCCCCGGTAATAGTAGCCCGGCCAGCGCGTCTCCTTGCGGAACAGGGTGTGCTGGGTGACGCACTCCGCGGCGCGATGACGGTGCTTCAGTTCCCACGCCCGCAGCAGCTCGTGAATATCCTTGGCGGCGATGCTCTGGAGGTCCTCCTCCAGGATCTTGAGCTTCTTCAGACCGATATGGAGGAGCTTCTCGTTGGTCATGTAGCTGACCGTCACGCCACCGCAGTACTCGTCCATCAACTTCTGCAGGCGATCCAGCCCCTGCTTGGGATTGATGTAGTGCGGATTGACATCGCCCGCGACGATCTCGTTGCGGTAGATCTTGTAATGCTCAAGCGGCGTGTAGATCTCTTTCCTGCGGCGGCTTATCTGCTCGTCGGACACGACGATGCCCTCGGCTTTGCCGTCGTCGATGTACTTGCAGGCGGCCTTCGCGGCGAGGCGCCCCTCGGTGAACGAGCCGGACGAGAAGGCGTGCGGGGTGCCGCCGACCGCGTCGCCGGCGCCGAACAGGCCTTCGATCGTCGTCATCCTGTTGTAGCCCCAGAAGTACTCGGGCGGCGAAATGTCCTCCGGCCCCGAGCACCAAGCGCCCGAGCAGGTCGCGTGCGAGCCCATGACGTAGGGCTCGGAGGTGGTCAGTTCCGGGTTCTCGTATTTAGGGTCCACATCGGTGGCGGCCCACAGGACCGCCTGGCCGACGGTCATGCCGAGGAAGTTTTCCCAACCAACCTCTTCCAGATGCGGATCCTGGAAGGCGTGCATGGTCACCATGTGAATGGGGCCACGGCCGGCATTCACCTCACTGATCAAGGCATGGTTGCGCAGGCAGGTCGGGATCGGCCTGTGGGTCAGGTGCGAGGCTTCCGGATCCAGGTATTCCTTGCCGACCATCTTCTGGAGTTCGGGGAACCACTTGGATTCGTACTCTTCGCCCAGACCGTTCTGCGTGTAGGTCTTCAGGTGCAGGAAGTAGGCGCCGACCGGGCCGTACCCGTCCTTGAAGCGCGCCAGCACGATGCGGTTTTCCATCTGCGTCATCTTGGCGCCGGCCTCGATCATCAGGCCGTAGGCAGACGCGGACGACCAGGGCGCATACCAGGTGCGGCCCGATCCCTCGCCGACCGAACGCGGCTTGAAGATGTTGGAGGCCCCGCCCGCGCCGCAGATCACGGTCTTGGACTTGAAGACGTGGTAGTTGCCGGTGCGGACGTTGAAGCCGACGGCGCCGGCGACCCGGTTCTCCTTGCTGTCGTCCATCAGCAGATGGGTGACGCAGATGCGGTTGAACACCTTGTCGGCGGATTTCTTGGCGGCCTCGGCCACGATGGGCTTGTAGGACTCGCCGTGGATCATGATCTGCCATCGCCCTTCACGCAGATAGGTCCCCGTTTTCGGGTTCCGCATGATGGGCAGGCCCCACTCCTCGAACTGGTGCACCGTGGAGTCGACGTGGCGGGCCATGTCGAACAGCAGGTCTTCCCGCACGAGGCCCATCAGGTCGATGCGCGCGTAGCGGACATGGTCCTCCGGGTTATTCTCTCCCCAGCGGGTGCCCATGTAGCAGTTGATGGCGTACAGCCCCTGGGCGACCGCTCCGGAGCGATCGATATTGGCCTTCTCGGCAATGACAATCTTCTTGTCCTGCCCCCAGAACCGCGCCTCCCAGGCGGCACCGGTGCCGCCAAGACCCGCACCGACGACCAGAATATCAATGCCGTCTTCGACGATCGTTTTGTAAGCCATCAGTAATACACGCCTTTCTTCATCTTGAGACCGTTGGTCTCCAGCGTATGCAAACCGCCGTCATCCATGCGGATGTACTTCGGCTCGTTGTACAACAGCTGGCTGTCGCGCATTTCCTGACTGGGCCCGGGAACCTCCGCGAGCTGCGGGATCGCCTGCCCCCAGGGCTTGGTGGTGATGGGTGACAGGAAGTCCTTTTCCGTGCCGTTCCGGAACTTGATCCTCCAGGCGATCGTGCCCTTCTCCTCGTCGCGGTCGACGCGAACGCTGTGACCGAGGGGAGCGAAATCGGCATAGCCGCGCACGTCGATCGCATGCTGCGGGCACGCCTTGACGCAGGAGTAGCACTCCCAGCACATGTTCGGCTCGATGTTGTAGGCGCGCCGATAGGTCTTATCGATGTGCATGATGTCCGAGGGACAGATGTCGACGCAGTGTCCGCACCCGTCGCACCGTGTCATATAGACGAATGTAGGCATAAGCCGGCTCCTTGTCTGTTCGAAGCGAACGTGCGGGCTGCGTTAATAGTGACGGGGCGCTTCGCGCTTGATGCCGAGCCCCATGTTCATCGGGGCGTCCGCCAACAGTTCCATCGAGTGTCTTTTCTGTTGCTCGGGATCGTCGCGCGTCAGCGTCGGCAGGTTCGAGGCGGTTCCGTCGGCCTTGGACACCCTCTTCTCGAACGCAGCGGCGGGCTTGAAGAACATGTGCGAGAACTTGGACCACGGGATCGAAACGAACAGCACCGTCGTGGCGATCAGGTAGAGCGCCAGGAACAGGGTGGCCCAGGGCACGGAACCCGCCGTCTGCAGCCACGCCCACAGGAGGCCGAAGGTGGCGCCCAGCACGAGCGACACGATGAACAGATCGGCGCGCACGAACCGGAACGGCGAGTTGCCCTCGGCGGCGACATCGACGCGGATGAAGAACCAGAACCAGTAGCCGCCAACGCAGACCATCAGCGCGCCGATGTACCAGAGCGCGGCGAGGCCGGCCGGCGTGGGGGTCGCGGGCGTCGGGTAGGCGAACACCATAACCGCAGTGGCGATGACGTAGATCACGAAGCCGTACATGCCGAGCAGGTGCGCAATGCGACGGCGCGGGTTGCAGAACTCGCCCGACAACGCGACGTCGACTACGGCCGTCTGCACCGCGATCGACATCTTCTGGCCGCCGCCGACCTGCTTCTTCGCCTTGTCCCTGCCTTCACGCCAATTCCGAAAGAAATACGTGGCGCTCTTTTTGTGCACGACGTCGAACAGCGTGCCGCCGATGACAAGCAGCGCCATGATGACGACGTAGGTCTGCATGACGCTCGGCGACACGGACGCCGACAGCTCGGCGAACGGATTACTGGTGAACATTATGTTTCCCCCCGGTGAGGTATCGATTCACACTAGCCGGCCGGCTATCGAACAGCAATAAAATGTTTGCATTTATCTATTGTATAGGTCGTTTTGATCGCTATAATCGATTAATGACGCTCGACCAGCTCCGTGTTTTCATCGAAGTGGCCGAACGCGGCCACATGACCCGGGCCGCGGAGGCCCTTGGCATGAGCCAGTCGGCCGCATCCGCCGCCGTTGCCGCGCTGGAAAACTACTATCAGATCAAATTGTTCGACCGGATCGGCCGCGGGATCCGCCTGACCAGACCCGGCCAGATATTCCTGCGCGAGGCACGGGCCGTGCTCGACCGCGCGTCGATGGCGCGATCGGTGCTGCAGGATCTCGCCGGTTCTCCCGCCGGCCCGGTGGACATCGCCGCCAGCCAGACAATCGCCACCTACTGGCTGCCCCGCCGGCTCGCATCCTTCCACGCCGCCAATCCGCGCGTCCGGCTCAACGTCGTGATCCGGAATACAAACGAGGTGGAGCACGCGGTCGTCGAAGGCGAGGTGAATATCGGCCTGGTCGAGGGGCCGACGCAGCATCCGGCCCTGATCCGCCAGCAGATCGACCATGACCAGATCGTGCTGGTGGTCGCCTCGGGGCGGCCTTCCCTGCCGGTCAATGCTTCGGGCCGGCTCGATCTTCGCGCCATCAACTGGGTGATCCGCGAGGCCGGCTCGGGCACCCGCCGCGCGCTCGAGGACCTGGCGTCCAAGGAAGACCTCACGCTGGACGACCTCAACATCTTCCTGGTCCTGCCCAGCAACGAGGCGGTCCGGGAAGCGATCGAGGCCGGCGCCGGCGCGACCATCATCTCGCGCCACGTCGTCGCCTCCGCCATCGCCGCGGGCAAGCTCACCGAAATCCCGATCGAACTGCCGCAACGCGAATACGCGCTGGTGCGCCACCGCGACCGCCACGCGACGCTGGCGCAGCAGACCCTGGTCGCCCACCTGACCGATGGCATCGCCCCGGATTCGCAAGCCCCCGATCAGCCCTAGCGGACACTGCCTGCAGGTTCGTTGTCGCGCGGCCTGACGGCCTACCAGATCGCGGTTGCCGTCATGGCGAGGCGGCCGTCCTCGGCGCAGGTCCACAATGCGGCGGTCCCGTCGGGCAGACGCCGGCCGCAGACCCGGAACGGCGCCCCATCGAACAGCGTTCCGACGCCGCGATAGCGCATGACGCGCGGCCTCTCGCCGGCGTTCATGTCGCGCGCCAGATACTGCAGGTATGTCGACTGCAGCGGACCATGCACGACGAGGCCGGGATAACCCTCGACCCCGGTCGCGTAGGGACGGTCGTAGTGAATCCGGTGGCCGTTATACGTCAGCGCCGAATAGCGGAACAGAAGTGTCGGCGTCGGGTCGATCACGCGCTCCAGTTCGGCGGCCTCTTCCGCGTAGCGCGGCGCGGCGGCGCCTGCCCCCTCCTCCCGATAGACGACGTCGTGGCGTTCGCTAACCGCCGCGCCGCGCTCGGTTTCGTAGTGGTGGCGCACGGCGACGAAACAGAGGTCGCCGGTGCGTCCCCGCTTCGCCGTCACATCCTCGATGGTGGAGCGGCGCGTCACACGGTCGCCGACCCGCAGATCGCCGAGCCATTCGATCTCGCCGCCCGCCCACATACGGCGCGGCAACGGCACCGGCGGCAGGAAGCCGCCACGGGCGGGATGGCCGTCGCGACCGAGCGCCGACATCGGCGCGACCGGCGGGGCGAGGCACCAGTGGATCGCCAGCGGCGCCTCCTCGCCCGGCGCGGGCTCGCCCGGGTCCTCGTCGAGCATGGCCCGGTATCCCTTGACGAGCTGTGGCGTGATCTGATCGCGGGCTTCCTCGCCGTTGCCGATCCATCGGCGCAGATGATCGACATCGAGCGGCATCTAGTAGGACCTCGGCAGCTTGAGCACGTGCTCGGCGACATAGGACAGGATGAGGTTCGTCGAGATCGGGGCGACCTGATAGAGCCGGGTCTCGCGGAACTTGCGCTCGACATCGAAATCGGTGGCGAAGCCGAAGCCGCCGTGGGTCTGCAGACAGGTGTCGGCGGCGTGCCAGGAGGCCTCGGAGGCGGCGAGCTTGGCCATGTTGGCGAATTCGCCGGCCGGCTCGCCGGCATCGAACTGGGCGGCGGCGTGATAGACCATCAACCGGGCTGACTGGAACTCGACGTAGTTGCGCGCGATCGGGAACTGGACGCCCTGGTTCTGGCCGATGGGGCGTCCGAAGACGACCCGGTCGCGGGCATAGGCGGTCGCCTTGTCGAGGAACCAGCGGGCATCCCCCAGGCACTCGGCAGCAATCAGGATGCGCTCGGCATTCATGCCGTCGAGGATGTAGCGCAGCCCCTTTCCCTCCTCGCCGATTCGGTTTCCCGCCGGGATCCGGAGATCCTCGAAGAAGACTTCCGTGGTGGCGTGGTTGATCATCGTCTCGATCGGGCGGATGCGCAGCGCGTGTTCCGGCGCTTCACGCATGTCGACCAGGAAGACCGACAGCCCCTCGGTGCGCTTTTCGACCTTGTCCTTCGGCGTCGTGCGGGCCAGCAGGACCATCAGGTCGGAGTGCTCGGCGCGGCTGGTCCAGACCTTCTGCCCGTTGACCACGTAGTGATCTCCGTCGCGGGTCGCCGTCGTGCGGATCGACAGGGTATCGGTGCCGGCGGTCGGCTCGGTGACGCCGAAGGCCTGCAGCCGCAGTTCGCCCGACGCGATCGCGGGCAGATAGCGGCGCTTCTGCTCCTCGGTGCCATGCCGGAGCAGCGTGCCCATGGTGTACATCTGGGCGTGACAGGCGGCCCCGTTGCCACCGCTGGCATGGACTTCTTCCAGGATCGCCACCGCGGCCGTCAGGTTCAGACCGCTGCCGCCATACTCGGTCGGCACCAGAACCGACAGAAACCCGCCCTCGGTCATCGCCTCGACGAACTGGGTAGGATAGGCCCTGTCGCGATCGAGCTTGCGCCAGTATTCGCCGGGGAAACGGGCGCAGAGCCCCCGCACCGCCTCCCGGATCGCCTTGATGTCGTCGGTATCGGCCTGCGGAAGATCGGTCGTTTGCATGTCGTCTCGTCGAATGTTGAAGCCGCACCAGAATGGCAGTCCGAGGGCCGCACGGCAAAGGCCGGTTTATTTCCGCTTCACCGGATTTGTGTACCGCGGAACGATCGGCCCGCGGTTTCGGCTTTGACTTCGACGATGCATCGGGGACTGTGTGACCTGTGGAACCGGGCAGACACGGGCGGGCACCGATCAGATGGATGGAGCGCTGGAAGGTATTGTCGTGGTCGCGCTGGAGCAGGCCGTCGCGGCACCGCTGGCGACCTGCCGCCTCGCCGACGCGGGCGCACGCGTCATCAAGCTGGAGCGGGCCGAGGGCGATTTCGCCCGCGGCTACGACGATGCGGTTCTCGGCGAGTCGAGCTATTTCGTCTGGATCAATCGCGGCAAGGAATCCTGCCGCGTCGACCTCAAGCGCGACGACGACATGGCGCTGGTCGCCGCGATGCTGGCGAAGGCCGATGTCTTCGTGCAGAACCTCGCGCCGGGAGCGGCCGAACGGCTCGGATTGGGGGCGGCCGCGCTACGTGCCCGCCATCCCCGCCTCACCGTCTGCGACATCTCGGGCTACGCTCCCGACACGCCGGACTACCGGCGCAAGGCGTACGACCTGCTGATACAGGCCGATGTCGGGCTTTCCGCGATCACTGGAACGCCCGATGGCGGGCCGAGCCGGGTCGGGATCTCGATCGTCGATATCGCCACAGGGCAAGCGGCCCACGCGGCCATCCTCGAAGCCCTTCTCAGACGCGGGCGGACAGGCGAAGGATCGCATATCCAGATCTCGCTATTCGACACCATCGCCGAATTGATGAACGTGCCCTACCTGCAGGCGCGCTATGGCGGCAAGGCGCCGAAGAGGGCCGGACTAGCCCACCCCTCGATCGCCCCGTACGGCGTGTTCCGCCTCAAGGACGGGGACATCGTGCTGGCGGTCCAGACCGACAACGAGTGGACGGTGCTGTGCGCCGATGTCCTCCGACGGCCGGACCTGGCGCAGGATCCGCGCTTTGGGACGAATGTCTCGCGCGTCCGCCATCGGGCCGCTGTCGACGCGGCGGTCCAGGGCAGCCTCGATGCATGGACGTTTGCCGCCCTCAACGAGGCTCTCGACCGCGCCCGCATCGCATACGGCCGGCTATCCTCGCTCGCCGACCTGATCGCCCATCGCAGCGTGGCGAAGATGTCCGTCGCCGTGACCGGTGGAAACGCCGAGGTGCTGGCGCCAGCCGCTTTCGTCAACGGAGAGCGCCCCACACTTCGGCCGGTGCCGAAACTCGGCGAGCACGATGCACCGCTTCGCGCGGAGTTCGCGCCGACGAACCGCCGGAAATGATTGGCCGGAAATGATGGATCGCCCCGGCAGTAGACTCCAACTCTAGCGAGGAGCAGAGTCTTACGTAACGTCAATGAAAAACCACGAGAAATTATCGATAGCTAAACAAATTGCCGCCCCAATTAACTCTACATACGTAGGCTATATTCGAATTTTGAGATGCGATCCGTCCGGTCTCGTCGTTATCCAAGGGGGGTGACCGGACCTGGTTTTCGCAACGAATGGGGCGCGCGGGTGACTCGACTTCTGGTATTGGCTTTCCTTCCGGTCGCGATCGCGGCGACAGGCCTAGCCGGAACATCCAGCCCCTCGATGTCGGTGGAGCGCCGCAGCGAAACCACCCAGCACGACCTGCCGCTGGGGATCTACGACCCCCACAAGACGTTCAAGCAGACGCGGAACCTCGCCTTCGAGCACGTTTTCGTCAAATGGCAGACCTTCGATGCGCACTGGCTGCGCAAGAAAGCCCGGTATGCGGCTAAACGGCGCCGCAAGATGCTCGTTACCGTCGAACCGTGGACCAAGTCCCCCGGCGACACCGGCGCCACGTTGTTCAGCGACATCGTGAATGGTGCATACGACCGGGAGATCACCGCAATCTGCAGCGAGGTTTCCAGGATCAGGCGCAGGCCGCTGGTGCGCTGGGGCCATGAGATGGAAGAGGTCAGGGGCCGCTATCCATGGGCACGCGACGACAGTGATGGTTATGTCCGAGCCTTCCGGTATTTCGTTTCGAGTTGCCGGGAGATCGCGCCGAAAGCGCGGTTCATCTGGTCTCCGCTCGGTCACAGGGACCTTGCCCCGTACTATCCGGGCGACGCCTTTGTGAATTTCATCGGGCTGCCGATCTACAGCTATCAGAAAGCCGACAGGAAATGGTTCAATCGCAGCCGCACCTTCAAGGAGGCGGTGGCGGAGAAATACAATCGCGTCACCCGTTTCAACAAACCGGTCATCCTCGCCGAACTCGGCGTCAGCGGTACGCGCTGGTACGAAAGACGGTGGCTCAGGCAACTGAAAAAAGCGGGCGAGCTCTTTCCGCGAGTCAAGGCGACGCTTTACTTCAACATGCGTGAGGTCGCTGACTGGCCCGACGGCCTGGGCAGGCCGGACTGGCGCATCGCGCCGCGGCAGCTGCGCTAGGCCCCAACCGCCAGCCTCCGCGCCTTCGGGCCGCGACAACGCCACCCGACCACATCGTCGCACACTCTACTGAGACCGCCCCCTCCCCCGGCGCGGTCAACGACTCGTCGCACGCCCCGCTCCTCGCGCCTCGGCAACGAAAAAACAGACCGTTAGATATACGCCTACACTCGCGGGAACGCCCGCCTCCCTGCTCGCGCCATACCATATCCCGCCAGCCCTCTGGCTTTTAACGACTAGGCCCGAGGCAGCGAACGGGAGGAAAATACTCATGAAATCAAGGCTCTTTGGTGCCGTTGCGGCAACCGCCATCCTGATGGCCGCAGGCGCACACGCGGCAGATCCGGTGAAAGTCGGCTTTATGGCCACCCTCGAAGGCACCTACACCGTGCTCGGCGAAGACGGCCAGCGCGGGTTTGAGGTCGCGCTCAAGAAATGGGGCAACAAGGCCGGAGGCCGCGATATCGAAGTGATCGTCGCCCCGACCGACGCCAGCCCGGAAAGCGCGTTGCGCGCCGTGCGCAAGCTCGTCGAGCAGGACAAGGTCGACTTCGTCATCGGCCCGCTCTCCGGTTCCGAGGGCATCGCGCTGCGGGACTACGCCAAGACGCAGCCGCAGGTGACAATCATCAACGGGTCCTCCGGCGCCCAGGAAACGACCTTCGTCGATCCGGCGGAAAACTTCTTCCGCTACAACATGGACGGCGCCCAGTGGGGTGTGGGTCTCGGCGACTACGTCTACAATGACAAGGGATGGAAGACCGTGGCTTCCGTCGCCGAGGACTATTCGTTCGGCTACACCAACTTCCTCGGTTTCGCCCACGAATACTGCAAGGCCGGCGGCAAAATAACCGAACGTCTCTGGGTGCCGCTCGGCACCAAGGACTTCGCGTCGATCATCGCCGCTCTGCCCGACGACGTCGACGCCATCTATCTCGGCCTCGGCGGCGGCGATGCGGTCAATTTCCTCAACCAGTACCAGCAGGCCGGCGGCGGCGACGTGGGCCTCATCGGCGGTACGATCATGGTCGACGGCACGGTGCTGTCCTCGAAGGGCAACGCCAAGAAGCAGCTCATCGGCACGCCGTCCTCCGGCCCGCAGGCGGACACCTGGGACGATGCCAAGTGGCAGGAATACGTAAAGGCGTACCAGGACGCATTCCCGCCCGAGAAGCGCTTCCCGAGCCCGTCGCTGCTGGCGACCGGCTATTACAACGCGGCCGACGCCGCCTTCACCTGCCTCGATGAGGTCAATGGCGACCTGTCGGACGGCCAGGAGAAGTTCCGCGGTTGCCTGGCGTCCATCGAGCTCGACGCGCCGAACGGGAAGATCACCCTCGACAAGAACCGGCAGGCGATCGGCTCCAACTTCGTCTTCGAAGTGGTCGAGATGCCCGACGGAAACCTCGGCACCAAGATGGTGAAGAAGGTCGACAACGTGACCCAGACCCTCGGCGTCCCCGAGGACGAGTTCCGCAAGCTCGGCCTGCCGTCCCGCGACATCGTGGACTGCGACTGACGCTCCCAAGACAGAACCCGGGCCGGGTGTCGACGACATCCGGCCCGACTGTCCGACCCCTCGTCCGCCTGCGCTGGCGAGGCTGAGATGGCGTCAATGCACCCAGCGTGAGGGGCGCACGATGTCGTTGATCAACTACGTCACCAAGATCCACTTCGCCGCCGGCGTCCTCGAAGAGGCGGTCCGCGCGGAGACGCGGGCACTGGGTATCCGCCGGGCGCTGCTGATCTACGAGCAGGCCCTGGCCGACAGCGAGGTGCTCGAACAACTGATCGACGCGCTCGAGCCGAATTTCGCCCCCGTCCTGTTCCGCAAACCCGAGCGGTTTCCGGATGAAGCGACGGCGCGGTTCGTTTCCGCCGAATTCGCGAACTGCGGATGCGACGGGATCGTCGCGCTTGGATCGGAACAGTGCATCGATCTCGCCAAAGCAATCGCATTGCTTGCGAGCCATGGCGGCGCGCTGTCGCGGTACGCCAAGGTGGAAGGCGGCTTCGGCCGCATCCGCGACATCCTTCCGCCGGTGATCTCGATCCCCACGACGGCCGGCTCGGGAACGGAGGTCGGCAGCGGCGCCCTCATCGTAATGAACGACGGCAGGCGGCTCGGCCTGGTCAGCCCGTTTCTCGTGCCCAAGGTCGCCATCTGCGACCCGACGCTGACGCTCGACGTTTCGCCGGAAGTGACGGCGAGCACCGGAATGGACGCCATTACCCACTGCATCGAGACCTATCTCTCCGTCGCCTACAACCCGCCGGCCGATGGCATTGCCATCGAGGGCCTGATGCGCGCGGCCTGCAACATCGAAAGGGCCGTGCAGAACGGCCGGGACATAGACGCGCGCCGCGAGATGATGGCGGCGGCCCTGAACGGGGCGCTGGCCCAGCAGAAGGGCCTCGGCGGCGTCCACGCTATCAGCCATGCGCTCGGACGACCCGATGGAAACACCTTCCACCACGGCGCGCTCAATTCCATCGTCCTGCCATACGTGATGGACTTCAACGCACCGGCCGTCGGCGACCGGTTTGCGATACTGGGCCGGGCGCTCGGTATCGGTCCGGAACAAGCCCTGATCGACGGGCTGGTCCGGCTCACCGAACGGCTTGGGCTTCCAGGCCGTCTGGCCGCGCTGGGCATCGACAGCGCCGCAATCGACCGCGCCGCGCCTCTCGCCGAGAAAGACCACACGAACAGCACAAATCCGCGGATGGCCTCGGCCGAGGACTACCGAACCCTCATGCGAATGGCCCTATGAGCACATGCGTGTACGTTTGCGCATACTTTGACAGCCGAATATCCGCTGTGTCAGACTTTTCGACAATCCCCCGCGCAAAGACGGGGGCGCGTATCGCCAAGATGCGGAGGGAGGAATGAGCACGGCACTTTCCGTGTATCACGGGAGGTTTGGGCGTGCCGCGATTTATCGGCTCGACAAATCACTCGCGACACACGCCCACCGGGAAGGTCATATAATTCTACTGATCGGAGCGAGCGACAGCGCGCTTACGATTTCGGATCACACATACGCCCTGACCGGTTCTCACGGTGTCGCGGTAAATCCGTGGCAGCCACACAATTTCATCGCCGCCGACCCGGTCAACGGATCGGTGCTGCTGGTTCTCTACATCAAGCCCCTGTGGTTCCTCGAAGCCGGCCGCAGTGCCGACAACGCCCTGCGCTTCGGGCGCAATTCCATCGAGATCACGTCCGCGGTCGGCCGTCTCGCGCAGCGCGTAACATCCATGCTGCTGGACGACGAGTCCTCGAGCCTTTTCGACGGGTATCTCTACGAACTGACCCGCGAATGCTTCGATCAGTCGTGGCAATGGAAATCCGACGAGCCGACCAACCGCATGACCTGGAGCGGGATCTCCGACTTCCGGATCCGGAATTCGCTCCGTCTCATGCGCGATCGCATCGGCGACGAATTCGTGCTCGACGACATCGCGCGGGAATCCGGTCTGTCGAGACCGCACTTCTACAAGCTGTTCCACCAGAACGTCGGCGTCACGCCCAACACGTACCTGAACACCCTCAAGATGGAAACGTCGCTCGACCGGCTGACGATGAGCAGCGATCCGGTCACCACGATTGGTCTCGATCTCGGGTTTTCGTCGCAGGCGAGCTTCACCCGGTTCTTCAGCACCAATGTCGGGATTCCGCCAAGCGATTACCGGCGCGCCACGATGGTGCTGCAATAGGGCCGTTGTCACGAGGCCGGCAACAATAATACTCAAAGGTATGCCTGGTCCGGGTCCCGCGCCGTAATCTTCTCCAAAACATCAAACGGGGGGAGAGGCGCAAAGGATGCCTGCCAGGGCCAAAGCGAGGGAGCGAGTCGTACTGCCTCCGCATACCCGACGTGACAGGGTGTCGGGGGCTTAGGCAATGCGCTTCTTCGAACGCCATCCCTATTGGTCGTTCATCATCCTGATCCTGGTGGCGATCTTCCTCTGGCTGATCTTCGCGCCGTGGTCGGACGGCGTCGAAAACATCCTGGGCCGCAAGAAGGTCTTCCTGAACGCACTGTTCAACGGCATCACCCTGGGCGCGCTCTATTTCTTCGTGGCCAGCGGCTTCACGCTGATATTCGGCCTGATGCGCAACGTGAACCTGGCGCACGGCTCGCTCTACCTGCTCGGCGGCTACATCGGCTACGAGGTCGCCACGGCCACCGAATGGTGGCTGCTTTCGTTCGTCGTCGCGTTCATCGTCGTGGGTGCCTTCGGCGTCGTCCTGCAATACGTCGTGTTCCGCCGCATGGAAGGCGACGACCTCAAGCAGACGCTGGTCACGATCGGCATCTCGATCTGCCTGGCCGACATCATGCTGTGGATCTGGGGCGGCGATTTCTATCAGATCCTTGCCCCCGAATGGCTGTCCGGCCCGGTCGAACTGCCGCTGATTACCGCCGTCAAGAGCAGCGGCGACGCGGTCTACCTCAAATACCCCGTCGTGCGCCTGTTCATCCTCGTTGCGGCGATCGTGGTCGGCGCGCTGATGTGGATCGCGCTCAACCGGACGCGCATCGGCATGCTGGTGCGCGCCGGCGTGGACGACCGCGACATGCTGTCGGCGACGGGCGTGCGTATCCAGCTTGTCTTCGTGCTCGTGTTCGCCGTCGGAGCGGGACTGGCAGGACTGGCCGGCGTCGTCGGCGGGACGTTCCAGTCGCTCGCGCCCGGCGAAGACACGCGCTTCCTGCTGGCCTCGCTGGTGGTCGTAATCGTCGGCGGGATGGGCTCGATCCCGGGCGCCGCCCTCGGCGCGGTCATCATCGGGCTCGCCGAGCAGTTCGGCTCCGTCTACTTCCCGACCTACGCGGTCGTCCTCACCTTCCTCATCATGGTGCTCGTGCTGGCCTTCCGGCCCCAGGGGCTCGTTGCGAGCAGGCGCTAGCCCCATGGCCGTGACCGAACATCCCAACGGCCTCGAAACGCGCACAGGCGGTTTCGCGCAGTGGTTCGACCTGTCGCGAATTCCGGCCGCCTACTGGGCGATCGGCGCCATCCTCCTGATCATGCCGGCCTTCGCCGGCGATTTCGTGCTGTTCCAGATCTTCGGCTGGGCGTTCATCCTCGGCACGATCGCCCTGTCGCTGACGTTCCTGGGCGGCTACGGCGGCATGGTCAGCCTTGCCCAGATGTCGATCGCCGGCGTCGCCGCCTACATGACGGCGATCCTGGGAACGAGCGGCATCTCCAATATCTCGCTCGGCTGGCCGTGGTGGCTGTACCTCCCCGTGGCGATCCTCGTCGCGGTCGCCTTCGGCACGATAATAGGCGCGCTCGCCGTGCGCACCGAAGGCATCTACACGATCATGATCACGCTGGCGATCGCCACCGCATTCTTCTACTTCTGCCGCCAGAACTACGTGATCTTCAACGGCTTCAGCGGCTTCAACCAAGTGTTGCCGCCGCAGCTGTTCGGGGTCGACTGGCGCGATCCGATCCCGTTCTACTACCTGGCCCTGTTCTGGGCCGTGGCCGCCTATCTGCTGGTGCTCTACGTATCGCGCTCGCCGTTCGGGCTGGCGCTGCAGGGCGTGCGGGACAATCCCCGCCGCATGGCCGCGCTCGGCTTCAACGTCAACATGCACCGGGTTGCCGCCTACGCCTTCGCGAGCGTGATCGCGGCCGTCGGCGGCATCCTGCTCGTCTGGCTCAACAGCGGCATCTCGCCCGGCGCCATTTCCGTCGGACCGGCCATCGACATCCTCGTGATCGCCGTCGTGGGCGGCCTGCGCCATCCGATCGGCCCGTTCATCGGGGCGATCATCTACGTGCTGCTGCGCACTTTCGCACTCGACGCCCTGGTCTCGGTCGGACTGGCGGGCGAGCGATTCCAGCTTCTGATCGGCGTCGGCTTCCTGGTCATCGTGTTCTGGTCGCCGGACGGCGTGCTCGGCCTGTGGGCGCGCTGGCGCGAGCGGGCGCGCAACCGCGATCCGCTGACCGGCCAGCCGCGGGAGGACGCGTGATGGCGGAAACCGTCGCCCAGCGCCTGTCCTCGGCCGGAGCGGCCAACGCGCTGGAGCTGCGCGGCGTATCGCGCATGTTTGGCGCGCTCGCCGCGCTCAGCGATATCACCATGACGGTCCGTCCCGGCGAGCGCCGCGCCGTGCTCGGCTCCAACGGCGCCGGCAAGACCACGCTGTTCAACTGCATCACCGGCGACTTCCTGCCGACATCGGGCACGATTAGGCTGTTCGGGGAGGACGTCACGGCCTTCCCCGCCTACGAACGCATCCGCCGCGGGCTACGCCGGACCTATCAGATCTCGCTTCTGTTCGGCGGCCTGACCGTCCTCGACAACATCTATCTCGCCTGCCGCGGCGTATCGCGCGGCCGGTTCTCGCTGATCAGGCCGCGGCGCAACGACGCCTTGATGCAGGCGGCCGAGGAACTGCTGACCGCCGTCCACCTGACGCCGGCACGCGATACGCTCGTCGCCGAGCTGTCCTACGGTCAGCAACGCCAGCTCGAAATCGCGCTGGCGCTGGCCGGCGCGCCGCGCTTCATCCTGTTCGACGAGCCCGCGGCCGGGCTGTCTCCGGCCGAACGGCGCGACCTTATCGACATCCTTTCCGGGCTTCCCGAGCACATCGGATACATCATCATCGAGCACGACATGGACGTCGCGCTGCGCGTCTCCGAGCGCGTGACCATGATGCACAACGGGCGCATCTTCAAGGAAGGCAGCCCGGAGGAAATAGAGGAAGACCCGGAAGTCCAGGCGCTCTATCTGGGGGGCGCCCATGGCTGAACGTGACCGCACCGGCACTCCGGTCCTCGAGATCCGTGGACTGAACGTCTACTACGGCGCCTCGCACGCCCTGCAGGGCGTGGACCTCAAGCTCCAGGGCGGCGCGCTTGCGGTCGTGGGCCGCAACGGCATGGGCAAGACGACGCTGTGCAAGGCGATCATGGGCCTGGTGCCGATCGCGTCTGGTGCGATCCGGTTCGCCGGCCACGAACTCGCCGGACGCACCCCGGCCGAGATCGCGCGCCTCGGCATCGGCTATGTGCCGCAGGGCCGGCGCCTGTGGCGCTCGCTGACGGTCGACGAGCATCTGCGCATGGTTTCCAGCGGCCACGCCGGGGCCTGGACGGTGGAGCGCATCTATTCGACGTTTCCGCGGCTCGCCGACCGGCGCAACAACGGCGGCGGCCAGTTGTCGGGCGGCGAGCAGCAGATGCTCGCGATCGCCCGCGCGCTCCTGCTCAACCCGCAGCTCCTCGTCATGGACGAGCCGACCGAGGGCCTCGCACCGGTCATCGTCGCCCAGGTCGAGGAGCTTCTGATCAATCTCGCCGAATCCGGCGACATCAACGTCCTTCTGATCGAACAGAACATCGGCGTGGCGACCGAGGTCGCCCCCGAGGTCGCGATCATGGTCAACGGGCGCATCAACCGGATCATCGATTCCGGCCAGCTCTCCGGCGACCGCGACCTGCAGCAGCGGCTTCTCGGCGTGGGCCGTCATGCCCATGACGAGACGCCCGACGTCGAAACGCCGACGCGTCGGTCGGAAACCGAGCGCGGCGCCGCGCCCGAGCACGCCGTGCAACGCGTCTACATTTCGAATCCCAAGCCGCCGACGCGCTGGTCGCAGCCGGTTCCGGTGCGCCAGATCGAACAGGCGGCGCGCATCGTGTCTGCGGGACGGGCGCCGGGGATGGATGCCGCCTTGCCGCACGCCGAGCTGAGACCGCTGGCCTCGCCCGGCGAGAACGTCGTGCTGGTCGCCGGCACCCTCGACACCAAGGGCGAAGAACTGCGGTTCATCCGCGACGTGATCCGCGAGCACGGCCTGCCGGTGCGCATGGTCGACCTTTCCACCTCCGGCCGCCATTCCGGCGCGGAGGTCCCCGCGCATCAGGTCGCCGCCTTCCATCCGCGCGGCGCCAGCGGCGTGTTCACCCATGATCGCGGCGAGTCGGTGGCCGGCATGACGCTGGCGTTCGAGCGCTGGGTGGCGCGGCAAAGCGGCATCGCCGGGATCATTTCGGCGGGCGGGTCCGGCGGGACCGCGATCGTCGCACCGGCCATGCGCGCGCTTCCGGTGGGCACGCCCAAGCTGATCGTCTCGACCGTCGCGTCCGGCGACGTGCGCCGCTATGTCGGGCCCTCCGACATCACCATGATGTACTCGGTCGCCGACGTGCAGGGCCTGAACTCGATCACCCGGCAGGTTCTGCGCAACGCAGCCGCGGCCATGTCCGGGATGGTCCTCGACCGGCGCGAGCCCGCACGGCGGGAGTCGGGCGGCGTGAAGCCCGCGGTTGGCCTGACCATGTTCGGCGTGACGACGCAGAGCGTCCGGCAGGTGGCCGATGCGCTGGAGACGGATTACGACTGCCTCGTCTTCCACGCGACCGGCATCGGCGGTCAGTCGATGGAGAAACTCATCGACGGTGGCCAGATCCGCGCGGTGATCGACATCACCACGACCGAGATCTGCGACATGATTGCTGGGGGAATCTTCCCGGCCACCGAGGATCGCTTCGGCGCGATCATCCGCACGCGCATCCCCTATATCGGCTCGTGCGGCGCCCTCGACATGGTCAACTTCGGCGCCCCGGACACCGTTCCGGAGAAATACCGGCACCGTACCTTCTACCATCACAATCCGCAGATCACCCTGATGCGCACGACGCCGGAGGAAAACGCGGAGATGGGCCGCTGGATCGGCAACCGTCTCAACGAGATGGAAGGCCCGGTCCGCTTCTTCCTGCCCGAAGGCGGCGTCTCGCAGCTCGATCAGCCCGGGCAGCCGTTCCACGATCCGACGGCCGACAAGGCCCTGTTCGATGCCCTGGAGCAGACGGTTCGCCAGACCGCGAGCCGGCAGCTGGTGCGGCTTCCCCACAACATCAACGATCCCGCGTTCTCCGCCGAGCTGGTCTCGACGTTCCGGTCTCTGCACGGCTCGACGCGGCCGAAACCCAGACGAGCATCGAGGTAGACGCCGGACATGCCGATCGAACGCACGAAGATCCTCGAAAGGTTCCGCGCCATGATCGATCGCGGCGAACCGATCATCGGCGGCGGGGCCGGAACCGGCCTGTCGGCGAAATGCGAGGAAGCCGGCGGCATCGACCTGATCGTGATCTACAATTCCGGGCGCTACCGCATGGCCGGGCGCGGCTCGTTGGCCGGGCTCCTGGCCTACGGCGACGCGAACCAGATCGTGGTCGATATGGCCGCGGAGGTGCTGCCGGTCGTCGAACGCACGCCCGTGCTCGCCGGCGTGAACGGCACCGACCCTTTCCGGGTCATGGACGTCTTCCTCGACGAATTGAAGCGGATCGGCTTCTCCGGCGTCCAGAACTTCCCGACGGTCGGGCTCATCGACGGCACCTTCCGGGCCAATCTGGAAGAGACCGGCATGTCCTACGGGCTGGAGGTCGACATGATCGCCAAGGCCCGGGCCAAGGACATGCTGACCACGCCCTACGTATTCAACGAGGATGACGCCGCGGCGATGGCCATGGCGGGCGCCGATATCATCGTCTGCCACCTGGGCCTGACGACCGGCGGCTCGATCGGCGCCGAGACCGCGCTGAAGCTCGAGGACTGCCCGGCCAGGGTCGATGCCTGGGCCGAGGCCGCGCTCAAGGTCAACAAGGACGCGATCGTGCTCGTCCACGGCGGACCGGTGGCGATGCCGGACGACGCACGCTTCGTCTTGAACGAAACCCGCAACTGCCACGGCTTCTACGGCGCCTCCTCGATGGAGCGCCTGCCGACCGAGGTTGCGCTGACGGAACAAACGCGCCGGTTCAAGGAAATCGGCGGGACACTTGGGTAACGGCTGGAGGCACTCATGACGCAGCCGCTGCCGGTTCGGGAGGAAAGACCATGACTGGACAGATCATTGGCCAGATCATCCTTTGGCTCATAGTCGCGGTTGTCGCGATCGCCATCATCTACTGGGTGATGAATCGCCTCTATCGCCGCTCGACCAAGGAAGTCGCTTTCGTCAGAACCGGTTTCCTCGGCGAGAAGGTCGTCATCGACGGCGGTGCCTTCGTCTGGCCGATCGTCCACGACATCACGCCGGTGAACATGAACACCGTGCCGCTGGAGATCGTCCGCGCCAAGGAGCAGGCGCTGATCACCCGCGACCGCATGCGCGTCGACGTCGAGGCCGAATTCTACATCCGGGTGAAGCCGACGAAGGAGGCCGTCTCCCGCGCCGCCGCCACGCTCGGCCGCCGCACGCTTGATACCGAATATCTGTTCAACCTGTTGTCGAGCCGCTTCGAGTCCGCGCTGCGCGCCGTCGCCGCCGACATGACCATGGCGGAGATGCACGAGCAGCGTGGCGCCTACGTCACCCGCGTGAAGGAAGCCGCCTTCGAGGACATGGCGACCAACGGACTGGAGCTCGAGTCCGTCGCCATCATGGACATCGACCAGACCAGCCTCGAATTCTTCAATCCTTCGAACCGCTTCGACGCCGAAGGCCTGACCGCCCTCATCAAGGATATCGAGGACCGCCGGAAGCTGCGCAACGACATCGAGCAGGACTCGATGATCCAGATCAGAGCGCGGAACCTGGAGGCGGAAAAGGAAGCGCTCTCGATCGAACGGGAGAGCGAGGAGGCCCGCCTGCTGCAGGAACGCGACGTCGAATTCCGCCGGGCCCAGCAACGCGCCGAACTCGCCCGTGAAAGGGCCGAGCGCGAGCGCGAGGCCGAGGAAGCGCAGATCAGCGCACGCGAAGTCATCGAGCGCGCGCGCATCGTCACGGATCAGTCGATTACCGCGTCGCGGATCGAGTCGGAGCGCGAAATCCGTCAGCGCGAGATCGAGCGTCAGCAGGCGATCGATTCCGCCGAGATCAGGTCACGCGAGGAGACGGAAAAGGCCCGTATCCTGCAGGAACGGGCGGTCCAGGAATCCCGCATCGTCAACGAGCAGGAGACACAATCGCGCGACATCGCCCGCCGGCGCGCCATCGAGGAAGCCGAGATCGCCGCGAACGAAGCGACCGAGCGCGCCCGCATTGAGCAACAGCGGGTCGTCGAGGAAACCCGCATCGCGCAGGAACGGGCCGTTGCCGACGCCCGCATCGCCAGCGAGGAGGAGACCCGCCGGCGCGAGATCGAACGCAACCGCGCGGTGGAGGCCGCGGAAATCGCGGCGCGCGAGGCGACCGAGAAGCTGCGCATCGCCGAGGCGGCAGGTGTCAACGAGGAGCGCATCTCGACGGATCGCCGTGTCCGCGAGCTGGAAATCGAGCGTCAGCGCGTGCTCGAGGAAGCCGAGATCGCCGCCCAGCAGGCGACGGAAGCCGCGCGCATCGCCCGCGAGAAGCGGATCGCCGCCGAGCGCATCGCCTACGAGCAGGACGTGCGCGAGCGCGAGATCGCGCGCACCCGCGCGGTCGACGTGGCCGAACTCGCCGCCCGCCAGACCGTGGAATCGCAGCGCATCGACATCGACGCGAAGATCGACCAGGACCGCATCGCCCGCCGCGAGGAAACCGTGCTCGCCGAGACGGCTGCCGCGCTCAAGACGGACGCGGCCGGTATCGAACGGCAGAAGACGATCGATGCCGAGCGCATCGCGGCGGAACTGGAGACCCGTTCCCGCGAAATCGAGCGCAACGAGAATATCGAGGCCCAAGAGGTCGCCTCCCGCCGCCAGGTCGACCGCGTCCGGATCGAGAAGGAACTCGAGACGTCACGCGACAAGGTCCAGCGCGACGAGGAGCTGCGCAACCTGGAAATCGCCCGCAACAAGGTTCTGGACGAGGCCGCGATCGCTGCAGAACAGGCGGTCGAAGCGGCACGCATCTCGCAGAAGCGGACGCTCGACGCCGAGCGGATCGCCGCGGAACAGTCGGTGCGCGAACGCGAGATCGCCCGCGAGGAAGTCGTGGAAGCGAGCGACCTCAAGCGCCGCGACGCCGTCGAGCGCCAGCGCATCGAGGTCGAGCTGGGGCTGGAACAGGAGCGGATCGCGTCGCAGAAGGAACGCGAGGTCCTCGACATCAAGCGCAAGAAGGACGTCGAGGAAGCCGACGAATCCCGCATCATCGAGATCGCGGCGATCAAGGGCCAGCGCGCCGAGGCCGATGCCAAGCTGCGCCGCACCGAGATCGCGGCGACGCGCGACGTCGAGACAACAGACGTGCAGCGCGAGCAGGCCATCGAGGCGGCGCGCCTGGAGCGGCGGCGCTCGCTCGAACAGCTCGAAATCGCCCGCGTTCAGGCCCTGCGGGAGGCCGAGATCGCGTCCAACGAGGATATCGAACGGGCCCGGATCGCCTCGGAGCGCGGCCTCGACGACGCCCGCATCGGCCACGAGACCGAGCGGCGGCGCCTCGAGGTGCAGCGCGAGCGCGACGTCGAGACCGCGAAGATGGAGAAGGCCATCGCGCTCTACCAGAAGTCGCTGGAGGAGACAGCGGCCCAGATCGAGGCCGACGTCGCCAGGGCGCGCGCGGCCGAAGCCGAGGAACTGGTCAAGACGACCCGCGAAACCGAGGAGGCCAACCGCCGCAAGACGATCGACGTGCTGATGGCGCAGAAGGCCGCCGAGCAGGAAAAGATCGCCGCAGCCGCCGAGAAGGTGCGCCGCGCCGTCGAAGCCGAGGCGCAACGCCTGGTCAACGAGGCGGAGAACGTGCTCACGGACGGCGCCCGCGCCTCGCTGTTCAAGCGGAAGCTGCTCGACCGTGTCGAGGGCATCGTCGCCGCCTCGGTCAAGCCGCTGGAGAAGATCAACGACATCCGCATCGTGCAGATGGATGGCCTCACCCAGGGCGACGGCGTCGGCCGCGGCGGCAGCCCGACCGACGAGGTGATCAACTCGGCCCTGCGCTACCGCGTGCAGGCACCGCTGATCGACAGCCTCCTGTCGGAGATGGGCATCGAAGGCTCGAACATCGCCAAGCAGGCAGGCCTGATCCGCGAGGCCTCGGACATGCAGCGCATTTCCAAGGAGGCCGGGCGGTCGTCGGACGGCGGCGGTGACGGCGGCCCATCGGGAGGGGATTCCTCCGGCGGGGGCGCCTCGGGCGGCGGTTCCGGTGGCGGCGCTGGTGGCGGATCCCGGTCCCGCCGCAGCCGGAAAGGCGAATAAGCCATGGCCCGCGTGTACATATCGAGCGTAATCGCCGCGCCCACGGCCCGTGTCTGGGAGCGCGTGCGGGACTTCAACGGCCTGCCGCGCTGGCACCCGGCGATCCGCGAAAGCCGTATCGAAAACGGCGAGCCATCCGACAAGGTCGGCTGCGTCCGCGACTTTCGCCTGCAGAACGGCGACCGCATCCGCGAAAAGCTGCTCGGCCTGTCGGATTACGACTACTTCTGCACCTACTCGATCCTCGAAAGCCCGATGCCGCTGACCGACTACATCGCGACATTGCGGCTGACGCCGGTAACCGACGGCGACAGGACGTTCGCCGAATGGTCGGCCGAGTTCGAGTGCGCCCCGGACGCCGCGACGGATCTCGTCGGCGGCATCGGCCTGAACGTCTTCCAGGCCGGGTTCGACAGCCTCAAGCGGCACTTCGGAGGCTAGGCCGCACAATGGTGAAGGTGGTCAAGAGCACGATCATGGACGCCCCCGTCGAGGCGGTGTGGGAGGTGCTGCGCGACTTCAACGGTCACGACCAATGGCACCCGGCGGTCGCCGACAGCGCTATCGAGCGCGGCCTGCCCTCCGACAAGATCGGCTGCGTGCGGCGGTTCCATCTTGCAGACGGCTCGGAGCTGCGCGAGCAACTGCTGACGCTGTCGGACTCGGACATGGCGTTCTCCTACTGCCTGCTGGATACGCCGGTGCCCCTGCTCAACTACGTCGCCCATGTCCGGCTGCTGCCGGTGACCGACGGCGACCGGGCTTTCTGGCACTGGGAGTCGCGGTTCGACACGCCCGCCGGACGCGAGGAGGAACTCGCGGCCATGGTCGGCGAACAGATCTACGAAGGCGGCTTTACCGCCGTGCGCGAGCATATGGGCCTCGCGCACGCCGAAACGGGAGAAGCATGATGCCGGTACGCGTCGAAACCTACGCGGGCCTGGACGAAGCGGCCGGAGCACTCGCCGCCAATTCCGCGGCGCGGTTCTTCGCCGGCGGGACCTTGCTCATGCGCGCGATCAACGAAGCCAACCCGTCGTTCGATACCCTCATCCGAGCGACCGATCCGGCCCTCAAGGAGATCCGTCTCGAGGGCGACGCCATCGTCGTCGGCGCCGCCTGCACCATGAACGAGATCATGGCCCATCGCGAGCTAGCCTTCCTTGCCCCCGTCGCGCGCGGCATCGGCGGACCGGCCGTCCGCAGCGCGGCGACGATCGGAGGTAACCTTTTCGCCTGGTCCCCCTTCGGCGAGATGACCACGGCATTGCTCGCGCTCGGCGCGACGATCCGCTTCGCCGGCCATGGCGGCCAAGTCGCGATCGACGAGTTCCTTTCGAACCGGGACCGCTACCGCGGCCAGATCGTCCGATCCGTCAGCGTCCCCCGGATCAGCGATCCGAGCGCGTTCCGCTTCCTCAAGGTTACGCGGGTCAAGCCGAAAGGCGCAGCGCTGATCTCGATCGCCGTGAGGATCGGCAGACCCGGCAGCGGCGAGACCCGCATCGCCTTCAACAACATGAACCCGGTGCCGACCCGCGCCCTTGCCGCCGAGCAGGCGTTGCAAGGCGGAAGCCTCGACGAGGCGAGCGTGTCGCGCGCCGCATCGCTGGCGACCGACGGCATGAACCCGCCGACCGACGCCTTGGCAAGCGACTGGTACCGCCGGGAGGTGGCGCCGGTCCATCTCAAGCGCGTGCTTCTGGGGAGGACCTGAGCTATGGCGAAGAAACCCGTTCAGTTCCGTCTCAACGGCGACGAGAAGGCCGCCTTCGTCGACGACGGACAGAACCTGCTCGACGTACTTCGCCGCGGGGTCGGCGACCTGACCCCGAAATACGGCTGCGGCCAGGGCACCTGCGGCACCTGCACCGTCCTCATCGACGGCGAGCCGCGCCTGTCCTGCCTGACGCTGGCGGAGACGGTCGACGGCCATGCCGTCACCACCGTGGCGGGACTTGCCGACGGCGCGACCCTGCATCCGCTGCAGGACGCCTTCATGTGCCACTTCGCGGCCCAGTGCGGCTATTGCACGCCGGGCATGCTGATCGCGGCGAAGGCGCTGCTCGACCGCAACCCGCGCCCGACCCGCGAAGACGTCGTCGAGGCGATCTCGGGCAACATCTGCCGGTGCACCGGCTACGAAGCGATCATCAACGCAATCCTTGATGCCGCGAATGCCGCATCGGGATCGAGCTACGCGCGAGGCTGACATGGCGATCGAGTTTCGGAAGGAATTGTTCGCCGACGAGCGCGACGACAATCTCAACGAGATCGGCAAGCCGACCCAGCGCCAGGACATGATGGGCCACGTCACCGGCCGCTCGCCGTTCTACGACGACCACCTGTTCGACGGACTGCTGCACCTGCGCTGCGTCAGGAGCCCGCATCACCACGCCCGCATCCGATCGATCGACACGTCGGAAGCCGAGCGGATGCCGGGCGTGAAACGGATCGTGCTCGGCAAGGACGTACCGAACAATCTCAATACGCTGTTGAGCCTGCTCGACTTTGGTCTCGACGACGAGCCGCTCATCTCGACGAAGAAGGTCGCCTACAAGGGCGAGCCCGTCGCCGCAGTCATCGCCGAGACGGAGCGCCAGGCACGCGATGCCTGCGCCAAGGTCCGCGTCGACTGGGAGGTATTGCCCCACGTTCTCGATGTCGAGGAGGCAATCAAGTCCGGCGCGCCCTCGGTCAATGAGACCTATCCGAAGAACGCCTTCGTCTACCACGGCAAGTACGACCACCAGAAGCTGCGCTACGGCGACGTCGAGGCGGCGTTCCGCACCGCGGACCACGTCGTCGAGGGCCGCTACCAGATGTCGCCGATCGAGCAGGCGCCGACCGAGACGTGCGGCGCGATCGCGGCGCCGGAAACAAACGATCGCTACGTCTGCTACACCAGCACGCAGGCGCTGTTCTTCTCGCTCGGCACGGCCTCCAAACTGCTCAACATGCCGTCGAGCCGGCTGCATTTCATCGGCGGCACGGTCGGCGGCGGCTTCGGCGGCAAGGTCGACAGCCTGCACGAGCCGCTGGCTATCCTCGGGACCATGCTCACGGGTCGACCGGTCAAGTATATGTTCGACCGTGTCGAGGAAATGCAGGTCGGCGCGCCGCGCGGCGCCGAGCGCTGGTACATCAAGGACGGCGTCATGAACGACGGGCGCCTCGTCGCGCGCCAGTTCCGCGGCTATTTCGACTCAGGCGCCTACACGCGACTGTCGAGCTACGCGATCATTAAATGCGTCGGCCACCTGCCCGGCCCCTACACGATCCCGAATGTTCATGCCGACGTCTATTGCGTCTTCACCAACCGCACGCCGGCAACCGCAATGCGCGGTTTCGGCATCACCGGCGTCGACTTCGCCATCGAAGCGCATATGGACAAGGTGGCCGAAACGGTCGGCATGGATCCGATCGAACTGCGCATTCTCAACGCCTATCGCGACGGCGACATGAAGGCGCACCGGCGTTTAGCCAAGAACACCGCGCTGATCGAGTGCTGCCAGGTCGCCGCCGAAAAGGCCTCGTGGCGGATCAACGACACAGCCCGGCGCGAAACCTCGCTGACCGGAGGCGGCGGCGCGCGCGGCCAGATCCCGAACCAAACGGCGCTCGACGAGAACGGCCGCGTCGAGGGCTACGCCCATCAGAGCTATGCGGCGGCCGGCCAGCCGACCGACCAGGCCGCCCCGGTTCGGCCGGCACCGGTGCAGCCGGAACCCACGCAGCCCGCGCCGCAGCCGGCCGGCGTGCCGAGTGCGCCACCATCTGCATCGACATCGCCCGCACCGACCCCGCCCGCACCGGCACCGGCTCCTGCGCAACCGGCGCCTTCGCAGGGCGCGTCCCGCGCACCACTGCGGTTCTCATCGGTTTCGGGCCTGAGGAGGCGCTGACATGACAAAACACCGCGGCAAGGGCTTCGCCTGCATCAACTATCCGATCGGCATGAACCTCGGTGGCGATCCGAGCCAGGCCCTGGTCCACTCCAATCCCGACGGCAAGTTCATGGTCGCCCTCTCCTCGATCGACCTGGGACAGGGCATGAAGTCCGTCTCTCGCCAGATCGCCGCGGAAACGCTCGGCGTTCCGGTCGAGGACGTCTATGTCGACACCGCCGACAGCGACACCGGCCCCCATTGCATGGGCTCTTTCGCATCGCGCGGCACGCACCGTGTCGGAAACGCGGTCATCCAGGCGGCGCAGGAAGCCCGCGCGGTGATGCTCGAGGCCGCCGCGGAGGAGCTTGAGGTCAACGCGTCGGACCTGGAGACGGACGGCAAGGGCAATATCCAGGTGAAGGGTGCGCCGTCACGCTCGATCACCACCGCGGCGGCCTGCGGCGCCGCCCAGTTCAAGCAGGGCAAGACCGTGTCGGGACGCGGCATCTTCCTGATCCCGATGTCGGACGTCAGTCCAGAGACCGGAGAGATGACACCGGTTTCCTGCTTCGCGCATGCCGCCCTTATCGCCGAAGTGGAGGTGGACGACGAGACCGGTGAGCTGTCCGTGATCGAGATCAACAGTGCCTACGAAGTCGGCCGGGCGCTCAATCCCAAGCTGGTGGAACAGCAGCTTACCGGCGGGGCGTGGATGGGAATGAGCCACGCCGCCTGGGAGACGACCGAGCCCTATTATCCCGCCCGCTCGCACGGGCCGGTGGATTTCAACACCTATACGATGCCCGGCCCCGGCGACATCGCCCCGCACAACATCGCCGTGCTGGAACGCCCGGCCGAGGACGGCCCCTACGGCGGCAAGGGGCCGGGGGAGATGTGCGCCAATCCCGTCCTGCCGGCGGTCGCCAACGCCGTCTACAACGCGGTCGGCGTGCGGGTCGACGACCTGCCGATCACGCCCGAGAAGATCCTGCGGGGCCTGAAGGCCAATGGCGGCGCTCGGCCGCAGACGCGGCGGTAGGAAGGCACGAAGCGGTGGCGATCACGCGCTCCATCGTCGGCATCGACAGCCCGGACGCCCTCACGGCGGCCCTGCAGGCCGCGCAGTATCTCGCCGGCGACGAACTCGCGACCGCCGCCTATCTGGCGCTCGCCCTCGGCAAGCCGCTCCTGCTGGAGGGCGCGCCCGGCGTCGGCAAGACGGAAGCCGCGAAGGCGATCGCCTCCGTGCTCGGGCGTCAGCTCGTCCGCCTGCAATGCTACGAGGGCATCGACGCGGCGGCCGCGCTCTACGAATGGAACTATCCGCGGCAGATGCTGGCGATCCGGCAGGCGGGCGACGAGTACGTCAACATCTACGCCGACGACTTCCTGATTTCACGGCCGATGATGGAGGCGCTGCGCCATCCCAGGGACACCGTCCTGCTGATCGACGAGGTCGACCGCTCCGATCACGAATTCGAAGCCTTCCTGCTCGAGTTCCTGTCGGACTTTTCGATCTCGATCCCCGAGCGCGGCACGGTCCGCGCGGAGGAGAATCCAGTCGTCGTGCTCACATCCAACCGGACGCGCGAGCTGCACGAAGCCCTGCGACGGCGCTGCGTCTACTGCTGGATCGGCTATCCCGCGCCGGAGCGCGAGGCGCAGATCGTGATGATGCGCGCCAGCGCGGTCGCGCGCGACACCGCGGACAAGGTGGTCCGCGCCGTCGGGGCGCTCCGGGACGAGCCGCTCGCCAAACCACCAGGTGTCGCCGAGACGGTGGAGTGGGCGGAAGCGGCCACCGTCCTGCACGAGCAGGGCGCACCGTGGCCGCAGGCGTTCAGACGCGCGATCGGCGTGGCGCTCAAGGATCAGGACGACATCACGTTCCTCAGCGACCGGCTCGACGCGCTGCTGCAGGAGGCGGCGGCATGAGCACGGCCTCCAACCTCCCCCGCGCGGCCGAGCCGTTCATCGCCTTCGCACAGGCGCTCAGGGCGAACGGGTTCGCCGTCGCGCCGGAACAGACGCAGGACTTCATCGCCGGCGTCGGGCTGCTCGGCCCGCGCGGCATGCAGGACATTCACAGGGCGGCCGTCGCCACACTTGCCCCGCCGCCGGAGCGCCGGGACGAGTTCGATGCCCTGTTCCGCATGGTCTTCCTTGGCCAGACGATCGCGGCGGCCGCGCAGGCGGGAGACGAGGACGAAGTCCAGGCCTACGACGCTCGGGAAGGCGGCGCGGAGCCGCCTGAGGCAGAGGAGCCGGAGGAGTCCGGCGGCGAAGCCTCCGGGGCCGAAATCCTGTCGCGGCGCGCCTTCGGCGAACGTGAGGATGCCGCTGCCCTCGTCCGCCTGCGCCGGTCGGCACCGGCCGCGCTGCCGCGCCGCCGTTCGCGCCGGCGCGTGACGACCAAATCCAGTGGCCAGCCGGACCTGCGGCGCGCCTTGCGCCAGGCGGTGCGCCGCGATGGCGAACTGCTGCAGTTGCCCACCCGCGAGCGGGCCTTGCGCCAGCGCCGCCTGCTGTTGCTCATCGACGTTTCTGGGTCGATGAAGGCGGAGACCGAGGGCGCCATGCGTTTCGCGCACGCGCTGATGCGCGCGGCCGAGCGGTACGAGGCCTTCACCATCGGCACGCGCCTTACCCGGGTCACGCCGGCGCTTCGGCACCGCAATCCCGACCAGGCACTGGCCAATGCCGCGGGACTGGTCGCGGACTGGGACGGCGGCACCCGGATCGGCGACGCTCTCCAAGCATTCCTGGCGGTGCCGCGCTTCGCGGGCTTCGCGCGCGGCGCGCTGGTCATCGTCGTGTCCGACGGCCTTGAGCGCGGCGATCCCGCGGCACTGAACGAGGCGATCGCGCGGCTGCGGCGACTTGCCTGGAAGATCCAGTGGCTGACCCCGCTGGCAACATCTGGCACCGCCTTCGTGCCCCGGACAGAGGCCATGGAGGGGATCGCCCCGCACGTCACCCGTTTCGGCAGCGCGGCCGGCATAGCGGCGATGTGCGAGGAAGTCCTCCAGTTCGCCGGGAGGGCGGCCTGATGCAGATTGTCGACGCACACCATCATATCTGGCGCCAGACCGATCTGCCATGGCTGCTCGGGCCCACCCAACCGCGCATTTTCGGCCCCTATGACGGGATCAAGCGCGACTACCCGATCGAGGAATTCCTCGACGACATCGCCGACACCGGAGTGACCAAATCCGTCTACGTGCAGGCGAACTGGGCCCCGAACTGGTTCGTCGACGAGGTCGCCTGGGTGCAGGATACCGCGGACCGGGCGGGATGGCCGCACGGCATCGTCGGCTTCTGCAACATGAGCCAGCCGGACGCGCGCCCCGATCTCGACCGGCTGGCGTCCTTTTCGCTGATGCGCGGCATCCGCCAGCAGTTCCACTGGCACCAAAATCCGCTCTATCGCTTTGCACCGACCCCCGACGTCGCCCGCGACCGGAATGTCCAGCGCAACGTCGCACGGCTCGCCGACTACGGCTGGACGTTCGATCTGCAGGTGTTCCCGGACCAGATGGACAGCGCCTGCGAACTCGCCGACGCCTGCCCGGACGTGACCTTCGTGCTGCAGCACGCCGGCATGCTGGAAGACCTGTCCGACGACGGCCGGGCGACATGGCGGGCCGCCATGAAGAAACTGGCCAAACGGCCCAACGTCGTCACCAAACTGTCCGCCTTCGGCACCTTCATCCATCGCAATGACGCCGACCACATCGCCTGGATGGTGAAGGAGACGACCGCGATCTTCGGTGCCAAGCGCTGCCTGTTCGGCTCGAACTTCCCAATCGAAAAGCTCTGGACGAACTACAGCACGCTTCTCGACGCGTATCTGGCCGCGACCGCCGACATGAGCGAGGCGCGCAGGACCGCGATCTTCCACGACACAGCAAGCCGGATCTACCGGCTGTGAGCGAACAGACGCCAAAGGGAGGGAATCGACATGGCGCTTGAAATCCACATCCTCGACTATGGGGACATAGAGCTCGAGTCGAGCTTCCTGGTGCTCGGCCGCGACTGCGGCCGCACGCGGCGCGTCTATACCTACGGCTTCCTGATCACCGGGGGCAAATACCCGATCGTCGTCGACACCGGCTATCGCGACAACGCGATCATGGAGACGCTCGGCATGCGCGGCCTCCAGTTCCACGAGAACATGATCGAGAATCAGCTCGCCCGGCACGGACTGAAGCCCGGCGATATCCGTTATGTCTGTCACACCCACCTGCATATCGACCACGCCGGCAAGGACGACCATTTCCCGATGACCACCACCGTGGTCCTCAACCGCCGCGAACTCGAGCATTCGGTCTCGGGCCTCATGCACCCGCAATACCCGAAGCCGGACATCCAGCACCTCATCGAGCGCCTGCACACAAAGGACGCGCTCCGGCTGGAGGACACGGAGCTCACCGGCGAGATCGAGCTGATCCCCGGCGTAACGCTCGACTGGGCCGGCGCCCATACAGAGGGCTCGATGAACATCCATGTGGAGACGGCCGAGGGCCGGGCGACGATCTGCGGCGACGTGATCTACGACTTCAACGACCAGGTCGTGAATCCGCTGAACGAGATCCACAATCACGAGCCCCGCGTCACCGGCAACCATTCGGTATCGAAGCGCGAGGAGAAGGCGGCCATCAAGAAACTGCTGAACGGATCGAAGTTCCTGCTCCCCGTCCACGACCGTCCGGCCAAGATCGAGGCGGATCAGGTCGTCGGCCGCCTCGGCATGCAGGTTCCCGGTCCGATCACCGAAACCGTTCCGCGCCGGGAGTGGTTTCCCGCCTGACCGACCGCATTGTTGAGGGAGTGCCCGTCATGGCCCACGAAGCGCTGCGGCCGGAGTTCCGCAACCTGATCGACGAACACGCGCCGGTGCGCCAGATCGGCACGGGCTTCACGTTCACCGAGGGGCCGATCTGGCACCCCCGCGAACACTACCTGCTGTTTTCCGACATGCCGGCCGACGTCAGACGACGCTGGGACCGGGCGGGCGTGCGCGAGGTCCTGCGGCCCTCCAACAAGGGCAACGGCATGACCTACGATGCCGGCCTGAATCTGCTGGTCTGCGAGCATTCGACGTCCTCGGTGGCGCGGTTCACACCGGACGGGCGCCGCGAAGTGCTGGCCTCTCATTTCGAGGGCAAGGAGCTCAACAGTCCGAACGACCTGTGCGTCGGGCCCGACGGCTCGATCTACTTCACGGACCCCTGGTACGGGCGGATGCCCCACTACGGGGTGGAGCGGCCGCGCGAGCTCGGCTGGCAGGGCGTGTTCCGTATCCGGCCGGGACGCGAGGGCCGCGACCCGGACCTGCTCGTTGACCGCTTCATGTTCTCGATGCCGAACGGGCTGTGCTTCTCGCCGGATGGCAGTCTGCTCTACGTCAACGATACCGAGCAGACCAACATTCGGGTCTTCGACGTCGAGGCGGACGGATCGCTGCGCAACGGCCGTATCTTCGCCTCCGGCATCAAGGACAGTCTGAAACCGGGCGTGCCCGACGGCATGAAATGCGACCAGTCCGGCAATGTCTGGGTCACGGCGCCGGGCGGCCTATGGGTCTACAACCCGCAGGGCCAGCTGATCGGCAAGGTGTCGATCCCCGAACTGCCCGCGAACCTGCATTGGGGCGGCGAGAACTGGCGCACGCTCTTCGTCTGCGCCAGCACGTCCGTCTATGCCGTCGACACGATCATCGGCCCGTGCAACGAACCCTTCATGCGCGCCGACGCGGGCGGCGCACAGACGGCATCTGTTCCGGCACCGGGTGGCTCCGGCGCGGCGCCCTCCCCGGCCGCCGACACAAGCCTCAGCCTCGATCCCTCCCGCTGCGCGCTCATCATCCAGGACATGCAGAACGACGTGGTGATGGACGGCGGCGCCTTCGCCGAGTCCGGATCGCCGCAGCACTGCCGCGAGCAGAACGCCATTGCCAACGCGGCGCGTCTGGCCGAGCACTGCCGCAGACTGGGCATTCCGGTGATCCACGTCTGGTTCGTGTGCCCGCCCGGCCACGCCGGGGTGACGCTCAACGCGCCGCTTTTCGAGGGCCTCGTCGAGGCCAACGCCATGGTCGAGGGCAGCTGGGGCGCGCAGCCGGTTCCCGGTCTCGAGGCCAGGCCCGGCGATCACGTCGTGCGCAAGACGCGAATGAGCGCCTGGGAGGGCACCAACCTCGAGACGATCCTCAAGGCACAGGGCCGCGACATCCTGATCGAGACCGGTGCCTGGACCAACATGTCGATCGAGCACACGGCGCGCACCGGTGCCGACAAGGGCTACGTGATGATCATTCCGGAAGACGCCTGCTCGACCATGAATGCCGACTGGCACCGCGCCTCCATCGACTATGCGATGCAGAATGTGGCCGCCGTGACGAACGTGGACGAGGTGATCCGCGCGCTGGGCGTATAAGCGGGCGCGCGCTGCACAATAGCAATCACTGATCTACCGTGCGCCGAGCTGCGCCTTCAAACGGGCCAGTTCGGCGTCCTGCGGCCTGAGCGCTAAGAGCCTCTCGACGGTATCGCGGGCGCCGTCCCGGTCGCCGGCGTTCAGCTGGTCGCGCAGCAATCCCGCGAGCAGATCAACGTCATAGGGGTGGTTTTCCAACGCCGTCTCGCGGACCTCACGGGCGGCTTGCGGGTTTCCGAGCGACTCCAGCGCCACCGCATAGACGTGGGCGTAGCGGGCGGCGCCGGGCGCCTGTTCGACCGCTTCGGCGAGAAGGGGAAGCGCGTCCTCGCGGCGGCCCTGCCGCACCCGCAGGAGGCCCAGCGCGTGCACCACGGCGGCGTTGTCAGGCTCCGCCAGATAGGCCCGTTCCAACAGCGTGGCTTCCTCGCTCGTGTTGCCGAGCGCGCGCTGGAGCTCGGCCAGATTGATCATCGCGGGGATGAAATCCGGCGCCAGACGCAGGGCGGTGCGGTAAGCGGCCTCGGCCTTGCCGGCATCGCCGCGCTCGGCCCAGTAGCCTCCGAGATTCAGATGGGATTCCGGGCGTTCGGCCGCGGCCAGTTCCGACGCGACATACTCGTCCACGGCCGCCTGGTAGACGCCGCGGCGGTCTCCAAGGAACGTCTCGGGCGGGACCGGCGCCAACACGCGTGCCGCCATGATCCGGACCGAGCGCACGGGATCGTCCAGCAGTGGCGCGGCGAGATCGACACGCGCGTCGGGCTGAACGCCTTCGAGGCTCTCCAGCGCCGCGGCGCGAACCATCGGGTCGGGATCCTCGAGCGAGGCGACGACCGAAGGACCTGTCACCTCGTCGAGATAGGCACGCAGCATCTCCACCGCCGTGGCGCGTGCGATCGCCGGCTGGTCCCGGTCGGTCGCGAGCGCGGCGAGCCGTTCGCCCGCCCCAGGCGCGCCGGAGCGCCCGAGCGCCAGCGTCTCGCCGAAATGCGGCTCTTTGCGGCGGTCAGGGCCATACCATTCCGCGATCCTGTCCGCGGCCCAGGCGGCCTCCTTGTCCGAATGACAGCCGGTGCAGGCATCGGGGGCACCGGTCATCGCGGCGAGGTCGGGTCTTGGGATGCGGAAGGAATGATCGCGGCGCGGATCGACGACCATGTATATGCGCTCCGGCATGTGGCAGTCGACACAGAACGATCCCGGCTTGCCTTCGTCGTGGAAGTGGTGAGCCGGAGAGTCGTAGGCAAGCGGCCTGATGCTGGAGAAGCGGTCCGGCGGCGTCTCGCTGTGACAGGCCGTGCATACGGCGTTGCCGTCGGCGAGGAGCGCGCCGGAATGGGGCTCGTGGCAGTCCGTGCAGACAACGCCCTTCGCGTTCATCCGGCTCTGCAGGAAGGAGCCGTAGACGTAGACCTCGTCATCGATCTGACCGTCCGGAAAATAGAGACCATCCTGAAGTAGCGACGGTGTGTAGTGATCGAGAAAGGGCTCGCCGGCAACGTTGTGGTCGGTGATCTGCCGACGCCGCGAGTGGCATTGCGCGCAGGTGCCGATTTGATTTCCGGCTTTCAGCTCCGTCACCAGGCCGACATCCGTGCCCGGACCGTAGTCGCCGCCGGCGGGAGTTTCCTCGGCCCAGGCGACATGAGCGCTGCCGGGGCCGTGGCACCCCTGGCAACCGACATTCACGGCCGAATAGGTCGTCTCGTAGCTGTCGGTCTCGAGGTCGTAGTTGCGTCGAAGGTCGGTCGAATGGCAGTCGGCGCAGCGGAAGTTCCAATTGTACTCGCGCCCGGTCCAATGCAGCGGATCGCCCGGCGTCACCGGTTCCTCGGCGAGATCGAACCACCGCTTTGTCTCGGTATCCCAGGCAACCGACAACGCCTGCAACCGGCCGCGGTCGAGCGCGACGAGATATTGTTGAAGCGGCGTCCAGCCGAAGGTGTAGGCGACCTCGAACGTGGCGGTCTTGCCGTCGGGGCCTTCCGTTTCGACGAAATAGCCGCCGTCGCGGCGGAAGAAGCGATAGTGGCCGGAGGGGCTTTCGAAGGACACGTCGTCGAAATCGCCGCGGACGGTGTCCTCGGTCGGCGGTTCCATCGCATGGGCATGGTGCGAGTCCGACCAGGCCGCGGTCTCGGCTGCGTGGCAGGTTGCGCAGACGCTGTCCGCCACGTAGTCCGCCCGCTCCGACATTTGAGCGGGCATCGTCGCGGCTGGCACGTCATCCGAGCCGGCGGCATCGCCGGACCAGACCAGGCCGACCGAAAGAACGAGGAAAACCACGGCGATCGCCCCCCCGAGCAACGTCCAGGATTCGGTGGTTCGGGGGTTCGGCATGGTCGCTACTCGTTGTCTGCCGAACGCGCGTGCCGGCAACGCGGATTTTCGATGAGGACACGCATTCTGGCACGCCAGATCGGCGCTTCCAAGGAATCATGTTCTGGCGAATAAAGAGCGTGGGCTACCTAGGTTCGCGCGTTGCGCAGCCCGGGGTCGCCCATGTTGGATGGTCGGCGACGACGCGCTACCTTCATACCGAGAGCGGCGGATTTTCCTGACAATGATCGATCCGTTCAGACAGCAGCGACGATTTCCGATCGCTTTCACGGCCATGGCGGCAATGCTCGCCCTGATGCCCGCCATCGGCCTTGCCGCGGATTTCGATACCCTCCCGACAAACCGGCCGGTCGTCGATCGCTGTGAAGCGCAGGGGCTGCGCACCGTGCCGCAAACCGACATCTGCATGAAGTTCGGTGGTTTCGTGCGGTTCGATATGAGCGCTGTCGGCAAGAATTGGATCGGCACGAACGGATACGTCGTCAAGAACATCGCCGTCGACGGATACTCCGTCGTCCCGAGCGGCGTCGTGCCGACGATCAACGCCCAATCGCGCAGCGATATCATCGAGATGTACAGCGAGGGCCGACTGCACACCGAAGTGCGCGCGGATACCGAATACGGCACCGTGCGCGGGCTGGTCGAAATCGAGGCGACCGACAACGAGACCCGCACCGGCGGGCCTTTCGGCCTGAGGCACGCCTACGTCCAGTTCGGCAACTGGACATTGGGCAAGATCTGGTCGACGTTCCTCCACCAGGCGTCCGGACCGTCCTATTCCGATCCCTACAGTGTCGTCGGCGACAACTCGACGGCCATACGGCGCAACCAGATCCGATATACGCAGACGTTCGGCCGCGAATTCTCGCTCGCCGTCGCCATCGAGGATCAGAACTACAACACGCCGCCGGCGGCGATCGTCGGCCTCGGACCGGACGCGCCAATCGTCCCCGCGTCGGCGACGTCATTTTCGGTATCGAACGACAAGAGCAACATGCCGGACCTGGTCGCGGCCCTGAAATGGGACAAGGTCGGCACCGGCTCGGCCCAGATATCCGCCGCCCTGCACCAAAACAGCTATGCCGAGATGCTGACGATCGCCGGCACGCCGGTGCCGGGATCGGACGACACGTCCATGGGTTTCGCGCTTCTGGCAGGCCTCGCGCTCGACCTGCCCAGCGGGGACGGTGACAAGTTCACCTTGCTGGCAAACTACACCGAGGGCGCCAGCCAATACCTTCAGGACGATTACGGAAGCAGTACCGAGATCGTCTGGGGCCGATGCGGATCCGCGAACTGCATCCTTGACGATATCCGCAAGTGGTCCGTGGTGTCATCGCTCACGCATTACTGGTCACCGCGGGTCTCGACGTCTTTCGGCGCAGGCTATTCGCGCACGGACTACGGCGCCGTCGGCACAGCGCTGAAAGGCCTGCCGGCCGTTCCCGCCGCCCTCGAGGTGGCGAGCCTGGAGGGCTTCGCAAACGTGCAGTGGCAACCCACAGCCCGCACCACGTTCATGCTGGATATCCATTATGGGCGGATCGACTACCGAGGCTTCGATCTCGACCCCTCGATCGCGGGCATCCAGGATGCGCAAGGCGCCTGGGCCGGCACCTTCGAAGTTACCCGGCGGTTCTGACGGCCAAAGGCGGGCCGCCCGCAGTTATTCGATACGCGGAATTGACGATCAGAACCGCAACACGACGCCGGCGACCGGACCCTGCATGACGACATCGAACAGAAACGGGCCGTCGCTGTAATCGACGCCAGCGGCGCGATAGCCCAGAACCGCGGAGAAGCGGTCGTTGAAGGCATAGCCGACGCCACCAAAGAGATCCCAATCGGAATCCGCCGCTCCTGCGCCTGCAAGGGCCCAGCCGGTCAGGTGTAGTCTCTCGGTGAGACCGACCCGCCCCCTCAGGCCCACCAGGGCGTCGACCCAGGTGGCACTGTCGGAGACCCGACGGCCGTTCAGAATGCCGCCGGAGAACGACAACGACATGTCGACCGACCAGACCCGGGCGCCACCGACAATATCCAGGTGGCCATTGGGAGTGTCGATGAGAGCATAGCCGGCCAGCGCCGAGAGCTCGAATGTCTCGTTGCCAAGCCCCACCGAGCTGGCAATGACGCCGAACGGCGTCGCCTTGTCCGTCGAGGCCTTCAGGTAGAGCACGTCGGAGGAAAAACTGAACCGGCCGTAGCGGGCCTCGGCGACAGCCATCCCGCCGAAATCGAGCGCATCGAGAATGTCGGAGAAGTTGACATCGACATTGACCGGCGGCGCGCCGAAAGTGGCAACATCACCGGAAAGCCCCGCCATCCAGAAATACGGCGCCACGGCGAATGTCCATGACGGGGCGATTTCTTCGACGACGACTGTCTCCGGAACGGTCGCGATATCCGCCGCCTGCCCCTGCCCGGTTCCGACAATCGCCAGTCCGGCCGTCAGGACCGCTACCCTTGCGCAATGATCCAACCGCATCGTTGAAGATCTCCCCCTGCCCTGCCCCGCTCGTCACAGGAGCAACGCGTCCAAGTCACTCGAAAGTTACCGCCAAGCGGACCGACAGATACAGAGACGGTTAATCGTCGATCACAAGTTCCGGGGGACTGCGCTATTTCTGCAACGCGCGTTGAAACACCGAACTGCGCACGCATTTCAACTGCTCCTGCCGACGTCTCGGCGCCTCACGACCGACGGGGCCGGGCAAGCCCGGCCCCGCGTTGCGGTCGCGCCGCATTGGCTGGGTCTATCTGCCCATGCCCTCCTTCAACTTCGCCTCGATGGCGCTGAGATTGAAGGAACCCGGCGTCTGGCTCGGCGGATAGTCGCTCATGGTCTGCAGGAACTGCGCTGCCAAAGCCTGGACCGGAACGATCACGAACGCGCGGTCCAACAGCCAGTCATCATAGATGTTGGCGTTGTGCTGGGCCTTCTCGAACGGATCGCGGCGCAGATTGAAAATCAACGGTACCCGCAGTTCGGTGAACGGTTCCCGCCACACCCCGAAAGCCTGGCCCCGGTTCTCCAGGAACACGATCTTCCAGTCGTCGTAACGGGCCGCGACGATCTGGCCGTCGTCGTTGACGTACCAGAACTCGTGGCGGGGCGACTCGTCCGCTTCGCCGGTGAAGTAGGGAAGCATGTCGTAGCCGTCGATGTAGTTACGATAGCGGCGGCCGTTCAATTCGACCCCCTCGCGGAGCTGCTCCTTGATGTCGGGAGCACCGGCGATCGAGGCAAACGTCGCCAGCCAATCCTCATGCGCGACGATGCCGTTCAGCGTCTCGCCGGCGGGGAAACGGCCGGGCCAGCGCGCAAACGTCGGCACACGGTAGGCCCCTTCCCAATTCGAGTTCTTCTCGCTGCGGAACGGCGTCGTGCCGGCATCCGGCCAGGTGTTGTAGTGCGGACCGTTGTCGGTCGAATACATCACCACGGTATTGTCGGCGATGCCGAGCTCGTCGAGCAGGTCGAGAAGCTCACCGACATGCATGTCGTGCTCGACCATGCCGTCGTGATACTCGTCGCCGCTCGGCCCGGAGATGCCGGTGTGCTCTTCCCTGACATGCGTACGGAAGTGCATCCGCGTTCCGTTCCACCAGACGAACCAGGGCTTGTTCTCCTGATTCTGGCGGATGATGAAGTCCTTGGCGGCGGCGACGGTCTCGTCGTCGATGGTCTCCATCCGCTTCTTGGTGAGCGGTCCGGTATCCTCGATCGTCTGGGTCCCGTCTTCGTTGGCGTAGGTGTGCAGGACACCACGCGGGCCGAACTGATCGAGGAACGTCCTGCCGTTGGCTAGCACCTTGTCGCCCGGATAATCGCGGTTTTCCGGCTCTTCCTCGGCATTCAGGTGATAGAGATTGCCCAGGAATTCATCGAAACCGTGATTTGTCGGCAGGTGCTCGTCGCGGTCGCCCTGGTGGTTCTTGCCGAACTGGCCGGTCGCATAGCCTTGCGATTTCAGGACCGTCGCCATGGTCACGTCAGTCTCCTGCCAGCCCTGCTCGGCGCCGGGAAGACCGACCTTCGTCATGCCGCTGCGCACCGGAACACTGCCGCCGATGAACGCGGCGCGGCCGGCGGTGCAGCTCTGCTGTGCATAGTAGTCGGTGAAGGACAGGCCCTCGTCCGCGATGCGATCGATATTCGGCGTCTCGTAGCCCATCATGCCGCGGTTGTTGTGGCTGATGTTCCAAGTGCCGATATCATCGCCCCAGATGACGAGGATATTGGGTTTTTCTGCGTCCTGGGCATTCGCCCCGCAGATCATTGCGGCGGTAATCAACGTTGCCGCGGACAGCGTTCGCATTGTTCGAAACACGGAGGACCTCCCTATTGAAATGAAATTATTCAAGCATATTAGCCGGACAATATAGTTGCAAAATGACAGAATTTAGAGCGCAATTGCCATATCGCGACAAAATATTCCGACCTCCCCCAAGCGGAGATGAGGAAACGTCACTCTACGACGCAGATATTCGGTATATCCGCTGGATTTTGATTTGTGAAATACGTTGAATTTACACGTGTTCCAACATTGCGACCGATCGTCGAGGCTGTTCGCGGCGACGTCGGATCTGCCGGCATTCACCGGGCCTTTTCATTACAGGGGCTGGACCCCGACCTTGTTTTCCGCCCGAACGCGGTGTTGCCGTTGCGCGACCTGATCGGCCTCTTCGAGCGGTTCGCGCGCGAACGGGGCGATACGACCTTCGGATTTTTCGCCGCCCGGTCGATCCGGCCCGATGCGTTCGGGCTATTCGTGGCCTATGCGCTGCAAGCGCAGGACCTGCGTTCCGCGATCGATCGGGTACGGCGCGGCGTGCCCCTGCACCAGGGCGGCACCACGATGGCACTCGCCGAGAAAGGCGATCGGGCCATCTGGTCCTACAGGGTGGATCTGCCGCTGACCACGGGCCGACATCATCACGCCTTGCACGTCCTATGGCAGATGAGCGAACTCATGACTGCTTATCTCGGAGCTCGGCCATATCTTTGCGAGGTCGGGATCGAGGCACCGGCCTATGGCCCGCCCGGATCTCTCGAAACGGAATTCGCCGCGCCAGTACGCTGGTCACGTCAAACAAACTACCTGGCGTTCCCCGCCTCGCTGCTCCACGAAACCGCGTATCCACCGATCGGAGACACCGCGCCGCTGACGTATCTCGACCTGATCCGCTACATGCGGACCCGCCCGCCGCAGAGCGACGCGGGTAAGACCGAAGCTGCCCTGCGTTTCTGCCTGGATCACGGCGACACGACCATCGAGGCCGTCGCCAAGTATCTCAACACCGGCGCGCGCACACTGCAACGCAGGTTGCACAGCGAGGGCCTCGGCTTCCGGGACGTGCTCGAGAATGTCCGCCGGACCCGCGCGCGGGAACTGCTCGCGGATACGACCTTGCCTCTCGGCCGGATAGCCCTGCTTCTTGGATATTCCGACCCGTCCCACTTCACCCGCGCCTACCGGCGCTGGTACGGCCATCCGCCAGTTCGTGACCGCTCCGTCCTGGAGAGGGCGCCCCCGTCGGCGCGCTGATAGATCAGCGTGCTGACGGCGGCAGCGGGCGGGAACGGGCAGCCGACGGCCTACCCGGCGCCTTGTTCGCCGGCTCGGTTGAGTACGGAGGACCGCAGGCGACCTACCCGCCGCTCAGGCGCGGCAGCAGCACGACCTCGCTGTTCGGCGCGACCGACTTGAACCAGGAATCATTATAGATACGGCCGTCGATCGCGACCGAAATTCCTCGTTTCAGTTGCGGCTCGAGGCCGGGGTAGAGCTCGCCGAGTTCTTGCAGCAACTCGCGCAGCGTGTTCGCCTCAACCTCGACCTCGGCCTTGCCTTCGGTGAGCGCCTGCAGGGAGCCCCAGACAACCACCTTCACCATCGATCAGGTCCGCGTTGCCTCCAGCGCCGCCAGGACGCGCGGAGGCGACATCGGCAGCTCCGTGAGCCGTACGCCGGCGGCTTCCGACACCGCATTCGCCACGGCCGCCAGCGGTGGCACGATCGACGTCTCGCCAACGCCGCGCACGCCGTAGGGATGTCCCGGATTGGGGATCTCGAGCACGACCGTGTCGATCATCGGCAGGTCGGAGGCGACCGGAATGCGATAGTCGAGGAAGCCCGGGTTCTGCAGCCGGCCATCGGAACCGTAGATGTACTCCTCGTTCAGCGCCCAGCCGATGCCCTGAACGGCCCCGCCCTGCAATTGGCCTTCGACATAGGAGGGATGGACCGCCTTGCCTGCGTCCTGGACGACCGTGTAGCGCAGTATCTTCGCTGCACCGGTCGCGGGATCGACCTCGGCGTCGACGATGTGCGTGGCGAAACTCACGCCTGCCCCTTCGGCGTTCACCTCGAAATGGCCGGCGATCGGTCCGCCGGTATTAGACGCGACGGCGGCGATCTCGGCGAGCGTCATCGGCGGGAACTGTCCGGCATTCGGCCCGGCAGGCCGTGCCGCACCGTCCTCCCAGACGACCGCGTCGGGATCGATCCCCCATATTTTGGCGGCGCGGCCGCACATTTCGCGGATCGCGGCGCGCGCGGCCTCGATGGTGGCGAGGCCGACGGCAAAGGTGACCCGGCTGCCGTCGGTGACGTCGTTCAGGCCCAGCGCGCCCGTGTCGGCGATGACCGTGCGCACCTTCTCGTAAGGAACGCCGAGTTCTTCAGCCGCCATCATCGACATAGAGGCGCGCGATCCGCCGATATCCGGATTGCCTTCCGACAGGCTCACCGTGCCGTCCGCATTGATGTTGAGCGAAACGCAGGTGTTGCCACCGAAATTGAACCAGAAGCCGCAGGCTACGCCACGGCCCTGATTGGGACCGAGCGGTGCCGACCAGTGCGGGTGCGACTTGGCCGCCTCGAGCGTCGCAGCGCAACCGATCTGCTGGAAGGTCGGTCCATAGGACGACCGGGTGCCTTCCTGTGCCGCGTTCTTCAGGCGAACGTCGATCGGATCGAGGCCGCATGCCTTGGCCAGTTCGTCGATGACGGACTCGACCGCAAACGCGGCCATCGGCGCGCCCGGCGCACGATAGGCGGCCTGGCGCGGACGGTTGGTGACAACGTCCCAGCCGATCGTCTTGACGTTCTGGAGGTCGTAGGGGGCGAAGGCGGACATGGCGCCCAACTGGACCGGCGAACCGGGATAGGCGCCGCCCTGATAGCGCAGCTCGGCACAAGCGCCGGTGATCGTGCCGTCCGCCTTCATGCCGATCTTCACGTCGATCGACGTCGATGCGGTCGGTCCGGTCGCGCGCAGGACTTCCTCGCGGCTCATCACCATCTTCACCGGCCGGCCCGATTTGCGCGCCAGCGCCAGCGACACCGGCTCGAGGAAGACGGTCGTCTTGCCGCCGAACCCGCCGCCGATCTCCGAGGCGGTAACACGCAGCCTGCCGAGCTCGATCCCGAGCATCGCCGCGCACGCTTCGCGCACCATGTAATGGCCCTGCGTGCAGCACCACAGATCGGCCTGCCCGTCGCCGCCCATCGTGGCGAGGCAGGCATGCGGCTCGATATAGCCTTGATGCGTGGCCGCGGTCCTGAACGTCCGCTCGACGATACGGTCGGCGGCGGCGAAGCCCGCCTCGACGTCACCGTGACCGAACTGGAAGCGGTCGACGACGTTGGCCGACATCCCCTCCGGCACGGTCTCGCTGGCCCGCCCCTCGTGCAATATCGGGGCTCCGGGCTTCATCGCCTCGTCGACATCGGTGACGTGCGGGAGCACCTCATAGTCGACCTTGATCAGCTTGAGCGCCTTGCGCGCGACCGACCGGTTGACGGCGGCGACGGCCGCCACCGCGTGCCCGTCATAGAGCGCCTTCTCGCCGGCCATGCAATTGTCGAGCGTGTCGTCGTCGGGATCTTGCGCTGTGGCGAAATCGGCCCGCGTGACGACCGCTTTGACGCCCGGCAGCGCTTCCGCCTCGGAGGCGTCGATCGACCGGATCCGGGCATGGGCATGCGGGCTGCGCAGAACCAGTCCGACGAGCGCGCCGGGTGCGGTCATGTCGGCGCCGAAGCGGGCGCGGCCAGTGACCTTGTCGATGCCGTCGGGGCGAACCGGCCTGGTGCCGACAACCTTGAACACGCGGCTTTCCGGGGTTGGTCTGTCGAGCATCAGCGCGCCTCCCTCATCTCGGCGGCCGTATCCAGAACGGCACGGATGATCTTGTCATAGCCGGTGCAACGGCAAAGGTTGCCGGCAAGCCAGTATCGGGTTTCTTCCTCGGTCGGGTCGGGATTGCGCTCGAGCAGCGCCTTGGCCGCGACCAGAATGCCCGGCGTGCAGATCCCGCACTGCAAGGCGGCATGGTCCAGGAACTTGCGCTGCAACGGATGCAGGGTCTCTCCGTCGGCCATGCCCTCAATCGTATCGACCCTGGCGCCGTCCGCCTCGGCACCGAGCATCAGGCAGGAGCACGTGAGACGGCCGTCGACCGTGACGGAGCACGCGCCGCAGTCGCCGGTGCCGCAGCCTTCCTTGGAGCCAGTCAGGCCGAGGCGATCGCGCAACACGTCCAGAAGCGTCTCGTCGGGCTCGCAGAGAAACTCGGTGACGTCGCCATTGATAGTGGCGGTAACGTGGATCTGACTCATTATTTACTCCGGGCTCTGTCGCGAGCGACGACCGCGACGCGGCGCGCGAGGACGCCGGCAACTTGGGTTCTGAAGGCGACGGTGCCGCGCTTGTCGTCGATCGGACGGCAGGCGGCGGAGGCGGCTTCGGCCAGACGATCCAAAGCCGCGTCGCCGATATCCGTGCCGATCAGCGTCTTGGCCGCGTCATCGACGAGCAGGACCGTCGGCGCGACGGCGCCGAGGCTGACGCGGGCGGCGGTGCAGACGCCGCTTTCATCCAGCGTGACGGCAATCCCGCAGCCGACCACGGCGATGTCCATTTCCGTGCGCGGTATGAAGCGCAGATAGGCGTCGCCGGACTGCGGCGCAGGCTTGGGCAGGAAGATGGACGCGATGAATTCGCCACGCTGCAGGGCAGTCTTGCCGGGGCCTTGCGGCACGGCTTCGACCGGGAGTTCTCGCGTTCCATCGGGCCCGGCGATGCGCGCGATCGCGCCGGCTGCGACCAGCGCCGGGACGCTGTCGGCGGCGGGCGACGCATTGCAGAGATTTCCGGCGACGGTGGCGCGACCCTGGACCTGCGTCGAGCCGATCAGCTCGGCGGCCTCGACCACCCCCGGCCAGGACGCCTTGAGGCCGGCGTGCTCGCCCATTTCGGCGGCGCAGACACCGGCGCCAATCCGAAAACCGCCATCTTCCTCGGCGATCGTCCGCATCCCGGCAATGCGCTTGATGTCGAGCATAAGGTCCGGCTCGGTGGCTCCGGACCGCAACCGCACCAGAAGGTCGGTTCCTCCGGCCAGCACATGAGCGGTGCCAGTTTCCCCGGCAAGAATTCCGACCGCGCTTTCAATCGTTTCGGGCGCCACGTAGCGCATCAACGCTTCCCCTTGATTTGAATTCAGATCCGCGACGGCGCCACCTTACTAGGCCGAACGTCGTCGCGCCATATTCGCGCATTGTCGAATGACGCGGCGACACGGGCAAGGGAACGAAGTGCTGTCTTATGGTCGCAGCTTCCGTCAGATCCCGGTGCTCGATCGCGGCAGGCCAAACCTATCCGCGTGTCGCCTCGTCTCGATATTCGCGACAGGATCTCACGCGGATTTTTCGGGCACACCGGCATCGATCAGTATCTGGATATAGCGATCGAGGTGCTGCTTGTTCCGGGACGGGATGATCCGGGAGTCGTCAACCGTGGCCTTCGGATCCAGCGCCAGGTAGTCGGCAAGCGCGGCCGCGGCTTCGGCCTTTCGGCCGAGCATATGGTTGGCGACGAGCAGCTGGCGGCGAAAGGTCGGGTTGTCGGGCGCGACGCGGACCGCCCGCTGTGCGGTCAGCACCGCCTGCTCGTAGTCCTGAATCGAGTGATAGGCCCAGAACAGCCCCATCAGCCAGTAGGGCATGAACCCGTCGCGCGGGCTCAACCGGATGGCTTCCCTCACCGTCGCAATCGCGAGATCGGGTTCGTCCGCGCAGGCCAGGATCGCCCCGCGGAGTCCGATGGCGGGGGCAAAGTTGGGGCTGAGTGCGATCGCGCGGTCGATCGTGGCGAGCGCCTCGTCCCACTGGTAGGCGAAATTGTAGGCCCAGGACAGGATCGTCAACGCCATCGGATCGGTGTCGTCGATCGCCACCGCGTTCTCCGCGGTCTTGACCATGTCCTTGAAGGACTGTTCGCGCGAACGGCTCCAGCCGTAGAAGGCATCAAGGAAATGCACCAGCGCCAGGTCGCTCGCGCCCAGCCCGCTGCCGGGCGACAGGGCTATGGCCTGTTCGAACAGGCGGCGCGCGATCCGGGCGTCTTCGCGGCCAAGCTTCCAGACATGGGCGCGGCCGCGCATCACGCATTCCCAGGCGCTCAGCTGGGCCGGGTCTTTTTGCCGTGTCTTCTTCTGCTCGGCGGAGACGAGTTCCGGCGCGACCGCGTTGATGATCGCCTGGTTGATCTCGTCCTGAATATCGAAGATGTCGGCAATCTCGCGGTCGTAGCGCTCCGCCCAGATGTGATTTCCGGTTTCCGCGTCTATCAGCTGCGCGTTTATGCGCAGCCGGTTGCCGGCCTTGCGGACGCTTCCTTCCAGAACATAGGCCACGCCCAGCTCCCGCCCGACCTTCGTGACGTCAACCGGCTGGCCCTTGTAGGTGAAGCTCGAATTTCTCGCGATGACGAAGAACCACGGCAGGCGGGACAGCTCGGTAATGATGTCCTCGGCCATGCCATCGGCGAAATATTCCTGCTCCGGGTCGCCCGACATGTTGGTAAAGGGCAGAACCGCGATGGACGGCTTGTCGGGCAGGGTCGGCGTTGCGCCGGGCGAGACCTCCGGGAGCTTTGCGCTCTCCATGTCTTCCGGTCTCCACCGCCAGACCCGTACCGGCTCAGGGATGTTCTTCAGTTTCTGATCGCCCAGATCCTCGAACCGAAGACCGGGGCCGCCATGAGCGCTGCGATAGACCAGATCGGAGATGCAGAGGCCGCCCGGCTCGGCGAGGCCTTCGAGGCGCGCCGCGACATTGACGCCGTCTCCGACGATATCCTCGTCCTCGATGACGATATCGCCCAGGTTGATCCCGACCCTGTAGCGGATCCGCAAATCTTCGGGAATCGTCGCTTCGCGTTCGGTCATCGCCTCCTGGACGGCCACCGCGCACTTGACCGCGTCGACGACGGAGGGAAACTCGACGAGCAGTCCATCGCCCATCGTCTTGACGATGCGGCCGCCGTGCCCGGCGATCTCGGGATCGATCAGGTCGCGGCGCAGGGCCTTTTGCCGCTCGATCGTGCCTTCCTCGTCGGCCCGCATGAGGCGCGAATAGCCCACCATGTCGGCAGCGAGGATCGCGGCGAGGCGCCGCTGGACGCGCTCCTGGGCCAAGGCCCTCCTCCCAATCGAGTTTTGTTAGCCAACTCTAGGGATGGGCCGCGTCTTAGTCTATCGCCTCCGTTGCGGGTCGGCCCAGAGCCTTACTGTCGGATCAACGGCTGATGGGCGCAGCGGAACGAACCGCCGACCATGCAGGGCACGCGGTAGGGAATCCGGATCACTTCGAAATTCCGCTCTTCGAGTGCCTTTGCGATCACGTCCAGCGGTTCCTCGGACGGGACGACGACGAGACGATCGTTCAGCACGAAGTTGTTGCAGCCCATATGGGCCTTGGCGAGCGTCTTCGGCACGTCGACCACGTCCCAGTCCTTCATGAAGGCGGGCAGGCCCGCGGGCAGCGCCTCGAGGGCGGTGAAGACCACGCCTTCGCGCGGCGTCATCATCACGCAATCCAGGTGCGGGAACATCGGGTCGATCGGCACCACGTCGACCTGGTAGTCCGGTCCGAGCGCATGCTGCAGCCAGCGGGCGCCTTCGGGGTTGCTGCAGCCACCGGAATGGCCGACGAGAATCTGCTTGCCGAGCACGAAGACGTCGCCGCCCTCGAGATAGCCCCATCCCTTGCCGTCGCGATAGTCGTCGGCGCCGCTGTCGGGCTGCGCGAAATAGCGTGCGCCCCGCTCCATGGTCGAAGCTAAGATCTCGCGAATGGCGAAACGCTGGCGGCGATGGAACAGGCTGCGCGGCGCCAGCTCGATCACGTTGTTGCCGATGGTCACGAAGGGATCGCGCATCCATGCGGTGGACACGCCGTGGTCCTGGCCGCGCGGAAACTTGCGGTTGTCCGGACTGATCGGGCCGGCGACGTGCACGCGGATGCCGAGCTTTTCCAGAAGGTCGATGGCACCCTGGATCTGTCCGCTGAACTCGGCGAACAGCTCGGGCGCGACCTCCTTGACGTCACGCCCCTGGTTCGCCGTCCAGAACTTTCCGAATTCGCCCTGCGCGCGCAGTTTCACGTCGTCGAGAAAGACCGGCAGCACCCAGGTGTCAGGCGAGCCATAGACGCATTCCTTGAGATCCGCCCACTCGGATTCGACATGGATCGGGGCTTCGCTGGTCTGCGTCTCGTTGTCGGCCATGACGGGCATCTCCGGTTGTGATAGTCCGCCGAGATAACGCGCGCGGCGACCGCCGGAGAACCCCAAAGCTTGCAATCACGCTTGCGCGATAGCGAAAGGATCGTCACCAGCGATCGTGCCGTGGAAGCGGTCCATGAACGCCTTTATTGCCGGATGGCTGGCCAGCTCGCCGTGATAGGCGAGATAGAACTGGACGCGGACGGGCGGCGCATCGAGGGGAATTTCGACGAGGTCGCTGCGCCGGACCGTCTCGACGAAATGGGTTGGGAGCAGCGCGAACCCGACGCCGGCGAGCACCGCCGCCAGGATGGACTCGAGCGTCGCGCCGCGGCCGGCGATCTGCAGCGGAAAGCTCTCCTCGAAGCCTCGGAACGTGTCGGCGCGGAAGCCGCGCGCGATATAGGGAATATCGCCGACCGGCTTGCCGCCGAGTCCATCCACGATGCGATCGTAATAGGGCGACTTGCGGCTCACGAACGGCCGGTGCTCCTCGGCGAACGCGGGAACGTACTGGATCTGCGGCAGCCAGGCAGGCGTTCCCGTCGTCCCGATGTCGAGGCGATGTTCGCGGACCAGGATGTCGACGGTGGGGCTTTCGTGAACGCTGACATTCACCAGCATTTCCGGATAGTCCCGGTGCATCTTCGACAACGCGTCCACGATGCCGGCGGCCGGGTTGGAGATGACGTTGTCGATGACGCCGAGATTGAACACGCCGGAGACGCTTTCGCGCGCCGCCTGCACTTCCTGCTCGAAGCCGTGCAGCCGCGACAGCAGATCCACCGTCGCCTGATAGATGTGCTCGCCCTGCGGCGTGAGCGCGAACCCGCCGCGTCCGCGGCGGCAAAGATGCACACCGATGCGTTCCTCGAGCGCGGAGAGATCGCGACTGACGGTCGACAGGCTGACGCCCAGCTTGCTGGCGGCACTGGAGACGCCACCATGCTCGACGACCGTCGCGAAGACGCGCAGTTGCCGGATATCGTATTTGGACACCGCGAACATGGACGGGACCTAATCCTTACTTGCGTCTCTACGCAAGTGAAGTGACAAAAATTCCGGTTCCCGCACTTCCTGGGGCTTTATAGGCTTCCGGCCCCGCCTTGCCGTTGCAGGGCTTGTCTCCGGTGGCCGTCGAAAAGAGATAACCATGATCCATAAGCTGCTGACTTTCGTGTTCCTGACAATACTCGGCGCGTCCGTGGCGCATGCCGACGAGACGCTCGACCGCATCAAGTCCAACGGCAAGATCACGGTGGCGACGGAAGCCGCCTTCAAGCCGTTCGAATATGTCGACAACGGCGAGATCGTCGGCTTCGGCTCCGATCTCCTGGCCGAAGTCGTGAAGGACCTCGATGTCGAGGTCGAGCAGCTGGACCTGCCCTTCCAGGGCATTCTCGCCGGTCTCGCGGCGGGCCAGTACGACCTCGTCGCCACCTCGGTCGCGATCAATCCGGAGCGGGCTAAGTCCTATGCCTTCTCACGCCCGTTCGCCGCGATCTCCAACGTCATCGTGGTGCCGGCCGGCGAGTCCGAGATCACTGCGATCGAGGCGCTGAACGGCCGTGTCGTCGGCACCCAGCTGGGCAGCTCGACAGAGGCTGTCGCCCGGCAGATCGACGAAGAGCTGAAGGCGGCCGGCGGCGACGGTTTCTCCGACCTGCGGCTGTTCCAGACCTTCCCTGACACCGCCTTCGCACTGCGTTCGGGCCAGATCGACGCCATCGTTATCAGCTCGGTCAGCGCGGGCGAGTTCATGGCGGCCTCGCCAGACAGCTTCAAGGTCGTCGCCGAATACGGCGACCCCGTCTATATTTCCTGGGTGACGCGTCTGGACAGCCGCGACCTGCTGGCGAGCGTCGATGCGACGATCAGCCGGCTGGCGGAAAGCGGCGAGCTTTACGCTATGCAGGAGAAGTGGGTGGGCATTCGCTCGGACAGCCCGGCAGACGGATATCTGCCGGAGGGTGCGGCCCAGACGAAGTAGACCGGCGAAGAGCTCCGCGGTTTGGATTACCTGGTAGACATTTTCGCGATCATCCCCCTGCTCGTTGACGGCCTGCTCATCACGCTGGCCGTCAGCCTGCTGGCGGCGGCCGGCGCGCTCATCCTGTCTCTCCCTCTCCTGGGGGCGCGCCGGTCGCAAAACAGGTGGCTTCGCTACGCGGCGACCACCTACATCGCCCTCATGCGGGGCCTCCCGATCGTCATCCTGGTTTTCCTGTTCTACTTCGGACTACCGGCGCTTCTCGGCCTCGGCCGGGTTTCCGCCTTCTGGGTCGGGGTGGTGGCGCTCGCCATGAACGGCGCCGCCTTCCTCGCCGAGATCTTCCGCGGCGCGATCCAGCGCATTCCCGACGGCCAGGCGGAAGCGGCGCGCGCGCTCGGGCTGAACAGGGCGCAGACCTGGCGTCTCGTCCTGATCCCGCAGGTCCTGCCGGTGGCGCTTCCCGCGATGGCCGGCGAGATCGGCTTCCTGGTCAAGGCCTCCCCCGTCCTGTCGCTCATCACGCTGGTCGACCTGACCCGCCGCTCTCAGCAGGTGGCGATGCAGACCTTCGACCCGCTGGCCCCGACACTTGCGGCGGCGCTGGTCTACTTCGTCGTCCTGTGGTCGATCGCCATGCTGTCGCGGTGGCTCGAACGGCGGCTCGAGCCGGTCACGGCGGGCGCATCGTGATCGAGCTTCTGCACAATCACGGTGGCGACATCCTGCGCGGCCTGTTCAACACGATCGCCATCGTCGCGATCGGCTTCGCCGCCGGCGCGATCGCCGGAACGGCGCTCGCCTTTCCGCTCGGCGCAAAACGGGCGGCCGTGCGGCTGCCGGTCCGGTGTTACGTGGAAGCGATCCGCAACACACCGTTCCTCATCCAGGCAATGCTTATCTTCGCGACGGTGGGCGTGTTCCGGCTGCGGATCGATCCGCAGCTCGCCGGCGTCTTGGCGGTCGCCATCTACACGTCCGCCTATATGGCCGAGATCATCCGCGGCGCCCTCAAGTCCGTGCCCGAAGGCCAGTGGGACGCGGCGGCCGCGCTGGGCCTCCGCTCGCTGAGACGTTTCCGTCTGATCATCCTGCCGCAATTGCTGCCCTTCGCGCTGCCGGCCTGCGTCAATCTCGTCGGCACGGTGGCCAAGGAATCCGCCTTCCTGTCCGCGGTGTCGGTCCCCGAACTCACTTTCGCCGGCCAGGTGGTCATTGCCCAGACATTCAAGGTCTTCGAGGTGTGGGCGATCATCGGCGGGCTCTATCTCGCCCTCGTACTCGTCATCCTCGCCATCGCGCGGCGCCTCGAAAGCCGCATGGCCTGGCTGCAGCCGGCCTGAACGGGAGAATTGTCCATGCCAATCGCCATCAATCCCCAGCGACTGCTCAAGGACCTGCATGACCTGCGTGCGATCGGCGCGTCCGGCAACGGCGTCATCCGCCCGGCATTTTCCGATACCGATATCGAAGCGCGCCAATGGCTTGCCGGGCGCATGCGCGACGCGGGTCTAGATCCCGCCTTCGATCCGGCCGGCAATCTGTTCGGCCTGCCGCCGGAGCCGGGCAAATGCCTGCTGATGGGGTCGCATTCGGACACGCAACCGGAGGGCGGCTGGCTTGACGGGGCCTATGGCGTCATCGCCGCGCTGGAAGTGTCCCGCGCCTCGCGCGAGGCCGGCGGCCCGCCCGTCGCCGTCGTTTCCTTCCAGGACGAGGAAGGCCGTTTTGGCGTCCTCACCGGAAGCCGCATCTGGGCCGGTGTCCTGCCACTCGCCGAAGCCGACGCCCTGGTCGACACAAGTGGGGTCACCTTCGTCGAGGCCCGCCGCCGGATGGAGCCTATGGTGACTGGCGATTTCCTGCCGGCCGACCGCTTCAGCGGCTTCGTCGAAGCCCATATCGAACAGGGTCCGGTGCTCGACCAGCAGGGCGAGTCCATCGGTGTCGTCGACGCCATTGTCGGCATCCGCACAGAACGGTTCCGGTTCACCGGCGCACAGAACCATGCCGGCACGACGCCGATGGCGATGCGGCGCGACGCCTTCCAGGGCCTGGCCGCATTCGTCAACGACCTGAATGCCCGGCTCACTGGCATCGTCACGCCGACCACGGTCTGGACCATCGGCCATGTCCGGCTTCATCCCAACGCGCCGTCGGTGATCCCCGGCGACGTCGAATTCACCGTGCAGTGGCGCGACGGCAGCGAGGCGCGGCTCGAGGCGATGACACAGACGATCCGCGACTGCGCCGCCGAGACCGCAGCCGCCCGCGGCCTGGGTCTGGAGAGATCGGATTTCTCCGCCCTCGCCCCGACCGCCATGGACGGTGGACTGATGAGCAATCTCAGTGGGGCGGCGGATCGCCTTGCACCGGGTAAGTGGCGGCGCATGCCCTCCGGTGCCCTGCACGATGCGGCGAACCTCGCGCGGCTGATGCCGACGGCGATGCTCTTCGTGCCGTCGATCGGGGGCATCAGCCACGACTTCGCGGAGGATACCGCCGAGGAGCATCTGGTCCTCGGCGTGCAGGTGCTCGCGGCAAGCCTGGAAGCCTAGAACAGGGCCTAGACGCCCTCGCCGGCAACCTCGAGCAGCAGCTTGCCGTTAACGGTGCGCGTCTCGAAGGCGCGGTGCAGCTCTCTGATTTCCCCGAAAGGGAAGCACCGGGCGATCGGTACGGAAAGCGTGCCTTCGCGGATAGCGGCGAGCACATGGTCCACGCCAGCCTGCCAGCGACCGGGCACGCGCATCGCATGGAGCACCTCGAACCCGGCAAGCGAGGTTGACCGCTCATAAAGCTTCGGCCGGATTTCGAAATCCGGGTAGCCGGCGGCCTCGCCGATATTGATGATGTGCCCGTAGGTCTTGAGGCAGTCGAAGCTGCGTGGCAGTACGTCGCCGCCAAGGGAGTCGATAACGAGATCGACACCGCGACCTTCCGTGAAATCGAGCGCGCGTTCCACGAAATCCTCACTTGACCTGTCGATCACCAGCGCCGCGCCTTTATCGCGTGCCGGCGCGTCCCGTCCCGGGCTCCCCACGGTGCCGATCACGGTCGCGCCGGCAGCGACCCCGAGCTGGGTGAGCGCAAGGCCGACCGCGCCACTGATCGAATGGACGAGAACGCATTCGCCGGCACGCACCGAATAGGCACTGTGCAGCAGATGGTAGGCCGTGAGGCAAACGACGGGGAACGAGGCCCCGATATCCAGCGGCATGTCATCGGGCAAGGGGATGACATAAGCGGCGCCGACCGCGCAGCGTTCCGCGTACCCCCCCAACATGGTCGGGCCGGTAATGGCGGCGACGCGCTGGCCGACCGCCATTCCTTCGACCCCCTCGCCCAGCGCCGCAACCCGGCCGGATACCTCCAGGCCGATGACCGCCGGATAGGAGAGCGGGTCGGGATAGACGCCGCGCCGCTTCTGCGTGTCGCCCCAGTTCGCCGCCGCATAGGCGACGTCGATCACGACCTCGCCCCTCCTTGGGGCGGGGTCGGGGATTTCGCGATAGACCAGCTGATCGATGTCGCCGGGGCTTTCGATCACTATCGCACGCATGGCGCCGCCCTCAGCTGCGGATGAGGGGCTGGTGCGCGCAGCGGAACGAGCCGCCGAGGCAGTAGACCTCGTCATAGGGTATGCGGATGATCTCGAAACGACGCTCCTTCAGCGCCGCGGCCAGCGCGTCCTGCGGCTCGCCCTCCGGCATCATCACCGTGCGGTCGTTGAGCACGAGATGGTTGCAGCCCATGTGGACCTTGGTGATCTCGAAGGGCACGTCGATCAGGTCCCAATCCTTGATGCAGTCGGGAACGCCGTCGGGAAGGCATTCGAGCGAGACGACCGCGACGCCCTCGCGCGGCGCCAGCATGACACAGTCGAGATGCGAGAAACGCGGATCGACGCGGACCATCTGCACATCGTAGTCCGGACCAAGCATATGCTGGAGCCAGCGCGCCCCTTCCGGATTGCTACAGTTGCCGGAATTGCCGACGAGCACGGTCTTGCCGAGCACCAGAATGTCGCCGCCTTCAAGATAGCCCCAGCCCGGCAGGCCCTCGTTGCTGTCGTCGGCGCCGGAATCCGGCTGGGCGAAGTAGCGCGCGCCGCGCTCCATCGTGGCGGCCAGCAGATGGCGGATGGCGAAGCGCTGGCGGCGATGGAACATCGAGCGCGGGGCGAGCTCGATGACGTTGTTGCCGATGGTGACGAAGGGATCTCGGAGCCAGCCGGTAAGCACGCCGTGGTTCTCCCCGCGGGGGAACTTCATGTTGGCGTCGCTCATCCTCGTGGGTAGGTGAATGCTTATGCCGAGGTCTTCCAGCCGCCGGATCGTGGTCTCGATCTGTTGCTGCCAGCGGGCGAAGTATTCCGGGTCCGCATCACGGACGTCGCGCTCCTGGTTCTCGTACCAGAACTGGCGGAAGGCGCCGGACGGCCGGACATCCGCGTCCTGGAGGAACTTGGGGAACACGAATTGGTCGTAACCGCCATAGACGCATTCCTTCAATTCACCCCACTCGGCGCGCACAAAGACCGGATCGGAACCGTCCGAGACTTTCTGCGCCGCAGCGCGCATCGCCTTTTCGTCGTACATGGAAGGAATCTCCGTGATGGGTATTCTGAGAACTGGAAACCGTCAGCGCGCTTCCCGGCGGTAGAACTTGCCGATCGCCGCGGGGGGCGTCGGCTTTCCGACGAGCCCCACGAGCGCGAGGATCGAAATCAGATACGGGAGCATCTGGAAGAACTCGTGCGGCACCTCCTGGTAGTTGAACTGAAGCCGCAGTTGCAGCGCGTCGAAGAAGCCGAACAGGAGGCAGGCTAGCAGCGCGCCAACTGGCGTCCAGCGCCCGAGGATGACCGCGGCGAGCGCGATGAAGCCCTTGCCCGCGCTCATGTGCTCGGAGAACAGGAAGACCTGGGACAGCACCAGATAGCAGCCGCCGAGAGCGGCGATCGCACCGGCGGCGATGACGCAGCCGTAGCGCACGCCGGCAACGGAGACCCCGGCGCTGTCGGCGGCCGACGGATTCTCGCCGACCGCCCTGACCTGAAGGCCCCACCGCGTGCGGTAGAAGAACAGGTGCACCAGGACCACGCACACGATCATCACATAGACGAGCAGATCCTGGCTGAAGATCGCCGGGCCGATGAGCGGTATCTCCGACAGATACGGCATTTCGAAGCGAAGGAACCCGGGCAGGCGCAACGTATTGGCCTGGGCGCCGAAGACCACGCGCGACAGGAAGGCGGTGATGCCGAGAACGAAGATGTTGATGGCGATGCCGGCGACGATCTGATTGACGCCGAAAGTGACGCCGAGCACTGCGAGGCATGTGCCCGCGAGCGCTCCGAACAACATGCCGACGGCGATGCCGGCAAAGGGATCGTTAAACATGAAGGCACCGACGGCGGCGCCGAACGCGCCGGCCAGAAGCTTGCCCTCAAGCGCGATGTTGAAGACCCCGCTGCGCTCCGAGAGGACGCCCGCGAGCGCGGCGAAAGCCAGCGGCACCGACAGCCGGAGCGACGTCGACAGGAAGTCGCTGAGCAGATTGAGGTTGAAGAAACTCTCCATGACGCGCCCCTAGCTTTCAGGCTCGCTGGCCAGATCATTGTCGAGCGCCTGACGGCGCCGCATCGCCCCGGCGAAGGCGGACGCGCGGTAGCGCACCGCCAGGCTGACGGCGACGAAGAGGATGACGAGACCCTGGATCGCCTCGACCACCGTCGTCTCGATCCCGACCGCGCGCTGCATGATGTTGGCTCCCGACCGCAGACCGGCGATGAAGACCGCCGACAGCACCGCGTAGAGCGGATGGAGATTGGCGAGGAAGGCGACAACGATGCCGTCGTAGCCGTAGCCCTGGCTGAAGGCGTGGAAGAGCCGATAGCGATGGCCCAGCACCTCGAAGGTGCCGGCAAGGCCCGCGAGCGCGCCGGCGACCAGGAACGAAATGATGATGTGCCTGCGCACGGACATGCCGGCGTAGAGGGCCGCGCGCGGATTGTTGCCGACGGTCTGGAGGGAGAAGCCGACCCAGCTGTTGCGAAACACGAAGAACATGATCAGCGCCAGCGCCAGGCCGACCAGAACCCCCATATGCGCGTCGGTACTCGGCAGGATCTTCGGTAGGAAGACGCCCGTGGGGATCTCCTCCGAATACGGATAGGGCGCGCCCTTTTCCATCATCGGCCCGGACACGACGAAGCTGACGAGATGCAACGCCACGAAGTTCAGCAGCAGCGTGACGATGATCTCGTTGATGTTGCGGTAGGTCTTGAGCAGCGCCGGTATCAGCGCCCACAGCGCGCCGCCAACAGCACCGGCAAGCGTGCACAAGAGGATATGCAACGGCCCCGGAATGCCGGGCACGTAGAGTGCCACGGCGGTCGCGAACAGGGCCCCGATATAGATCTGGCCTTCGGCACCGATATTGAACAGGCCGGCGCGTAGCGGCAGGATGACGGCAAGCCCGGCCAGAAGCAGCGGCGTTGTCTTGACCAGGGTGCTAGCGATACCCCAGTAGTCCAGGAACGCGCCATGGAAGAGCGTCGCATAGGCTTCGATGGGGTTCTTTCCGGTCATCGCAATCAGGCCCGATCCGACGATCAGGGCCGCGAGGACGGCAAAGACGCTCTTGAAGAAGATCAGCGAGTTCACGAACCGTTGCACTGTCAGGCCACCTCCGCCACGCCGCCCATTAGCAGGCCGATCTTTTCCGGGGTCGCCTCCGCGGCCGACAGGGTTCCCGTGATACGGCCGCGGAACATCACGCCGACACGGTCGCAGACATGGAGCAGATGCTCGAGCTCGGTGGAAATGTAGAGCACCGCGGCGCCGCGCTCGGCCTGGCCGAGGATCTGCTTCTGCACGAATTCGATCGCGCCGACATCGAGTCCCTTGGTCGGCTGGGCGACGATGAGCAGCTTGGGCTCGGTGTCGATCTCGCGAGCGAGAATGATCTTCTGCTGATTGCCGCCGGACAGGTCGGCGACTATCTGCTGCAGGGACTGGAAACGCACGTCGAAGGCTTTGACGAGCCGCGCGGCGTGCGACCCGATGGCCTTGCGGTCCATCAGACCGTAGTGCTGGAACGGTGCGCAATTGTAGCGGCGCAGAATGGTGTTGCGGGCGATCGTCTCCGACAGGACGAGCCCGTCACGCTGCCGATCCTCCGGTACGTAGGCGATGCCGAACTCGCGCGATCGCTGTGCGACGCTGGCATCGGCGATCGAACGCCCGTCCACGTGTATGTCTCCGGCATCTTTTGGGCGCAGCCCGGTAATGACCTCGGCCAGCTCGGCCTGACCGTTTCCGTCGACACCGGCGATGCCGAATACCTCACCCGCCCTGACCTCGAGCGAGACACCGTCCAGGGCCATCAGGCCGCGCTCGTTTCGCGCGCTCAGACCGTCCACGGATAGGACCGTATCGCCGATGTCGTGCTTGGTGCGCGACACCTGGAAGACCACCTGGCGGCCGACCATCGCCGTGGCCAGCGACCGCGCATCGGTTTCGGCGGTGTCGATTTCCTCGACGCACCGGCCGTGCCGCATGATCGTCACGCGGTCGGAGACCTCCATCACCTCGTCGAGCTTGTGGGTGATGAAGATGATCGTCTTCCCGGCCTTCCTGATCTGGTCGAGCTGCAGAATCAGGCCGCGCGTCTCGCTGGGAGTGAGAACGCTGGTCGGCTCGTCGAGGATAAGAACGTCGACCTCGCGATACAGCAGCTTGAGGATCTCGACGCGCTGCTGCATGCCGACCGGAAGCTTCGACACGGGCACGTCTGGATCGATTTCGAATCCGAATCTGTCGGCCAGATCGACCAGCTTGCGCGATGCCTGTGCCAGATTCAGGATGGCGCCGTCGTCGCGCGATCCGAGCACGACATTCTCGATGACGGTCAGCGGCCCCACCAGCTTGAAGTGCTGATGGACCATGCCGATCCCCGCCTCGAGAGCGTGGCGAGGGCTTGCGAAGGACACCTCCTTGCCGTCAAGCAGGATCCGCCCGGTGTCCGGCTTGTAGAGGCCGAACAGCACGTTCATCAGCGTGCTCTTGCCCGCGCCATTCTCACCGAGAATGGCGTGCACGCTGCCAGGACGGATATGCAGATTGACGTCGTCGTTCGCCTTCAGCTGGCCGAACGTCTTGGTGATGCCCTCAAGCGACAGCTTGTATTCTGCCACGGTCGAATCCTCCCGGAATCGCCGGTTGAGCGACGAGACGGCGATAGCGCCGGGCACGGCCGCGCCGTGCCCGGCTGTCTAGATCACGGCTGGAAGGTGCCGGCTTTCATCTTCTCGATGAGCGCGTCGGCTTCGGCGCGGACATCGGCGGGAACGGCTTCGCTGATGGTCCCCATGTGCCCCTCGGGGCTGCCGAGGTTGAAGCGGAAGTCGGCACGCTCCAGCTTGCCGTCCTTGGCCATGGCGATGGCCGTGGCGGTCGCGGAGGCGAAGTCGAGTACGGTGGAAGCGAGGTTCGCCTTGGGCGAGGACTTACCCAGGTCGGTGATGACGCCTGTCACCCAGATGTCCTTTTCCTCTGCCGCCTGCACGACCCCGACGATGCCGTTGTCGAGATACGGCAACACGACGTCGGCGCCCTGGTTGATCAGGTTGAGGGTCGCTTCCTTGGCCTTGGCGACGTCATCCCAATCGTCGGTATAGGTGATGGTCACCTCGCCCGACGCGCCGGCATCCTTCCAGCCCTTGCGGAAGCCTTCGGCGATGTCGACGAACGCCTTGATCTCCTGACCGGCGATGAGCCCACCATTGCCGGTCTTCGACATCTTGCCCCCGATGAAGCCGAGGATGTAGCCGAACTGCGGATTGTTGTAGTTGATCGTGGCGACGTTCTCGGTGGGCGAGCCGTTGATCACGACGACCAGCGTGTCGTCGAACTGGCGGGAGACGCGGGTCGCCGCGGCCGTGAACTCGCCGCCGGCGCCGATGACGACCGGGTAGCCGCGGCGGGCGTAGTCGGACATCGCCTCGGCCTGGTCGGCCTGCTTGACCTTCTCGGAGAAGGCGACCTCGATGCCGAGGTCGGCCTTGGCCTTCATCAGCCCCTCGTAGACGACCTGGTTGAAGGCCTGGTCAGTGATGGAACCGGGCAGGACCGCCGCGGCCTTGAATTCCGATGCCACGGACGGCGCGCTGAAGATCGACATCGCAACCACTGCGGTGGCGGCGAAGAAACTGCGTCTGGTCGAATTCATGGTCTTGCTCCCTGGAATGGCGTGAGGCGAAACGAAAATTCTCGACAGTTTTCTTCTGTTCTTTGGTCACGCGGGGTTGCGAAACTCCCTGCGCAACGACTCCGTCACGGTTGCGACGAATTCCTCGACAAGCAGCTTTCCCTTCTCCGCCGTCGCCAGCTTTCCCGAGGAAAGGGCACCGGAGGTCGGCACCCAATCGGGGTTGCCGGGGAACATGTCGTAGGGCGGGAATTCGGGAAGCGGCTCGTCCTTCACCCGGTCCAAGTGTACGAGATCCGGGTAGCAGTAGAGCATCATCGCGGTTTCGAGGATGCCGCCATGCTCGAGGTCTAGGCCAGGATAATCGCCCCCGGCATAGACCTTCTCCATGGTCTCGTCGCTGATCTTCTCGGCGTAGATCATCTTCAGGATCCGGGCATCCTCGATGCCGGCCCACTGAAGTTCCCGAATGGCGAGGAAACACGCCTCGTCGAGGTAGAAGCGGTTCTCGAAATGCCCGTCGATCACAGCGATCTTCCGCGCGCCGTGACGGGCCAGTTCCTTGACCACGTCCTTGACCAGATTGATTAGGGTGCCGCCGTCTAGATTGGTCGTCCCGCACTGATGGGCGCCGCCGCCGGTACGCACCTGCGAGCGATAACCGTAGGAAATTGGGGCGGCGACAATTCCGTTGACGTTCTCGGCCGCGCGGCGGGCCATGTAGGTGGCCATCATCCAATCGGTGCCGAGAGGCAGGTGGTGACCGTGCTGCTCTACCGCGCCGACCGGCAGCAGGACGATGGCGTCGTCACGGATCCGCCGCTGATATTCGTCCCAGCTCAACTCCGACATCATGATCGACATCAGCGAGCACTCCCCCTGTTTTCTTTTGTGGTGACGTCCACCGTCCGCCGACAGCCTGCGCCACTAACCACACATCTTGACACTCGATTTATCTCCGAAAAATATTAAAGTTATCGAATTTACATCGACAAACATTAAACTAAGGCAAAACCGCATGTTGAGGACGCAGAATTTCGGCCAGAGCGACCTTCGCTTGCTGCGTGTCTTCATGACGGTCGTGGAGAGCGGCGGCTTCACCCCGGCACAGATCATGATGAATATTGGCCAGTCGACGATCAGCGCGCATATGGCTGCGCTGGAAGAACGGCTGAACATGCGGTTGTGCGAACGCGGCCGCGGAGGCTTTCGGGTGACACCGGAGGGCCGAGAGGTCTACGAGGCGGCGCAGAGACTGTTTCGCTCAATCGATTCCTTCAGTTCCGAAGTCAACGCGTTGTGCGGCCGGCTTTCCGGCGAGATTCAAATTGGCATGGTGGACAGCATCGTGACCAATCCGCGTTTTCCGCTCAGCGCCGCCATCGCCCGGTTCGAGGAGCGCCAGGGCGACGTCAAGATCTACCTGCACATCGCAGCACCGGCCACGATCGAACGCGACGTGTTCGAAGGCCGTTTCGACCTCGGTATCGGCGGCTATACCCAGCAATTGTCGGGGATCGACTACGTCCGCCTCGTAAACGAGCAACAGTCCCTCTATTGCGGCCGCGGTCACCCCCTTTTCGACGTGCGGCCCGACAAGGTTCGCCTCGAGGACATCGTCGAATGCCGCCTGGTGAAACGGCCCTACGTGCCGGATGAGCTGTTGCCGGAGATCGGCTCCATGCAGCCGGCGGCGCTGACGGAATTCATGGAGGCCGTCGCGTTTCTCGTCCTCTCGGGCGACTATATCGGCTACCTGCCCGAACACTTCGCCCGACAGTGGGTGGAAAGCGGCCGGCTGCGTCCGCTGATGTCAGAACGCCTGCGCTTCAACTCGACGCTCGAACTGATCTCGCGCAAGAGCGAGCGCCAGTCGCTCGCTGTCCGGCATTTCCGCAACGACCTGATCCAGGTCTTCAGCGAGATCCCCGATACGCTCGTCGCTCAGCCGGCGAGCCCGACGTCGCGGCGACGCAACTGAAACAGGCGGCCGTATCCCTCGATCACATCGTCGATACCGGCGCGGCGCAGGCAATCCCACATCATCGCCTGGTTGGAGACGATGACCGGCTTGCCGATCCTCGCCTCCAGGGCACCGACGATGTCGAGGCTGCGCAGTGCGCCGCAACAGATGAACAGCGCATCCGCGTCGGGCCGGTCGAGGCTGGCGCCGAACTCGAGCAGGAATTCCGGCTCGACCGTATCGATCTCCTGGTTGGTGCGGAGGTTCAGGCCCTGAATGTCCAGGATCTCGAAGTCCTTGGAGCGCAGGAAGGCGCGGACATGGGCATTGACCTCGTCGAGATACGGCGTGCCGACGACGATCCGCTTCGCCTCGACGGCCCGCAGCGCGCGCACGACCCCGGTCATCACGGTGGTTGGCTCGGCCTCCGACTTCGCCCGCTTCAACGCGGCCATCACCGGCTCCTCGCCGATCACCATCACCCCGCAATTGCAGGTGAAACAGCAGGCGTCCAGGTCGTCGTCCGGCAGCAGTAGCCGGGCGGCGCCTTCGATGCCGCCTTCCATCTGCCGCAGCGTGTCCAGCGTCGCGTCGTTCGACATCGGCACGCGCGAGAAATGCACACCGACGCCGGGCGGCGCGAGCTTGTAGACGTCGTCCTCGACCGTCTGCTCCATCGCAAGCACCACGAAACCGAGCTTGGCGCGGTGATGGCGGCCGTTGTCGAAGCGGACCTGATAGGGCTTCGAGGTAACGGGTTCCAGGGTCTCGTTCATCCCAATCCCTCCCATGCGGTCTCTCTAGCCGCCAGTCTTCGGCAGCGGCATCGTCGACAGTGGCTGATCGTAAAACGGGACCTTGCAGACGCGTGGCGAATAGGTGCCCGCCGCCTGACAAGAAAGCGTGTGGTCGGCGATCTCGCCTAGGGTCGCGAACCAGACATCGTCGCGTTCGCGGAACCTCTCCAGCATCTTCTCGATATGGTGCCAACGGGTCAGCCTTCCCGTCAGGAAGGGATGCCAGACCGGTATCCACATGCCCCCATGCGCGTAATGTGCTTCGAACTCGTCCGTGTAGTTTGCGATCGCCTCGCGCGGTGCCCGCACCGGCATCGCGTAGTCGAGCTCCGGCGTCTGGGCGTACTGAGGATAATCGTCCGTGCCCCAATGGGTCGGCAGTTCGACCAGTCGCCCCTTCGGCGTATCCAGCAGATAGGGGATGTCGTCGCCCATCAGCGAGGAATCGTAGGCGAAGCCGGCCTCGACGAGGAGCTCACCGGATGCTGGAGAAAAGGAATACATCGGTGCGCGCCAGCCCCGGGGGCGCGTGCCGGCGACCCGTTCCAGGATGGCCGCGCTGCGGGCCAGCAGATAGGCCTCCGCATCGCGCGACAGATCGTAGGAATGCTCGTGGATATAGCTGTGGAGCGCGACCTCGTGTCCCGCTTCCGCGATCGCTTCGACAGCCCCGGGATGAGTCTCGGCGCACCATGCCGGAATGAAGAAGGTCTGCCGGATTTCGAGCCGCCGATAGGTCTCGAGAATACGCGGGATCGCGATCTCCGGCCCGTAGCGCAGCATCGAAGTCGCCGACACCAGCTTCGGCGCGCGCGCCGGGTCCGCGATATGCACGAGGCTGTCGGCATCCATGTCGAAGGTGACGGCGACAGCACATTTCTTGCCGTCCGGCCAGGTGATGGGGTTGGCGATCATCTGCGTCCTCCCTTGGCACCGGCGGATCGTCTACCCGGCGCGCAGCTGCCGTTCGTGGAAGATGTAGCCGAGGAAATTCATCAAGACCTGGGCGGCAAGGATCGATGTGACGCCCGAGGGATCGTAGGCCGGGGCGACCTCGACCAGGTCGATCCCGACCACGTCGCCACGCTTGCTGAGCCCCTGCAGGAACTCCATGACTTCCCAGTACAGGAAGCCGCCATGGCTCGGCGTGCCGGTGCCGGGCGCGATGGACGGATCGAAGCCGTCTATGTCGATCGTGACGTAGTAGCGCGCCCCTTCGGGAACGAGATCCAGCATTCCCCGGGTGCCAAGCGCGCGGCACTGGCGAACCGAGCGGATCTGCGAGCCTCGCCTGCGCGCTTCCTCGTAGCCTTCCCGCGCCGTCGAAGAGACGTTGCGGATTCCAAGCTGGGTCAGCCCGGTAACATGTGTCTGTTCGGCGGCACGCCGCATCGGATTCCCATGGCCTTCGCTGACACCGTGACGGACATCGACGAAATCGAGATGCGCGTCGATCTGGACGATATGGATCGGGTCCTCGTCGGCGAAGGCGCGGACACAGGGGATGTTGATCGCGTGGTCTCCGCCGAGCACGACCGGCATGGCGCCGCTGGCGAGGATCTTGCGCACCGCAAGCTCGGTGTTGCGATGGCTCGATACCGTATCGGTGTGGACGATATCGGCATCGCCTACATCGACGATCCGGACGCGGTCGGCGGGCAGGTAGACAACGTCGTCCTCGTGATCGTAGGCACCGCCATGACCGAAGGAGAACAACGTGGACGCGTCACGGATGGCGCGCGGGCCGAACCGGCTTCCCGGTCTGTACTGGGTTCCCATGTCGTAGGGAACACCGAGCACCGCGACATCGGCCTCGATCCTGTCCCAGTCGAGGCAGACAGGGCTCTTGGCGAAGGTGCAATGGCCGACGAAGGGAAGATTCAGCCGCCCGCTATCATAGGTGTTCATGTGCTGGAGCCCCGATCGCAAAGAACACGGGATTCATAGCAGCACGGTTCAGCTTCAAAAAATATCAATCCGTCAAATGATGCATCGACAACGGTCGATCAATGCGGTCGGCCACAAGCTATTACGGCCAATGCTGTCGACCGACCACCTTGGCGTCGCCAAGCAAGGCAGGATCCGACAACAACTCCCGACCGGAACGATGTCGCCACAGCGGTTTGACCGCTACACCCCCGTCCGAGGCGCTCCATGTCAACGATGCGATCCCTGTCGGGGAAGGCGCCGGGCTAGTTGTGCCGCTGCGCCTTCAGCATCGCTACGACGCGATCCGCCATGGCCACACACCGCATCCCATCGAACGGAAATATCGTGCCGAACCCGCCGTGAACCTGCTGTTCCAGTGTTGCCCGCAGTCGGCGGCGCGCGCGGAAGAGACGGGTCTTCACGGTGATCGGGTTGAGTGAGAGATCGTGCGCGATGTCGCGGATCGCCATCCCCTCGACTTCATACAGCAGGAACGGCAGCCGCAGATCCGACGGCAGATCCGCAACCGCTGCTTCCAGGACACCGCGCATCTGGGACCGACCGAGGGACGCCTCAGGCGAGTCCGCCTGCTGCCCCGGGAAACTGATGATGCGGCTGCTGTCCTCTTCGTTCACGGTGTCGTACCCCTCTTGAGGGCGCGCGCGTCGCACCCGCATCAGTGCGGTATTGATCGCGATCCGGGTGACCCAGGTGGAAAATCGCGCGCGGCCGCGAAACTCGTCCAGCCGGGTGAAGGCCGCGAGATAGGCGTCCTGCACCACCTCTTCGGCTTCGGCATCGCTGGGCAGGATCCCTCGCGCGACGCGAAACAGGCGCGGATTAAGCCGACGGATCAGTTCACGGATCGCGGCGTCGTCGCGGGCGCGGGCTGCAGCGACCAGCGCTTCCTCCGGTGTATCCGGCCCGGCCCTTGGTTCGGCGGATGGTTTCGTGGCGGTCGTCATTGGGATCCGTCTTCTCCGATCCGGACGCGGGAAAGAATGGCGTCCACCGACGGCAATGCCGCGAGCTTTTCGGGCATCATGTCGTCGGTCTCTTCGCTCAAGCCCTCCCACTCCGCGGCGCCTGGACGGCCCACGACGATGCGGCCGACCATCGCGGCCATCTCATGCGGAATACAGTAGTAGTCGTAGACGCCGGGAACGGTCAGCGTGACCTGGAAGCTCTCCCCGGGCAACAGAAAGCCGCTGTCCCAGGGCTCCGCCGCCGCCGGAATTCGGCGGGGCCTGCCGTAGAGGTCCGGATGATAGGTCGTGGCCGTATGACTGTTCCCGGAATCGCGGTTGACGAAGCGCAGCGTGGTGCCGGGGGCAACCGCCAGACCGCGTGGCGCGAACCATATCCGTTCCCCGCGGGCGGTGCCGACCATCTCGACCTCTCCGATCGGGGATGCCGGAATCGAGCGCGGCAGGGCGAGGGTGGCGACCGCGCCACCCCCCAGTGCCAGTACCTGTCGTCGGGTCCGGCTCATTTCGCGAGCCGGCCCTTGGCGCCTTCGTCGTGATACAGCACGACATGGGCATGGGGCTCGTCCACGCCGGGATGTCCGGCGTTGTAATAGACGTCCACGCCGCGGACCGCATGCGAACCGATCCCGAGATCGTCAAAGGATTTTCCGTTCTCCAGCGCCTCGAGCGGCGTCATGTAGACCGTGGCGGAGAGCTTGCCGTCGTGGTCATAGGCCAGGAACGGTCCGGCGGGCAGCGTATCGGGATTGACGAACAGCGTGCCGAGACCGGGGATGAACTCGGGAAGGGGCAACGCGTCGCTGACTCGGATATAGGGCTCGCCCGGCGGGGCCTGAACAAGCGCCGTATCGTCTTGTGCGATCGCGACGGTCGAAGTCGCGGCAAAAAGGGCGGCGGCGAGCGCAAGAGAGGTTTTCACGTCGTGTTCCTTTCCGTTTCACATCGGCGCCGTAACAACGGCACCCGATCCCTTTGATGCGGATCGGCAGGAAAGGTTCGCGAGGCGGGAAGTTTTATTTGTCGCGGCTAAGGCCGCCGGGCGGTTGGCACAAGGTCCAGGGAGCGACCGCCCGGATGCCGCTATTTCGTTGGCTTCAGGATCGCGAAATCGCACCCCTCATCGGCCTGCAGCACCTGCTCGGCGTAGAGACGGTCATAGCCCCGCAGCGTTTCCGGGTCGCGCAGGGTCGGTGAAAACGCCGCGCGGCGCCGTGCGAGCTCGACCTCGTCGACCAGCAGGTCGATGCTCCGGTTCGCGACCGACAGGCGGATCCGGTCGCCCGTGCGCACGAGGCCAAGTGGCCCGCCTTGCGCCGCTTCGGGCGTCACATGCAGCACGATGGTGCCAAAAGCGGTGCCGGACATTCGGGCATCGGATATGCGGACCATATCTTTCACCCCCTTCGACGACAGCTTTCTGGGGATTGGCAGGTAGCCGGCTTCCGGCATGCCGGAGGCGCTGGTCGGGCCGGCGTTCTGCAGCACCATAAAATCGTCCGCCGTGATGTCGAGCTCGGGATCGTCCACGCGGTTGGCGAGATCCTCCAGCGAAGAGAAGACGACCGCCCTCCCCTCCTTCTCGAAAAGCGTCGGGTCGGCGGCCGACCGTTTCAGGATCGCACCGCGCGGCGCCAGAGATCCGAACAGGGCGACGAGCCCGCCTTGCGGCTCCAGCGGTTCGGCGGCGCTGGCGATCACCTTGCGATCCACCGGGTCGGCCGGCGCGTCCAGACGCTCGCCGAGCGTTTCTCCGGTCACCGTCAGGCAGTCGAGGTTCAGCAGCGGCTTCAGCTCACGCAGCACCGCGCCGAGGCCGCCGGCGAAGAAGAAGTCCTCCATGTAGTGCGAGCCGACCGGCTTGAGGTTCACCAGCACGGGCGTGGTGTCGGACAGTTCGTTGAGCCAGGTCAGCGGAATATCGATCCCGAGGCGGCCGGCGACCGCCGTCAGATGGATGATCGCGTTGGTCGACCCGCCGAGCGCCAGGAGGACGCGCAAGGCGTTCTCGACCGACTTCCGGGTGATCACCTGGCTCGGCCTGACGGGATCGGCGAGCAGGCGGACCGCTGCCGCACCGGTCGCCTCGGCCGCCCGCAGCCGGTCGGCATGAACGGCGGGAATGGCCGCGGTGCCCGGCAGCGACATGCCCAGCGCCTCGGCAAGGCAGGCCATCGTCGAGGCGGTGCCCATCACCGCGCATGTTCCGGCGGTGGTGGCGAGCCGCATTTCGATCTTGCCGATTTCCTCGCCGTCGATTTCGTCGGCACGGTACTTGGCCCAGAAGCGTCGGCAGTCCGTGCAGGCGCCAAGCCTTTCCTCGCCATAACGCGATGTCATCATCGGGCCGGCGACCAGCTGGATCGCCGGCAGGTCGGCGGAGGCCGCCCCCATCAGCTGAGCGGGCACCGTCTTGTCGCAGCCGCCCATCAGCACCACCGCGTCCATCGGCTGGGCGCGGATCATCTCCTCCGTGTCGATCGACATGAGGTTGCGGAACTTCAGGCTCGTCGGATTGAGGAACACCTCGCCCAGCGAGATGGTCGGGAACTCGACCGGCAAGGCGCCGGCCGCCAGCACCCCACGCTTGACCGCCTCCAGCATCTCCGGAAAGTGCCGATGGCAGTTGTTGAAGCCGGACGGCGTATAGGCGATGCCGACGATCTTCTTTGAAAGCATCTCGCGGGAGTAGCCCATGGAGCTGGCGAAGGACTTGCGCAGATAGAGCGAAAAGTCGCGGTCGCCGTAATTGGTCAGCCCGCGCGCAAACCCGTGGTCTTCGGTATCGGACATGGGGTGGTGCCGGTCCTCAGAGCTTCATCTTGACGTATTTCGGCTCGAGGTAGTCGTGGATACCCAGTGATCCGCCTTCCCGCCCCATGCCGCTTTCCTTGATGCCGCCGAACGGCGCTTCCGCAGTCGCCAGCAGCATCTCGTTGACGCCCACCATGCCGACCTCCAGGTCTTCCGACGCGCGCGTCGCGTTGCCGAGATTGCTGGTGAACACGTAGCCGGCGAGGCCGAACGGCAGGGAATTCGCCCGCCTGATCACATCATCGTACTCGGTGAACGTCGCCAGCGGGGCGATCGGCCCGAACGGCTCCTCGTTCATCACCAGGGCGTCGTCCGGCACGCGGCCGAGAACGGTCGGCTCAAAGTAGAAGCCACGATTGAACTCGCTCGGCACGTTGCCGCCGGCCAGCACATCGGCGCCCTTGTCGACGGCATCGGCGACCATCGTCTTGATCGTGTCGAGCCCGCGCGCATTGGCCATCGGACCCATCTGGACCCCCTCGTCGAGGCCCCTGCCGAGCTTGATCGACCTGGCCACTTCCGCGAATTTCGCGGCGAAGGCTTCGTAGCTGTTTTCGTGCACGTAGAAGCGCGTTGGCGATATGCAGACCTGACCGCAGTTGCGGAACTTGGTCGCAGCGCATACGGCCGCCGCCTGTTCCGCATCGGCATCGTCGAAGACGATGACCGGACCGTGGCCGCCGAGTTCCATCGACACCTTCTTCACGCCGTCGGCGGCCAGGTGCAGGATCTGCTTGCCGACCGGCACCGAACCGGTCACCGAGACCTTGCGCACCACCGGCGAAGAAATCAGGTGCCTGGCGATCATGCTGGAATTGCCGGTGACGAAATTCACGACGCCCGCGGGAATGCCCGCGTCGTGGCAGGCCTGGACGATCGCGCCGCAGGAACCCGGCGCCTCGCTGGCCGGCTTGACGATCACCGAGCAGCCGGCTGCAAGGGCCGCGGCAATCTTGCGGGCCGGCAGGAGCGCCGGGAAATTCCACGCCGAAAACGCCGCGACGACCCCGACCGGCTGGTAGATCACCGAAAGGCGGGACTCGGCGGTGCGCGACCCGATGATCTGACCGTAAATGCGCTTGGTCTCTTCCGAGTACCATTCGAACTGATCGGCGGCGCCGTTGGTCTCGCCGACCGCTTCGGCCAGCGGTTTGCCGGTCTCGATCGACATGACCCGGGCGATCGTATCGACACGCTCACGGATCAGGTCGGCGACGCGTCGGATCTTCGCCGCACGGTCCCAGGTCCCGGTCCGGCGCCAGATCTCAAAACCTTGTGCGGCCGCGGAGAGCGCGCGAGCGAGGTCGTCCGGGCCGGCGTCGGCGATCTTGCCGATTTCCTCCTCGGTCGCCGGGTCGAAAACCTGTTTCGTCGCGCCGTTCATCGCCGCCGCCCACGCCCCGCCGATGTAAAGCTCGAAGTCCTGATACACGGGCAATCCTCTCGTCAGATATTCTGTCTCAGATAACGGTCCTGGACGTCGGCGACCCAGTTGCCGACGTTCCACGACCCGTACGCGCCCATGCCGCCAATCTCGTCCGTGCCGCCATAGACCGGTACGTGCACGAGCGACAGGCCGTCATGGGACGCAGCGTCCTCGAGCGCGGCGCGAAGGCTGTCGGCATCGTATCCGGCGAACACCGCCTTGACGCCGTCGACCGAGGAAGCGAGCTGCACGTAGTCGACCGGTACGCCGTCATTGGTGCGGAACTCGTTGCCGTATTGCGCATGCTGCAGACCGGTGATCGCGGCCATGCGCCGATTGTCGAACAGCACGACCATGCCTTTGACGCCGTGCTCTATGCCGTCGATCAGGATCTGCGGGTTCATCATGAACGAGCCGTCGCCTGTGAACGCAATGCCGTAGCGCGGTTCGTTGGCCGCGGCGGAGGCCAGCAAGGCGGAAACCGCGAAGCCCATATAGGACGCGCCGGTTTCGGTGTAGGTGTCGCCAGGCCGGTCGTCCTCGACGATCTGGAAGCCGTTGGCCTGAACGTCGCCGGCGTCGAAGAACTTGGTGGCATCGCGGGCCTTGGCGAAATCGGCGACGATCTTGATGGCGGCGGGCTGGGTCAGGACCGTGCGCTCCCAGACCTCGTCCATTTGCGGCGGGGCGGCGAAGCGGGCGTGCTTGAACGCCTCCCACTCACGCTTCTTCTCTCCGCACGCCTCAAGCCACCCTGCCGTGGCCGCCGGGTCGACGGCGTTCGATGTGGCGATCTCCTCCAGCAACTGGCCGATGACCGCCGAGATATCGCCGGGCAGGCCCGTCGTGTTGGCGTAGTGCATGAGGTCGGACAGGTCGCCGTTGATGTTCACGACAGCCCTGGCATTGGGGTAGCCGACGCCAGAGCAATCGGCCTGGCAAACCGCGCGCGTGCCTATGGCAATCAACAGGTCAGCGTTCTCCATGGCATAGTTGCCGGAGATCGAGCCCTTCGAACCGCCGACATGCATGTTGTGGGGATCGCCGTCGGCGAGGACCCCGGTCGAACCGGGGGACAGGACCACCGCCGCGCCGATGCGCTCAGCGAGCCGGCGAACCGCCTCGGCGTGGCTGCGCGTGCCGCCGCCGGCCTTGATGACCGGCCGTTCGGCAGCCGCGATCCGCGTCACCGCCTCGGCGAAGACCGCCTTCGACTGCGGCGCCATCGGCGCCACCGTCGTCCGGCCCGGCAGCGTGCCGAGGTTCACCTCGGTCATCTGCGGCTGCGTGTTGAGCGGCAACAGCAGGTAGAACGGGCCGGCCTTGAAGGGATGGTGCACGCAGGCGGTCCCGCGGCGCAGGCAGTCGCGCAGCGCGCCGGGCGTGTGCAGCACATAGGACTGACCCATGATCGCGGTGATCTGTCCGAACAGCCCCTGCTGTTCCTTCGGGATCTGCTGCATGTTGTAGCCTTCGCCCTGCGTCGTCTCGTCACCATAGATGTGATAGACGCCGACACCGTTCGACGAGGCCGCCAGCGATCCGGCCATCGCCTGGAGGGCGCCCGGACCGATCGAGGTGATGGCAGCACAGGTATCGCCGTACTGCCAGGCGAGCGCGGTGGCCGCATGGGCCATCTCAACCTCGTTGCGGCAGTTGATGGTCCGCGTGACGCCCTCGTCCTCGTAGACGCGCAGCACCTCGCCGAGATCCGTCGAGCCGTGCCCGAAGATCGCGAAGTACTTGCGCACCCCCTGCTTCAACAGCCCGAGCACCAGCCCTTCGGACAGACTCACCTCGACGATGCGGTCGAGCGCGCCCGACGCGATCGCCTCGTCCAGACCGCCCGCTTGCCGAATGACGCGCGCGCGCCGGCGCATGGCTTCGCTCAGTTCGGTTTCAGGTCTGCGCTCCAGCATCGCTCAGACAGCCTCTTCCTGCTGTTGTTGCTTGGTTTTCAGCTTTTCCGCCCGCGCCTCGCGCGCCTGCCCGACGAAGTGCAGGGCGATGACACCGATGGCCATCAGATAGAAGATGACGGCCGTCACGGAGGAGAAGAACGTGGTCATGTCGCCTTCCGACAAGATGATCGCCGTACGGAATTCGCGCTCCAGGGTCGGGCCAAGGACGAGGCCGAGCACGACCGGCGTGAGCGGAATGCGCGCCCGCATCAGGCCATAGGCCAGCACGCCCAGGATGCCCATCGTGTAGACATCGAAGACCGAATTGCGGATCGCATAGGCGCCGAAGCCGCACATGACGATGATCGCGACTGCGAGCAGGTGCGCCGGCACACGCAGGATCTGCACGAAAAACCGGATCCCGAGCAATTGGATGGCCAACACCGCGAGATAGGCGACGATGATGGTGATGTAGATCGCGTAGATATCGCCGGTGTGCTGGATGAACAGCATCGGGCCCGGCACGAGGCCATGGATGAGAAGTCCCGACAGGACCAGCGCCGTTGCCGGGTCGCCGGGAATGCCGAGGGAGAGAAGCGGGATCATCGCCCCGCCGGTCACGGCGTTGTTTGCGGTCTCCGGTGCCACGACGCCGGCCAGTGCGCCCTTGCCGAAGCGCTCTCTGTCCTTGGACGAGCGCCTGGCGTGGGCGTAGGCCAGAAACGCGGCAATCGGCCCGCCGGTTCCCGGAACCGCTCCAATGCCGGTGCCGATAAACGCGCACCGCACCATCAGCCAGAAATTTTCCTTCAGAGTCCGGAGGCTGGGCAGTTCGACGCTCACGTCGGAGGCACCCACGGCACTCTTTTCGCTATGGTAGTAGTCAGCGAATGCCGCGATTACATGGGGAACGGCGAAGAGCGCAATCATCGCGACGATCAGGTTCACACCCTGCTGCAGGGTGATCGTGCCGAACGTCAGTCGCTGTACGCCTTCCATCTCGTCCAGGCCGATGGTCATCAGCATCAGGCCGATCACACCGGCGATCAGGCCGCGGACAAGCGATTTTTCCGAAAGGCCGCAGATCGTGGACAGGCCGAACAGGACGAGCGCAAAGATCTCAACCGGTCCGAAATGCAGGGCTATCCTGGCCACCACGTCGACCGAAACGATCATCACGACCAGGCTGACGAGACCGCCGAAGCACGACACGATGACCGCCGTGCCGAGGGCCAGCGATGCCTTGCCGCGCTTGGTGAGCTGATAGCCGTCAATCACCGTGGCAGCAGACGATGGCGTACCGGGGATCCCGAGCAGGATTGCCGAGACCGAGCCGCCGGTCATTCCGCCGATATAGGTGCCGAGCAGCAATCCTATCGCCGGCGTAGCCGCGAGTGAGAACGTGACCGGCAGAACGAGCGCCAGCGCCACCGTGAAGGTCAGCCCAGGGATCGATCCGAAGACAAGACCGACGAAAGTCCCCACGACGACGGCCACGATGGCGTCGGGCGCGAGAGCGACGGTGAGGGCGGAATACAAGACGTCCATTTGACGATACCGACCCTAGAAAAGCGAAAGCCAGGTGCCCGGCGGCAAGTAGGCGCCGAGTATCTTGCCGAAAACCAGCCAGCACCCGCCTGCCAGACCAATCGCCATCCCGGCGATTACGGTCGGTTTGCGGATGCCGAGCACTAGCCACATCGACATTGAGACGATCGTCACCGTCGCAATCACGAAGCCCAGTTTCTCCATAAGGAAACCGAAGCCAACGATGATCACGAACACCGAGGCGACGACCCGAAGTTCGGCCCGGGTCGTCGCGCTCACGACGTCTTCGTCTTCTGCGTCGTCTGCCCTCGATTGGGCTTTCCGAGATCCGGAAATAAGCATCAAGGCCGAGAGCAGGATGAGAAGGATGCCGAGGCCGAGAGGAAATGCGCGCGGCCCGACATTCTCGCCGTATCCTGGTGGAACCGTGAGGAAGACGACCGCCGTCCAGAGCGCCCCGAATACAAGAAGGAGCGTCCCGACAATCTGGTCGCGATGAACCGCGCGCATGAGCTTGCCCCGTCCGGACTACTGGTTCAGGCCGAGGTCCTTGATCAATTCGCCGATCCACTTGTCATCGGCAGCGATCTGCTCGCCGAACTGGGCGTGATCGGCGAACGCCGGCTCGAAACCGACGGTCTTCGAGGCGGCGATGAACTCCTCGCTCCCAGTCGCCGTCTTGGCCGCGGCCTCGAGGATAGCGATGACCTCGTCGGGTGTGTCGGCGGGTGCTGCGAGCCCTCGCCACATGGTGATGTCGAGATCGCCGGCACCGGCTTCGGCACAGCTGGGCACATCGGGAAGCGCGGTAATACGATCCTTGCCGGTCACGCACAGGATGTTGATGGTGCCCGCCTCCGCGTGGGAGATGAATTGCCCCGGCCACTGCAGTGCCGCGTCGATACGTCCAGCAAGCAGTTCGACCGGCGCCTTGCCCTGGTCATACGGCACGTGGATGACCTTGTCGGCGATGCCCAGCTTGTCGAGCAGTGCCATCGTCGTAAGGTGCGTGAACGAGCCCTTGCCCGAGGCGCCCACCTTCAGCTTCTTGTCCGACGACTTGATGTCATCGACCATGTCCTGAAGCGTCTCCCAACCGGCATCGGCACGGACCGCAAAGGCCGGCACTTCGACGCTAATCCTGGCGATAGGCTTGAACGCCGTGTAGTCGAAATCGGTCCGACCGCCATGATAGCCGGTGCTGATCGAGTTCGAATTCCAGACGATGTTGTATCCGTCCGGATCCGTCGCGTTGACATACTTGTAGCCAACGGACCCGCCACCACCGGTGCGGGCGACCGGCACCACCGGATTGGGAAGGTTCTTCGACATCAGATCAGCGAGCAGCTGGCCGATGGTCTGTGCGGTCCCCCCGAACAGCACTGTCATCTCGACCGGCTTTTCCGGGTATTCGGCCCGGGCCGGCGTCTGGCCGAATACGAGCGCCAGAGCAGTGGCGCCGACGATCCACTTCATCGCTTTAAGTTCCACGGTCTCTCTCCCTGTTTGTGTTTTCGGTGCGCTGGTCACGCAAGTTGCGGCTTCTTCTGGGCCAGCCGGCTGCCCCTCCTCGTCTGGAGACTTGCCTCGGTATCCGCTTCGGGAAGCTGCGAGAGCGCCCAGGCATCGCGGATCACGCGCTTGGCGTTGGCGATAATGATTTCGGAGATCTCACCAGCCAGCACCGGACGCACTTCCGCGCTGACGACCGGGCGCTCCGGCTTGTCGAAGAAGCCGTTCTTGGTGAGGGCGCGGAAGAAGCTCGTTACCTCCGGCAGATCAGTTTCGCCGCCGGGCACGCCGAAGCGCGGCTGGATATCGCCGTAGGCGGGATGGCTCTTGTCGCGGAAGGCGCAATTACCGAGATGCACGGCTTCCAGATAGTCGGCCATCATCGGAATGCTGACGTCCGGATCCTCGTCCAGCAGCGGGAAATGGCTCAGGTCGGTCAGCAGACCGAAATTCGGGTAGCTCGGCCGCAGCGCCTTGGCGACATCGACGGCGTCCCCGACGTGACCGATCAGGTTCTTCTTGTCGATATCGCGGTCGAAGATCTTCAGCGTGAACTGAAGCCCGTCGTCGTCTTCCGCCGCGTAGTCCATGATCTGGCTGATCGAGTCGATGAGAAGCTTCTTGGCTTCGTCTCTCTTCTCGTCGCCAGGGTCCTTGCCGGCGATCAGCCGCACCACTTCGGCGCCGAGCTGGCGGGCCTCGTCGACGCTGCTCTTGATGGCGTCGATCGCGGTCGCGCGCTCACGCACGTCGAACGAATTGAGATTGAACTTGTTGGAGAGGACCTTCGGCTGGGTCGCGTAGGCCACCGAAAGATGGCTCTGGTCGAGCAGGTGGCGCGCCGTGTTGCGGACCCGGTAGTCCTTCATCCACCCCACCTCGACGGCGGTGAAGAAGTCGTCGGCGCAGATCTTCTCCAAAGTCTCGACAATCGGACCGACGCCGGTCTCGATGCCCGGAAAGGCTTTGAAGTGAACGATGCCGATCCGCATCTTCTGGTACATGCTCACGTCCATTGGGCGTCTCCCTTCCATTCGCCTTGTCGACTCCGCCGTAATCCAAATGGCGGTTCGTTATTGCTTGCGCGGCGCTCCCTGGTCCCGTCGGTTTCCGGCTTTATTCCGCGGCCTCCCTGACGGAACTTTCGGAACGTGCCTTTTCAGCGAGGGCCGCGATGATCTTCTCCGGCGTCGCCGGCAGCGAGGTAATGCGCACGCCGATGGCGTCGTAGATCGCGTTCATGATTGCCGGCGCCGTAGGCACCAGCGCCGGCTCGCCGATCCCCTTGGCGCCAAGGGGACTCTTCGGGTCGCGGTCCTCGATGATCGTCGTCGTTATTTCCGGAATGTCCAACGACGTCGGCAGGATGTACTTGGCGAAACCGTGGGTCTTCGTATGCCCCTTGTCGAGCTGGTAATCCTCCATCAGCGCCTGGCCGAGCCCCTGGACGACGCCGCCTTCGATCTGACCTTCAACGCCTCGGGGATTGATGGCGCGGCCGACGTCATGCGCCGCCCAGATGCCGAGTACCTGAACTTCGCCGGTCACCGTGTCGACCTCGACCTCGGCGACCTGACAGCCGAATACGTAGGTCTGCCAGGGGCTGCCCGAGCCGTCGACCGGATCGAGGCCGGTGCCGTGCGCGGTGAAGGAGCCCGAGCCGACCGGCACGACGCCGCGCTTCTTGCAGATGTCGACGGCCTCTTCCATGGACATCTTCAGATTGGTGCCCTCGGCCCAGATCGCGCCATCGAAGGCCTTGATGGTCTCTGCCCCGACGCCCCAATGATCGGCAAGCTCGTCGACCAGCTTGGCGCGGGCATCGCGGCAGGCCAGCGCCACCGAGTTGCCGATCATGTAGGTCTGCCGGGTGGCGCCGGCGTGGGCGGCCTCCGGCGAGCGCGCGGTGTCGTTGTCGCCGATGGTTACGTCCTCGGGCCGGATGCCCAGCTCCTCGGCGGCGATCTGCGCGAGCACGGTGAGGATCCCCTCGCCGATCTCGGTGACGCCGGTGACGATCTTGGCGGTCCCGCCGTCGTCGAGTTCGGCCCAGGCGCCGGCCCGGTCGATCGTTGCCGTACGGGCGATGCCGTACCAGCTTGCGGCAACGCCGCGGCCGCGCATCTTGCGTTGCATCACGCCACCTCCTGCCGATTGGCCGCGCTGTCCTTGCGAACCCGCGCGCCGAGGGTGCAGGGCGGGCGGGTTCCGGCGCCTGCAAGGTCGGCGCGCTGCGGACCGCGCATCGTCGGCGCACCGGCCTCCCAGCCGGAGCTGCGTTCGGCGGCGTCGAGCACCTCACCCATCGAGACGGAGTCCAGCGCCTGCCGGGTATGGGTCACCGCACCGTCACGCATCATGTTGATGCGGCGGAACGCGAAGGGATCGAGGCCCAGTTTCTCGGCGCAGATATCCATGTGAGACTCTGTCGCGAACTGCGCCTGCATTGCGCCGAAGGTGCGGAACGCGCCGGACGGCGTGTTGTTGGTGTAGATGCCGTAGGTATCGATCTGCACGTTCGGGATATCATACGGGCCGCACGACAGGATCGCCGCCTTGCGCATCACGCCTTCCGTCGACAGGCCGTAGGCGCCGCCATCGGAAATCATCCTGAACGACACCGCCGTGATCCGACCGTCCCGCTTCAGGCCCATCTTGTAGGTGATGCGTGCGGGGTGGCGCTTGGCGGTCGAAATGATCGATTCCTCGCGGGTGAACACCAGGCGCACCGGCTGGCCGGTCTTCATGGCCGCAAGCGCCAGCATCCCCTGATAGATCATGTCCTCCTTGCCGCCGAAGCCGCCGCCCACGGGGCTCATGATGAAGCGGACCTTGTTGATCGGCCTGTCGATGATCTTGGCCAGCATGTGCCGGTGATGGGTGATGTTCTGGCTCGGCGAGACGACGGTGACGACGTCGTCGTGGTCGACATAGGCCAGCCCCGCCTCCGGCTCGAGGTAGGCATGCTCGACCTGCTGGGTCGAATAGGTCTGTTCGACGATCAGGTCCGCCTCGGCGAAGCCCGCCTCGACGTCGCCCTTGCGGATCGGGATGTGCTTGACGAGGTTGTCCTGCGCATAGTCGTGCACGACAGGCGCACCGGCTTGCATCGCCTCTTCCGCGTCGAAGACGGCGGGCAATTCCTCGTAGTCGACCTTGATCAGCGACAGCGCCCTGGCGGCGGTCACCACATCGTCGGCCGCGACGGCGGCGACGGCTTCCCCGACATAGCGCACCTTGCCGCGCGCCATGATCGGCTGGTCGTGGACGAACACCCCGAAGCCGTCCTCGCCGGGAACGTCGGCGGCGGTGATGACGCAGGCGACACCGGGCAATGCCTCGGCCGCGCTGGTGTCGATCGCCTTGATGAGGGCGTGCGGGTGGGGGCTGCGCAGCACCTGCATGTGCAGCATGCCGGGCATGACCATGTCGCCGGCATAGCGCAGGCGGCCCGACACCTTGCTCGGCGCGTCGAGCCGGCGCACGTTGTTGCCGATATACGAGGCATCGACCGCGTCCGCCTCCAGCGCCGCGGCGGGCCGGGTGCCGGCGATCACGTCGCGGGCGATCTCCACCGCCTCGAAAATCTTGCTGTAGCCGGTGCAGCGGCAGATGTTTCCGCCCAGCCGCTCCTTGATCTCCTCGATGTCGGCATCGGGATTCTCGCGCAGGGCCGACGTCGCCGCCATGACCATGCCGGGAATGCAGTAGCCGCACTGGCTCGCACCGGTCTTGTAGAATGCCTTCTGCATCGGCGTGAGATCACCCGCGCCCGCAAGTCCCTCGATCGTCTCGATCTTCGTGCCTTGCGCCTTGGCGGCCGGCATCAGGCACGACTTGACCAGCTTGCCATCGACGAACACCGAGCACGTCCCGCACTCGCCGGCGCCGCAGCCTTCCTTGGTACCGGTCAGGTTCAGGTCGTCGCGCAGGAAATCGAGCAGCCGCTGGTGGGTACCCGTGCGCCGACGAACCTTGCGGCCGTTGACTTCCAGTTCAAGATTCAAATCAGACATGGGATTTCTCCCTTTCCCGAGCCGCCTGGAGCGGAGCGCCGGCATCGGCCAGCGCTTCCTCGATGGCCGCCTCGACGAAGCCGCGCACGACGGCCCGCCGGTAATCCTGACGCGTCCGGGACGCGACCCGCGACGGCGGAATGGCGCTCGCTTCCGCGATGATGTCTTGCGAAATCGGCTTGCCGTTCAGAATGGCCTCGACATCGCCCAACCGTACCGGCACCGGCCCTATGCCGCCGAGCGCCAGGCGTACGTCCTCGAAGACGGTTCCGCCCGGATCGGTCTTGACGCAGGCAACGGCGCAGACGGAGGAGATGACCAGAGACCGGCGCTGACCGACCTTCTGGAACGAACCGCCGTAGCCCTGAAGGGAGTCACAGGTCACCGCTGTGACGATTTCGCCGGGCTGAAGGGCCGTCTTGCCGGGTCCCTGGAGGAAATCGTCGACGGGAAGAGACCGTCGCACGACGGCATCGCCGTCAAGCCCCGCCATCTCTATCTCGCCGTTCAGCGCCAGCACGGGCGGTGTCCCGTCGGCGGCCGGCGAGGCGTTGACGATGTTGCCGGCCAAGGTGGCCTGTTCGCGGATCTGATCGTCCGCGAACCAGATCGCGCAATAGGGCATGCACGGCAGGTGCCGGCGCAACGTCTCGTCGGTCAGGAACTGCTGGTAGGCAACGTTGGCGCCGAGACGCACCCGCCCGTCCGCCACGGAGTAGCCGGACAGGTCCGCCACACGGCTAAGGTCGATCATGGCAGGCAGGTGCACGTTCCCGCCCCGGCCCTCCCGGGCCCACGGCAGGATATCCGTCGCGCCAGCCACCAGCCGGCTGCCCTCCGGCGCGGCGCGCCACAGGGCCAACGCCTCGTGAAGCGTCGCCGGCATGTGATACTGATCGCAGGTCAGCATGGACCGTCTCCAACGCGTATCCGCAACGCGGTCAGCTCTTCGGCGCGTAGAACGTGCCTTCGACTTCGACAATGTCGTCCTGGTTCAACCGGTCGACTTCGATAATCGTGCGCGGCGGGTACGGCCCGTCGCCCCACAGGTCCTTCTGGATCGCGTTGACGATCGGCCGATAGCGGTACATGTCCGTCACGTAGACGACGAGCCGCACCGCATCGCGCAGGGTTGCACCTTCGGATTCGGCGATCATCTGCATATTCAGGAAGGCCTGACGGACTCGGCCTTCATCGCCTTCGACGAGCGAATTGGACTTCGCGTCGATGCCGCGCATGCCGGCAACGAACACGAAGTCGCCGGCTCGGGTGCCGAGCGACCAGGTTGCGGTCGGCTTGATGCCGCCTTCCGGCGCCAAGGTCTTCACACCATTAGGCGAAAGCCCTTCAGCGGATGCCGTCGAATAGGCACCCGCGGAGATCGCGAGTGCGGTGGCGAGAGCCAGTGTGCGAATAGTCATGAAGGTTCCCTCCCGGGGATTATCGGGCCTGCCGCCCTTTTCTGACAAAGGCCTTGTTCGATGGTCTTGTTCGGCGGCCCTATTCGGCGGCTTCGGCGTGTTTCGCCGCGGCGTGCTTGTTCTTGACCACCACCTTGATGGCGTCCTCGACGCGGTCCTTGGCGTAGCGGATCGCCTCCGGCAGGTCGTCCATGCTGAAGGTGTGGGTGTGGATCAGCGTCGCGTCGAACCGCTTCTGGCGCATGAACGCCTCGGCGCGATGCGTGGCGCTCTTGCCCTCACCGCGGATGCCGTAGACGTAGATGTTGTTGCGCACGAGATGGGCGATATCGACCGCCGGCGCCTCGTGCGGGAAGGCGGCGAGACAGATCCTGCCGCCGCGGTTGACCATCTGCGCGGCCTCGTTGATGCCGTTTGGTGCGGCGGAACACTCCAGCACGTAGTCGACGCCGCCGTCGACGATGCGCCGCACGGCCTCGACCGGGTCTTCCTTGCGCACGTTGACGACGTGGTCGGCGCCGAGCTGCTTGCCGATCTCCAGGCGGTTGTCGCGCGTGCCCGTCAGGATCACCGGCTGCGCGCCCAGCGCCTTGGCGACCGCCACGCCGAGCAGACCGATCGGCCCGGGGCCCGTCACCACGACGCTCTCGCCGGCAACTAGGCCGCCGAGCTCGGTGAGGCCGTACATGGCCGTCCCCGCGGTCACCACCAGCGTGGCTTCCTCGTCCGACATGGTGTCGCCGACATGAACCAGGGTATTGATGTTGTTGACCTGGTACTCGCAGAAGCCACCATCGGTGGTGAAACCGTTCGCGCGGTGGCCCTTGTCGACGTCGCCGTAGTTCTTTCCGTAGTTGTGGCACGACGTGTACATGCCTTCCCGGCAGCGCTTGCACTGGCCGCAACCGGCATGGATCTCCACCGTCACACGCTCGCCGATCTCGTATTCGTCGACGCCGGGCCCGAGTGCAACGACCGTGCCCATGTATTCATGGCCGGGCGTGAAGCCCTTGTTGTAGGGGTCGCCGCCCTGAATCATGGCCGGCGGGCCGTGGTAGATGATCTCAAGGTCCGTCGCGCAGATGGCGACGGCGTCGATGCGAACCAGCACCTCGGCCTTGCCCGGCACCGGCACCGGCTTGTCTTGAAGGGTGAGTTCGCCGGGATTGCCCAGCACCCAGGCCTTCATGGTCTCCGGGATCGGATGGTCGGCGTTCGTCTTGACGTTGGCGGGCATTGCCATGGGTATCGGTTCCTCCTTGTTGCGCCCACGGTCACGTCCCCGTGGTGCTTTGTATCGTTGCGTCCGGCTACGGCTGCTCCAAGACCTCCTTCGGGCTTCCGAACCGGGCTGAAATGATCGAAGCGCACTGCTTGACGAGTGTCTTCACGTTTTCGAGATGCTCGCCCTCGGCGCGAATCCGGGGCATCGAACAGCTGATCGAGCCGATCACCGCACCGCTGTGATCGCGTATGGCCGCGCCGACGCACACGACGCCGGGCTGGAATTCCTCGTTGTCCATGGAAAATCCGTTACGGCGCACCAGCCGCAGGTCTTCCATCAACTCGGAAATGGCCGAGATGGTCTTGTCCGTGAACTGCTTCAATCCGCCGTGGGCGATCACCCGCGCGATCTCGGCCTCGGGCAACCAAGCGAGGATCGCCTTGCCCGTCGCGGTAGCGTGCGCGGCATCCGACTTGCCGGCGCCGTCCGAGCCGACGCGGATCGGCAGCTTCGAATCCAGCCTGGCAAGCGTGACCAGCGAGAGGCCCTGCAACACCGCCAGATAGACCGCCTCCAGCGTCTGATCATTGAGGCGCCGCAGCTCCGGCATCGCCTCGTCGAGGAGGTTGAACTGCTTGAGCCGGGATTCCGAAAGCTCGGTGATGCGCGGGCCCAGGAAATACCCCCTGGTGCGCGGCGACCGACCGACGAACCCGCGCTGCGCCAGGGTCGCCAGCAGATGGTGGCAAGTCGAGGCGTTCAGTCCAGACTTGGACGCAAGCTCGTTCAACGACATCTCGCCGTTGGCGTCTCCGAGGATCTCGAGCAGATCGAGGGCACGGGCGACAGACTGGACCGTTCGCGGTCCCTTGGCGACGGCGGACGGGTCCGTTTGCGTCCCCTGCTCCTCTAGAGCGCTATTGCCGGCGGTCGTTGCCATGGTCGAACCAAATTGATCCTGTCGAATTGACCTTGCCAAGGAGGCCAAAACCCACTCAATGAGTCAAGTATATTTTCTATTGTCGAAAGCAATTTGATATTATCAAATTTACCAGAGGCGAGAACTGTGCATTGGCACACTGGACCGCTCATAGCAGCGAACCGGCGCCCATCCTCTTGCGTAGGACAGGGCGCGCGGGCAAACCGTCACCTGGCGGCCGGGAACAAGCGCAGCGCAGGCCCGGTCACAGCGGGAATGGAAGGAAACCGAACGGATGTACCATCTGATCTACGTGAGCCAGGCCGATCGCCCCATGAGCGAGCCGGAACTTGCCGATATCCTGAAGAAGAGCCGGGACCACAACGGCCGCGACGGCATCACTGGCCTCCTCATCTACAAGGTCACGCCAGCGGCCGGCCGAGCCAATTTCATGCAGTTGCTCGAGGGCGAGAAGGACGAGGTTCTGGCCGCTTACGCCCGCATAGCGGCCGATGCGCGCCATCACACAAAGGTCGTTCTTGAAGAAGGCGAGATCGCCGGACGCAATTTCCCGGACTGGTCGATGGGCTTTCGCAATATCGACGAGGCAGACCTCGCCAAGTTCGAAGGCTACTCGGATCTCGGCTCCGAGGATTTCTGGGCGAAGGCACGGAGCGGCCATTTCGACGACGCCCTCGACCTCATGCTGTCCTTCTACGACGACAGCGCGGAGCAGGACTGAGGCTAAAGGAACGAAGCCCGAGACGCGGGAGAGTGGGTCATCCGGCCCGAGTAATCGTCGCTGACAAAGGCGTTGCGAAGCCCGTGCCGAGGGCAAGGCTCCATGAGTCAGCGCGGCTCGCCTGGACCGCTATTGAGTTCGCTCTGAGGCTGGAATTGCCCCGTGGACGGGATCAGAAAACGACTGCGGCATTCGTCAGACTGCTCGGTCGACTGAGTACCAACACGATCTCAGTTGCCGCGCGTGCGTTCCTTATTGGCCGGCCAATCAGTCACTGGGGGCCTTCTTCAACCATCCAGTCCGAAGAATATTTCTCAATCTTCAATATCAACGACGTTTCGACCTCGACCACGCCCTCGATCTGACCAAGAAAATCGGCCACGAAGCGTAGCAGATGATCATGGTCCTTGAAGAAGGCCTCGACGATGAGGTTGCTCCGTCCCGTGGCAATTCCGCAATATCGCACCTCGGATCTCTCCGAAACGGCTGACGCGATTTTCCTGACGTGATGAAGCGTCGTCTTGATCCCGAGTATCGCGGAGATATTCATCCCGGCGAGGAACGGCGACGGGACAGCAACGACCTCTATGTAGTTTCCCGAGATCAGGGCGGAGAGGCGTTTCCTTACGGTCGTTTCCGTAACGCCAAGCCGACGGGCGATCTCCGAATTGTTGGTACGCCCGTCGACTTGGAGAATCCGCACAATCTCCTGATCGATATCATCCAGCGGAACGGCTTGATCCCTGCTCGTCCGCGTACGCGATTCCGTTTCGGCTCGTTGGGCCTTCTTCACGGCAACTCCAATATGGCGGGCTTTGCGCTACCATATTTTGGTTTCCGTGAGTCGGCCATATCGTTCGGGATCCGAGCGACGCAACGCGATCGTCCGCCCCATGCCAATCAGAAAAACAATCGGCAGGGACGAAAGAATGACTACGTTCGCAACACCTTCCCGACCGGATAGAAGAGAGAAGTTCACGGTAATTAGCCATGTCGCGACGGCCAACCCGATCATGCTCAACACCGGCGCTATCGTCGTCACGAACACACCGTTGTCGGACGTCTTATCTGTTCGGAAATAGACGAGTATCGCGACCGAGCAAATAAGCTGCAAAACGATGATGGCAAGAATGCTTGGAGCGACAGCAATCAGGAACAACTCAAGGTACGGATCGAGGCCGACGAGCCGTGAAACCAGAACCACCGCGAGGGCGATCGCGGAGACCGTCAGGCACGCCGCTTGCGGGGACCGGTTCACCTGATTGATACGCCCCAGAAATGCCGGAAGCAGGCCTTCTCGACTCAGGGTGAAGAGATAGCGGGATCCCGTATTGTGGAAGGCTAGGCTGGACGCGAACGTGCTCGTGATGAGGAGCAACTCCATGACGATCGTCGCGCCGTGGCCGACATATCTTTCCGTGGCGATGAAGAACATTTCCGTCGGGCTCTCCGTTGCCACCGCGACCACTTGCGACTCTCCGAACGCGACAACCGCCACCCAGGCCATGAAACCGTAGAACACCGTCAGAAACCCGACAGCCATAAAGGTGGCCTGCGGCACGGTCTTGCCGGGGTTCCGCGCCTCTTCCGCGTAGACCGCCGTCGACTCGAATCCGATGAAAGCGCCAAAGACGATCGCGAACATCGCGCCCGTTCCCAAACCTCCGAATATGCTCGTCGGAAGTATCGGCTCGGCCGTAAATCCTTCAGGTCCGCCTGACAGAAGGACCGGAACAGCAAGCACCACCAGAATCAGCACCTCGGAGATCAGCGCTACGCCGAGAACCTTTGCGCTCAGCGAAATCTGCTGATAGCCGAGGAAGGCAACCAGTGCCCACGCTCCGAGGGAAAACCAGACCCAGTCGATCTCGATACCTGCAAGGCGCGACATGCTACCCGACGCGAACGCGCCGAATGCGCCAAGCTGGCCGAACGTGATCACGCAATAGGCGGCTGTGGCGAGCGCCGCGGCTCCGCCACCCATGACCTTTCCCAAGCTCTTGCCAATATATGCATAGAACGCGCCCCGGTTGTGGACGCGCATCGCCATCCGGGTAAAGCCGACGGCAAACAGAAGCAGAACCAAACCCGCGAAGAGTTGGGCTCCCGGCGCGCCAATACCGCCAATCATGAATGCCAGTGGCGCAAATCCCGCCACCACGAGAAGCGGCCCTGCCGCAGCCACGACGAAGAAGGCCAATTCCAGTGGCCCCATTCCTTCGTTGCTCGACGTTAAGACAAAATCCTTTGACAGGTTATTTTCGATATTTGCCATTTCCCCCCCCTTGTTGGGTCCCCTCACGGGGTTGATTTCATTTCCTCGTGAGCTGCAGCGGCTTTTGCGAAGCAATCGATCGGGGGCCGCAGGATGCCCGCACCGATCTGTCCCCCATCCTTTCCGGCGAGTCCGCCGTCGATCGCCGGTGTGATCCCGGTATCGAGAACCTTGAAAATGTCGATCCCTGTTGGCGCGCCGCGGAAACCGAAGGGCGGCAGCAAGAACTGATCGTTTTCACGCACGCAAATCCGATACATCTCGTCATTGGTGCGCTGCATCGTCGCGTAGTTCCCACCCTGGTAGGCCTGCAGCGTCGGCGCGCAGACCTGGGCAAATCCTCCAAGGCCCACGACTTCGGTTACGCAGCTCTCGCCGCCTATCCACTCCGTGTCTTCATCGGTGAAACCATCGAAGAACCGGCCTTCGAGGGTCGGATGCGGGCCACGAAACCATGTGTCGCCGAGGCCGCTCACTCGGATCGCAAAGTCCTGGCAGCTGATCGCCATTGCGGTGACCAGGCTGCTTCCGTCGACGCCGTGGGCTGCGTCGGCCATAACTTTGGCAGCCGCCATTCCGAGCCGAAGGAACGAGTATTCGTTCTCGTAGAGAAAATCGAAGGCGGCGAGCACCTCCGTCTGTCGACCGCCCGCATACAATTCGAGAAGCGACTTATTGATCTCTCGAGCAAACAGAATCGTCGCGGCGGTGTTCCGGCTATGTAGTTCATCGCCCATTCGCAGCCCCCGGGCCATCAGCGGCTTCAGGGGAATGGGCCCGCTGATTTCGATGGCAGCGGATAGAAGCGGCGCCAACGAGTCCCGGAGCCAATTCAAGGCATCGCGGACATTGTCGTCGTACGCTCCATAATTCAGCTTCAGCCGGCTCGGCCCCTCGTAGAGGCTGCAGAACGCCTTATGCCCATGAGCCGTATCCTCCACGATCACCACGGGCATCGAAGCGGAAAAAATCCCGGCTACGGAGCCGATACAGCTATGGTCCTGGGTGGATCGGACGTGGATTTTTCCATCCCGGATCAGACGGTCGGCTTCGTCGATGTCGCGCGCCAGTCCCTCGTACACCGCGCCGAAGAGAACGGCGCGGCGCTGCCCACCGGTATAGGCCGACCACTCGAGCGGCGCGCCCGACGTAAGGATCGTCTGCGGCGTCATGCCGGGCACGACATCTACGGCCGGCTCTATCCCGACTAGCTGGGGCTCGCTCGCGAGCATCCTGCCAACCGCGATGTCGTTGGCGGCGGCGCGCGCGGGATCGTTCATGTGCCTTCCTCCCGGGATATGAAGCTCAAATTCTCTGGAGATACTTTTGAATCTCCCACTCCGTCACAACGGTGCGGAATTCGTGACTCTCGTGTCTTTTGTGCTTGAGAAACGTGGCGTGGAATTCTTCGCCGAACACTTCCCTGGCGAAGCCACTTTCTTCGAACGCATCCAAGGCTTCATCCAGCGTCCGCGGGAGGGGGACGCAGCCGCGGTCGACGAGATCGGCCGGTGCCAGCTTGTAGGTATCGACATTCACGGGCTCGGGAGCCGTCAGCTTCCGCTTGATCCCGTCAAGGCCGGCCGCGAGTACCATCGCGATACCAAGGTAGTAGTTCACCGCACTGTCGGCGGTCCGCACTTCCAGGCAGTGCCGGTTTACCGGCATGCGGCACATCAGCGTGCGATTGTTTTCGCCCCACGCCTGGAAGATCGGAGCCCAGGAAATCTCGTCCATGAACCCCTTGCTCGTGAAGCGCTTGTAGGAGTTCACGGTCGGACAAACCACGGCGCTGATTGCTCGGGCGTGTTCAAGGACACCGGCGACGAAATGCATCGCCAGTTCGCTGTAGGCACCCCCGGACGCGAACAGGTTTTCTCCGTCTTTTGCCGACGCGATGCTGATATTGATGTGCGATGCCGACCCAAAATCATCCTGAAAGGGCTTCGGCATGAAGGTCGCGATGCAGCCATTCTGTCGCGCGACGTGCTTGGCCATCAGCCTGAAGATGGTCATCCTGTCGGCCATCGTCAGCGCATCGGCATAGCGGAAATTGAACTCGTACTGGCCGTCACCGCCTTCGTGGTCGAATGAGTAGACGCCCCAACCGAGCTCGTTCATGTACTTGACCATCGGCCCGAGGAATGGTTCGGCCAGCATGGTCGCTTCGATGTCGTAGCCACAGGTCGGGGGGTTGATCCTGTCCGAAGCGACGAGCGGCTCCCATCCGCCTTCGGTATCTCGAACGACGTAAAACTCGGGCTCGATTCCGACATTCGCGACGAAGCCAAGCTCCGCCGCTTCTTCGGTGACATTGAGCAGTAGATTCCGTGAGTCCTGATTGTACCGCGTTCCGTCCAGGCGGAGGCTGGAGGGAATAAGCGCAAAGCGCCTGTCCCACGGCAGGACGATCATACGATCGAGGTCCGGATACCCCGCGCACTCGTCCTCGTGGGGACCAAGTTCGCCCATCCCCTCGAGAGCACCGACTGTATAGAGCTCGGATCCGCCCAACATCGATGCCAGGCTCTCTATCGGGACGCACTTGCTCTTCGGCGCGCCGTTGATGTCGACATAAAAGCCGAAAACATACTCGACGCCCTGCTCTTTCAGAGACCGAATTTTCGAATTTAGATTGTCCATATACGCCCCCATTATCTATATCGAATTTTTTGAGCCATATAAGTTCGAATGTCAATGCTTCTTTCGCATTGAAGTTCGAATATCGATCCTAATCACTTCATGACCAGTCGAAAGACAGCAGCAAGATGGCCATGCGCCGCGACAAACCAGACATTGTGGAGACTGCGTCAACGACGACGGTCAGAAGCTGAGTTCTGGCACTGACCATCGATCACGGCGAATGCTTCGCGAGTGCTGTCAGGACATTTCAGATTGATTGCGGCGGGGTGGACACAGTTTTTCGGAGCCAGGGCACCGAACCCGACCACTGCAATTAGCCGGATTGAACGGATTGGCCGGAACGGTCGTCTTCCAGAGACAACAAGACCCTTTGCGGGGGCAGCCTGCACGGTCGCATTCAGACGAGCCCGCCGGTCGTCCGGTCCCTGGCGACCCACCCCATCTTCAGGTCACCTGCCGGCGACAAAACCGGGTCCCGTCGGCGCCTATGAGCTGGCTTCGATTGTCTTCCGAAAGCGGGACAGCGCGATACCGAACAAGACGGCGCCGATCACGGCCAGCCACAGGAACTGCGGCCAGACGACGTCGAAACCGGCGCCGCGGTAGAGAATCGACTGCGCCAGCATGACGAAGTGCGTCGTGGGGGCGGCCAGCATGACCGTCTGAACAAGTTCGGGCATGCTTTCGCGCGGCGTCATGCCGCCCGACAGCATCTGCAGCGGCAACATCACGAGGATCAGAAGCAGGCCGAACTGCGGCATGGAGCGCGCCAGCGTCGCCAGGAAGATGCCAAGCGCGGTCGTGGCAAACAGGTGCATGGCCGCGCCGGCGAGGAACAACGGAACGGACCCTTCGATCGGGACGGCTAGCATGCCCTCGACGACGAACCACAACGAAAAGGCGCAGGCCAGGAGAACGACGAGCCCCATCGACCAGACCTTCGCGGTCATGATTTCGAACGGGGTTACCGGCATGACCAGCAGGTGCTCCACCGTTCCGTACTCTCGTTCGCGGATCAGGGCGGCTCCGGTCAAAACGATCGTCAGGATCGTCACGTTGTTTATGATTTCCATAATCGCGCCGAACCAGGACTGGTTAAGTTCCGGGTTGAACCTGGCGCGCACCACGATCTCGACGGGCAGTTCGGAGGCATCGCGGCGCCGTTCCAGGAAAGCCTGCACTTCCTCGAGAATAATGGTGTGGATGTAGCCTGATCCGGTGAACGCCTGCGACACGCGGGTCGCATCGACATTGAGCTGGACCTCGGGGCGGCGACCGGCCAGAAGATCGCGCTGGAAATCGGGGGGGATGTTGATGGCAAACGTGTCGATGCCTGAATCCATCCGCTCGTCCATCTCGAACTGCGAAATCAGTTCCGGCTCGCTGAAGTACGGCGGATAAAACGCGCTGACGATACGCGTCGACACGGTCGAGCGATCCTCGTCGACAATGGCGATCGTAGCCCTGTTGAGCGTCTCCGGCATCGCGGTCGCCGCCGTGTAGATGGCGACGCTGAACGCGTAGACGATCAGGAGCACCATCATCGGGTCGCGGCGCAGGCTGCGAAGCTCCTTTACCCCGAGATCGAAAATGTTGGCCAGACGCATCGCTCAGGCCCCCTGTTTCCGCAGGAAAACGCCCGCCAGACCGACAACCACCGGCACGGACAGCAGCAACGGCACGAAGGCCATCTGAAGATCGGCAAAATCCAGCGCCTTGGAAAAGGTGCCGCGTGCGATGATCAGGAAATACGTCGTCGGATAGATCTCCCCGACAAGACGACCGAAGCCTTCGAGCGAGGAAACGGGATCGAGCAGCCCGGAGAACTGCACCGCCGGCAGGATCGTCAGGATGGCGGTGCCGAAGATCGCCGCGATCTGGCTGCGCATGAAGGTCGAGATCAGCAGGCCCAACCCCGTCGCGGCGGCAACGTAGAGCACCGCGGCGGCGGCCAGCGTCGGAAAGCTCCCCGTCAGCGGCACGCGGAATATCGCCACGGCCTGCACTGTCAACAAGAGGAAGCTGAGGATCGAAAGCCCGATATAGGGAAGCTGTTTTCCCAGCAGGAATTCCAGGCGCGTCGTCGGCGTCACATAGAAATTGACGATGGACCCCAACTCCTTCTCGCGCACCACGCTGAGCGCCGCCAGCATCGCCGGCAGCACCATGAGAAGGATCGGAATGACGGCAGGCACCATCGCAACGAGGCTCCTGACGTCGGGGTTGTAGCGATAGCGGATGGCGATATCGACCGGGGCCGCCAGCAGTGCGCCCTGGCCGCGCGCGCGCGCCTTCGCGGCGAGCCAGTTCGCGTGGACTCCTTCGACATAGCCGCGAACGGTCTCGGCGCGCTGGGGCATCGCCCCGTCGATCCACGCCCCGATGCGCGCCACGCCCCCCTTCTCGATATCGCGGGCAAACCCGGGCGGGATCTCGATCGCCAGGCTCAACTCGCCCGAGCGCATGCGCCGGTCAAGCTCCTGATAGTCGGTGATCGGCTCGCGCTCGATGAAGTAGCGGGAGCCCGAAAGATCGAAGGCATAGTCCCGGCTGGCCGCCGTCTGATCGCGATCAAGGACCGCGAAGGTCAGGTCCTCTACGTCCATGCTGATGCCATAGCCCATGACGAACATCAGGATGACGCTGCCGATAAGGGCGAGGGTGAGACGGATCGGATCGCGACGCAGTTCCAGCGACTCGATCCGGGCATAGCTCAGCATTCGTCGCGGATCGAAATGGCGGCTCCACCACGATTCCGACACCTTGCCATCGTCGTGGTCGGTTTCGTCGTCGGCCACCTGTGCGGTGCCGGGCGACCCGGCCGGCTGGGTGGCGCCGGCGCCCGCCGCTGCCTCCAGATATTCGATGAACACCTCTTCGAGCGTGTCCGCGCCGTGTTTCGTCACGAGACTGCCGGGCGCATCGGTGACGAGCACCTTGCCGGCGTGCATCAGCGAGACGCGGTCGCACCGCTCGGCCTCGTTCATGAAATGGGTGGAGATGAAGATCGTCACCTGGTCCCCGCGCGACAGCTCGATCAGCATTCTCCAGAAATCGTCCCGGGCGACCGGATCGACGCCCGATGTGGGCTCGTCGAGGATCAGCATGTCGGGCTTGTGGATCATGGCCACCGCTAGGGACAGGCGCTGGCGATGGCCGAGCGGCAAGGCGTCCGGCAGGACGTCCACCACGTCCTCAAGATCGAACCGCGTCACCATCTCGGCGACGCGCCCGGCCAGCTCGGCGGCGGGAACCTTGAACAACTTGGCGTGAAGCTCGAGGTTCTGGCGAACGGTCAGCTCGGTGTAGAGCGAGAACGCCTGCGACATGTAGCCGACGCGCCGGCGCGTCTCGATGTCGTTGGAATCCACCTCGTGACCGAACAACCAGGCCTGCCCCTCGGTCGGCGGCAGCAAACCGGTGAGCATCTTCATCGTGGTAGTCTTGCCGCAGCCGTTCGAGCCGAGGAAGCCGAAGATCTCACCCTTGCCGACGCGCAGGCTGACCTTGTCCACCGCGGTGAAGTCACCGAACCGGCGGGTCAGGTCATGCGCCTCGATCGCGATCTCTCCCTCACTGTCGGCATCGCGCGGCACGATCTCGACGGGGCGATAGGCGCGGCGCTGGTCCTCCGGCAACAGGGCGATGAACGCCCGATCCAGGGTCTCCGCGCCGGTCCGGGCAAGCAACTCGGCCGGAGAGCCGGTTTCCAGGATCCGCCCCGCGTTCATCGCGACCAACCAGTCGAAGCGGGCGGCTTCCTCCATGTAAGCGGTCGCCACGACCACGCTCATGCCGGGGCGCTCGGCGCGGATGTCGTCGATCAATTCCCAGAACTGCCGGCGCGACAGCGGATCGACGCCCGTCGTCGGCTCGTCGAGGATGAGGAGATCGGGATCATGGATGAGCGCACAGCACAGGCCGAGCTTCTGCTTCATGCCGCCCGAAAGCTTGGCCGCGGGGCGATCGATGAAGGGCGCCAGCCCGGTCTTCTCGGTCAACGCGGCGATACGCCGGATGCGCTCGGCGCGGTCATGACCGAACAGCCGACCGAAGAACTCTATGTTCTCGAACACCGACAGGGTCGGATAGAGGTTCTTGCCCAGCCCCTGCGGCATGTAGGCGATCCGCGGGCAGGCATCGCGGCGGTGACGCGCGCTCGCCATGTCGCCCCCCAGCACCGAGACGCTGCCGGACTGGATCTCGCGGGCGCCCGAGACAAGCGCCAGCAGGCTCGACTTGCCGACCCCGTCCGGGCCGACCAGTCCGACCATGCAGCCAGAGGGCAGCGCGAGGTCCAGCCCGTCCAGGGCGACGGTCTTGCCGTACCGCAGGCTGACGCCGGACAGCCGCGCGACAGGGGACGCGTCGCCCAGCTCGGCGCGGTCTATGGCCGGGCCGGTCATCCGGCAGCCGTGTCCTCGGGCAGACGGACCTTCAGGTCTTCGGGCCAATCCGCCGTCGGGTCGAGGCGCACATAGGCTATGCCGGGAAGGCCGGTTTTCACGTTGCGGACGTACTCGCGCAGCAACTCGGAGGGGATGCGCGCCTTGACGCGAAACATCAGCTTCTGACGCTCATCCGTCGTCTCGACCGTCTTCGGTGTGAATTGCGCCACATCGGCGACGAAGAAGACTTTGGCGGGAATGACATATTGGGAGGCGGCATCGAGGATCAGACGCGCCTCCGCGTCCACGGCCAACACCCCGGCCTCCGCGGTCGGCAGGAAGAAGGTCATGTAGACCTCGTCCAGGTCCACCATGTTGAGGACGGTGTTACCCGGGCCGACGACTTCGCCGGGGCGGGCGACGATGTACTGCACGCGCCCGTCGCGGGGCGCGGCCAGCAGGCTATCGTCGATCTCGACCTGGATGCGGTCGATCGTCGCCCGCACCGCTTCGATATCGGATTTCGCGGCGATCACCTGCGAGCGGGCGAAGCCGAGCGCGGCATCCGACGCGGCGAGGTTGGCAACGGCGGCGCTGACGGCCGCCTTCGCGCCCTGCACATTGGCGCGGTCCTCGTCGAGGCGCTGCTGGGTCGCCGTCCCCGTGGTCGCCAGCTCCTCGGCGCGGGCTAGGCTTTTCTCCGCGATCGTGAGTTCGGCCTGGCGCTGCTCGATCAGCGCCTGCATGGATGCCTTCTGCGCTTCCTGCTGCCTGACCCTGGACTCGGCGATCGTCACGCCGATTTTGGCGCTCTCGAGCTGGGCCTGCGCTTCGCGGAGCTGCGCCTCCAACGCCCGGGTGTCGATCTTGGCCAGCTTGTCACCGGTTTTGACGAACTGGCCTTCGCTCACGTAGACGTCCTGCACCCGCCCCGCCGTCTTGGCGGCGATGTAGATCTCGACGGCCTCGATGCGGCCGTTGCTCTTGGCAAAGCCCTTGGGAACGCCGGGCGGCTGAGCGTAAAGCCATGCCGCGTAGAGACCGCCGGCGGCGACGGCGATAAGGACGAGGCGAAGGATGGAGCGTGCAGCCTTGGGCATGGGCAGTTCCGTTGTGTTGCAGCAACGAACGCGACGAGAGACCGCGAAGATAGTGGCTGATCTCTCGCATTGCGCCATTCGCGGCGCTTAGGTGCAATGCAATATCAGCATAGCGGAGGATGACCCGGAAGGCATTTGCAATCTCGATCCGCCCGCAAAGCCGTGCCTGCCGCCTTGCGCGCTTCGGCGATGCGACGCGTTGGTACGCGGACAATGATGGCGAAGAGGGGCGCCACGCCGAGGAGCACGGACCGCATCGTCCCGAACGCCACCGAAACCATCGGGAAAAGCCCGCCGGGCCTTTACAAAATAGGCGTAAAGGCGACTGCGACGCCTTGAGCACGCAATGTCGATGTTCGGTGCCCCGTAGCGGCGGGCGCATCCGTGGTCAGAGCGGATCGACCGTCTTCAGGAAATCGAGTACCGCCTGCCGCGCCTGCGCCTGTTTTTCGGCATCGAACCGAAGCATCGAAAGCGGCGACCTCTCCTGCTGGTCGAAGCCGTGGTCCGCATCCGCAAGAACGACGATCTCCACCCCGGCGTTCGATTGCCGCAGCGCCTCCGCCCGGGCAACGCAATCCGGCGTGCTGACAATCGAGTCGTCCTCGGCAAGGACGAACAGCGCCGGCGGGGCGCCCGCCCAGCGGGCCGCCGTCGCGCTGTTCAGCACTCCGCAATAGGGATAGAGCAGCACCAGCGCCGAGACCGATTGCAGGAGTGCTTCGGGCGTGTCGGGCCAGTGCGCGAGTGCTGGCGGCCGTTCGTTACTGGCCGCGTGCGCCACGAACTCCATCGCGGTCCAGCCCCCATGCGAGGCGCCGAAAATGACGATGTCATCGGCGATGTCGCCCCGATCCGAAAGCCCCTTGAGCGCCACGGCCACGTCGCCGCTGCGCTCAGCGCCGGACAGGGCCTGTGCACCACAGACGAGCCGCCACGCCTCCAGCTCGACGAGGCCGCGGGGCGTGTGGCTGTCGACGATCAGCGCGGCGCGACCCGTCTCTACGAACACGCTGGCCCAATAGTCCATGTTGTCGCGCACGCCATCGCAGCCCGACAGCAGGATCGCGGCGGGAAACGGCCCCGGCCCTTCGGGCAGGACCAGCCGCCAGTGTTCGGCCAGACGCGCAGCACGCGCATCAGGCGGCTCGCCGAAGGGCGACCAGCGCGCGTACTGGCGGGTGGTGTTGAGTGCCAGTCCGAGGAGAATGACGCCAGCGGCTATCAGTCCCCAGCGGATCAGTTTCGGCATCCAAGACCCCATTCGACGCCGCACCGCTCCTTGAGCCGGGTGGCGTCGGCCTCGGTCCAGCCTGCAGGCGCGGTCACGCCGACCCAGGCATCGATGTAGTCTTCGGCGCTATAGCTGTGCCCGTATCCCGGCGGGACCGCGAGCGCGAGGATCATGTCGACCACCAGCTGAAACTGCGTGACGACCGGCATGAAACGCATCTCCGGAGAGACGTCCGGAGCCGGTGGTTCGCGCATCCATTGCGGGGCACGCCAGACCGAGTTCGGCTCGTAGAAGACGATCGGATCGGACGCGTATTGCAGGTAGGCGATGCGAAGGCGGCCCCACGGGCCGGCGTCGCGGTCGAGGCCGTCGAACTGGGACATGAAGCGAACGAGCGCGCCGCTGCCGACGAGCGGCAGGACATAGGGCGAATCCGGGTTCCGGGCGCTCGTTGCCTTGTTCCAGAGGGCCGAGGGGAACGGCGGGCCGGTCCACAGCGCGCCCTGGATGGGATCGTTGACGATCTCGAAGATGTCGAAGGAGTACATGGACGACCAGGCCCCGAGGCTGATGCCGTGGGCGTAGAACTCGGGCCTGTCGTCCTCGGGAAGCGTCCTCCAGTAACGGTAGACGGTCTGCATCGTCGCGGTCGCCTGTTCGAGACCGGTCTGGGTCTCGAAGATCAGCGCAAACGGCGATTGCATGTAGGAGTACTGGACCGCGACCGTGGCGATGTCGCCGTCATGCATGTACTCGACCGGATCGTGCCCGCCGGGATCGAGCCAGCCGGTGCCGGTCGGGCTCGCGACGATCAGCACCTTGCGCTCGAACGCGCCAAGACGCTTCAACTCTTCCAGGGCCACCTTCGCGCGCTCCTCGGGGGTCTGGGCCTGCGCCCGCCCGACATAGACGCGGATCGGATCCTTGGCCGGCCGGCCCGTAAAGTCGGAGATGGCCTCCGCATCCGGCCCGCCGAGCACGTAGTCGCGTCCAGGCTGGCCCATCGCGCCCCAGTCGACGAACGATCCGGGGCCACCGGGAATGCGCGGATTGTCAGGCGCCGGCGGCGCCTTCACGAACAGATCCTGCGCCGCCTCGTAGGACTGGTCCATCGCCTCGAACACCCAGCGGATGACTCCGTCGCGGGTCACGAAGAAAACGAGCGCGGTCGCGAGGATCAGGCCCAGCGCATTGGCCGTGCGCATCGGCATGACCCGGTAGAGGCGACGGCGCAGGATGTCGAAGATCCACTGCACGGCCAGACCGATCGCGAAACAGATCAGGAAGACGGCAAGGGCGACGCCCAGCATCGCGAAGATGTGGAACTCTTCGGTCGGCTCCAGGCCGACGTGCGTTCGTATCGAGTCCTGCCAGTCCGCCGCCTTGGTCAGGTTGTTGATCCACAGCCCGACGACAGGCACCGCGACAACGACATGAGCGACGACCGCGGCCCGCCCCGAAAGACGCGGCAGTTCGATCGCGCGCCAGGCGGCGAGGACGAGCTGCCCAATCACATAGCCGATGGCGGTGACAAGCCCCGCAAGCGCCCCCTGCACGATCCACGGGCGCGGGATCAGCGACGGCGTGAGGGAGGCCGAGAAGAAGACCAGTCCCAAAAGAAGCGGCAAAACGGCGAAGCCGAAAAGTCGGGTGTTTTTGTGCGTCATGCGCAACCTTCTACTCCGTCCCGGCACGGCAACGCCAGATGCGCGTCACCACCCTATCACTTTCCCTCGGAAAGTGCCCTGCTCCGTCATTCGCCTGCCCAGCAAACCAGCTCAACCGCTATTTGACGTTGTGAACCGATATGAGGCGTTTGACGTGGCTGTTTTTCCGCCGTCGACTCACGCTCAGGCGCGGAAACGGATCATGGCATCCCTGTTCCGGCTATCGGAGGAGGCGTGGACGGCGTTAGAAATGAAGTCTGGCATCCTCTGGACATTCAGGGGGCGTCAGACCGTGTCCTTGGATTGACGCATCGTTTCCCAGTGGCGTGCCCCCCTCTAGCTGAACCCTCATCGGAAAAATCGTGACGGACGTACGAGACAACGCAAGACCGCGAGCCGCGACAGTGTTCGCATGCGAGAAACGGCCGGCGCGCGCAGCCGGCGGAATGGTGGTGACGAATCATCCCCTCGCCTCCGCTGCCGGAACGGAGATGCTGGCGGCGGGAGGGAATGCCGTCGACGCGGCGATCGCGGCGCTGTTCACGCTGACGGTCGTGGAACCGATGATGGTCGGTATTCTGGGCGGCGGCATCACCCACATTCGCACGACGGACGGGCGCCATATCGTTCTCGACGGCCTGAGCGCCGCCCCGGCCGCCGCAGCGCCCGACCTCTACCGTTCGGTTTCGGATCACCCGCCGCATTCCATGGATACGGTGGGCCGCGAAAACGCGGTCGGACCAAAGGCCGTCGCGACACCCGGGGCGTTGCGCGGCTGGTGCGATGCGCTGGAGCGTTTCGGGACGATGTCCCTTTCGGACGTCATGGAACCGGCCATTCGACATGCCCGCCGCGGATTTTCGGTGACGCCTTATCTGGCCGGATGCATCGAAGAGGCGGCGGCCGATCTTGCCGGCGATCCCGAAATCGCCCGGCTTTTCCTGCCCGATGGACAGGCGCGGCGCGCGGGCACACGCTTCGTCATGGGCGACTATGCCGAAACGCTGGCGAGCATCGCCTCCGGCGGTCCCGAGACTTTGTACAGCGGGGACCTGGGCGGCGTCATCGACCGCCACATGTCCAGCGTCGGCGGCCTTTTGACGCTAGCCGATCTCGCCGCCGTCTCGACGATCGAACGCGCCCCGGTGCGCGGCAGCTATCGCGGCTTCGACATCTACGGGCCCCCGCCCCCCTCGGCCGGTGGCGTCCATGTCATCCAGATGCTGAACATTCTGGAAGGCTACGATCTTGCCGCGCTTGGCTTCGGATCGATCGAGACCATGCACCTTCTCGGCGAGGCCCTGAAGATCGCCTTCGCCGACCGGGCCAGATCGACGGCCGATCCGGCCTTCGTCGACGTGCCGGTCGACCGGCTGATCTCGCAGCGCTACGCCGAGGCGTGCCGGGCGCAGATCAGCAGGACGCATGCCGCCCCCGCGACGCCTGCGACCCCGGCTGCCGAGTCGGACAACACCACGCACGTCACCGTGAGCGACTCGCTCGGCAACGTCGTGTCCAGCACGCAGACCATCAACAGCCTCTTTGGCGCGCGGTTCGTCATTCCCGGCACGGGGATCATACCGAACAACAACATGGCGCTGTTCGTTCCCCACCCCGGACGCGCCCTGTCGATCGCGCCGGGCAAACGCGTGACGACATCGATGGCACCGACGATCGTCCTGCGCGACGGACAGCCCGCCTTCGCGCTCGGATTGCCCGGCGGCCTGCGCATCTTCGGCTGCGTCATGCAGGCCCTGGTCAATCTCATCGACCACCGCATGTCGCTTCAGGAGGCGGTCGAAGCGCCGCGGCTGTGGACGCAGGGCGGCGATCTCGAGGTCGAGGACGGTTATCCGGACAGCACCCACGGCGGCCTGACCGCGATGGGCTGGCACGTCCTGCCGGTTCCGCATGTGGGTGGCGGGATGGCCGCCATCGCCTTCGATGGCGACGGCAACCATACCGGCGCCGCCTGCTGGCGCGCGGACGGTGTCGCCATCGGGATCGGAGGCGGACTGGCGCGGCAGGGAATCCGCTTCTGGCCGGACGCGCCCGGCGTCGGTGACGGCAAAGACGACTGACACGACCGCGGGCGGTCGTGTCGGAACGGCGTACGTCCGCCGGCCTCAGTTGGACGGCGGAACGACTTCGACCGAAGCAATCCTGAGAACGGCGTTCAACAGCACATCGGCCCCGTCGACGCACTGTTCCGGCGTGCTGTATTCCGTCTCGTTGTGGCTAATGCCGGTATCGCTGGGAATGAAGAACAGCGCGGTCGGGCAACAGGTCGTCATGGGAACCGCATCGTGGCCCGCCACCGTCAGGATATCCCGGCACGACAGCCCGATCTCCCGCGCCGTTTCCGATATCAGGCCGGACATTGCCGCGTCGAAGCGGATCGGCCCGAACTCGAAATACGGTTCGAGTGCGATCGAAACGCCGCGCTCCCCCTCGATACGGGCAATCGCGGCCTGCAGGTCCTGCTCCATCTTGGCCAGTTCGGCGGGATCGGAATTGCGCAGATCGCAACTGAGCCGAACCTCCGACGGGATCACACCGCGCACGTTCGGGAACAGCTCGATATGCGGCGCGTTGGAGCGGCCTTCACGCCCCCTCGACCGTCCGATCCGGTCGATTTCCAGCGTCAGGGCCGCGGCGCCGACGAGGGCGTCATGGCGCTGCTCCATCAAGGTCGGCCCGACATGGGCGGCTTCGCCGGTCACGGTCGCCACGAAGTACCGTGCCATGAAGGACCCGGTGACGGCGCCGATCCTCTCACCACCTTCCTTGAGCAGCGGCCCCTGCTCCACGTGGACTTCGAAATAGGTGCCCACCGGCCGGCCACCGATCGGCTCGTTGCCGGCATAGTCGATCCGCTCCAGCGCCTCGGCGATGGTGACGCCCTCGGGATCGGTTCGCGACAGGGCGAAGTCGAGCGCGATGTCGCCGGTGAACACCGAGGATCCGAGCGTCATCGGCGAGAACCGCGCTCCCTCTTCGTTTGTCCAGACGACAATCTCGATCGGCGCCGACGTCGCGATGTCGAGGTCGTTGAGCCGACGGACCACTTCCAGCCCGGCCAGAACCCCGTAAACGCCGTCGAACTTTCCGCCGGTCGGTACCGTATCGAGATGGCTTCCGATCATGACCGGCGCGGCATCGGGATCCGTGCCGTCGCGGCGGGCGAAGATATTGCCGATCCCGTCGACCGTGATCGTGCAGCCCGCGTCACGCGCCCATCGGCAGAACAGATCCCGCGCCGCCTTGTCTTCGTCCGTCAGGGCGAGGCGCCGGCAACCGCCGCCCGGCGTTTCCCCGATGCGCCCCATTTCCATCAGCGACGCCCACAACCGTTCGCCGTCGACCTTGACCGTCTTCATGACAAACCTTCCGTACTACGCTTGGCTTTTCTCGACGCCGCACCAATCGGCGAGAAACAGGGCCATGGTCTTGGTAACGGCGCGGAGCGAATCGAGATCGACGCGCTCGTCGAAGCCGTGCGGCCGTTCGCAGATCGGCCCGTAGACGATGCCCGGCGTGTCGGCGTAGAGGCCGAAGAAACGCGCATCCGTCGCAGCCGACGTGATTTCTTCCTGAAGCGGCGCACCGAAGACGGCGGCATGGCTTTCGGCCAGAACAGCTTCGGCCTCGTCGGCATCCTCCAGCACGTACCCCTCCGCCATGTGGCCGTGATACTCGATGCGTGGCGGATTGTTGGACAGGAACGGGTCGTCCAGCGCCGCTTGGCGCACCCGTGCCTCGATTTCATCGCGGATATCGGACAGCCGGGCACCGGGCAGGACACCGACGCGGACGTTGAGCGTCGCGGTGGCGGCCACGCTCGACGTCCATTCGCCCCCCGTGATCTCGCCAAGGTTCACGCGGATCGGATGCGGATGGTTCCGGTAGAGGGGATGGTCGGCCTTGCGCGCGTTCCATTCGGCTTCCAGGGCCTTGATATGTGGCCATAGCCCCATGGCCTTCTCGATGGCGTTGGTTCCGCTCGACACGAACCCCGAGGCATGTTGCGGATCGCCCTCGACATGGACCTGGAACCAGATCAACCCGACCTCCGCGCGCATCAGCTTCGGCTCCAGCGGCTCTGGAACGAAGGCGCAGTCGGCGCGATATCCGCGCTGCAGACAGGCGAGCGTACCGTTGCCCGTGCACTCTTCCTCGACAACGGACTGGAAGTAGATCGGCGCGGTCGGCGCAAAGCCTGCGGCCCGCACCGCATCGAACGCGAACAGGGTGCCAGCAAGACCGGCCTTCATGTCGCCCGCGCCGCGGCCATAGAGCCACTTGCCGTCTATGCGCGGCTCGAACGGCGGCGTCGTCCAGCGGTCCCAGGGTCCCGTCGGCACGACATCGACATGACCGTTGAAGATCAGGGACCGGCCGCGCCGAACGGCAGGACGGTAGGTGCCGACGACATTGTAGGAGTTCTCATAAGAAATCGAGACCGGGGCAAATCCGGGCAGGTCCTTGATCGCGTCGACATCGAGGCGCCACTGATCGACCGCGAAGCCTCGGGACGCCATGGCGTCGGCCATGAAATCCTGCACCCGTTGTTCCTCGCCGCGAGTCGAGGGAATGCGGACCATGTCCTGGGTGAAGCGGACCTGTTGGTCGAAGCCCCGATCGACGGCGTCGATGATCGCCGCCGCAACGTTCTTGTCGAGCATGTCTCGTCCTTACGAGTTTTCCGGGGAACGGGTGCGAAGCCGCTTGACGATCATGGGGCCGAGGCTGGCAAGCCCCCGCGGCAGGAACATCGTCACGACGATGATGATCGCGCCGTAGACGAGCAGCCGGTAATCCTCCAGATCGCGCAACAGCTCGACCGCAGCGGTGAGGATCAGCGCGCCGATCAGCGGTCCGCTGAGCGTCCCCAGCCCACCGACCAGCACCATCGCGATGATGAGGATCATCAGGTCGACACCGACAGCGGCCGTCGGAGTCAGAATTCCGATGTAATGACCATAGAAGGCACCGGCGACGCCGACCAGGAAAGCGCTGACCCCGAAGACAAGCAGCTTCTGCCAGGTGAGGTTTACGCCAAGGCTCTCCGCGGCATCCTCGGCGTCGCGCATCGCGACGATGGACAGCCCTGTCTTGGAGCGCATAAGCAGCGCGACTACCGCCGTCGACAACGCCAGCAAGATCAGGATCAGATAATAATAGGGCACCTTGTCGGCGGGCGAGAACACGACTTGGCCGATCCCCGGGATCGAGAACCCGGTAAACGGCGGGATCCCCCAGAGCCCGAGTTCGCCGCGGGTGATCGACTGCAGGTTGGAGATGACGATCCGGACGATCTCGGCAAAGCCCAGCGTGACGATGGCCACGTGCGGCATCGACTTGATCCTGAGGATCGGCACGCCGACAAAGATGCCGGCGATCGTTGCCGCGATCGCGGCGATCCAAATGGTCAGCCACGGCGACAGGCCGGCATTGATGCTGATCAGCGCCGACACATACGCCCCGATCCCGAAGAAGGCGTGGTGTCCGAAGGTCTTCAGGCCGGCGAAGCCGGTGACCAGGTTCCAGGCAAGGGCGAAGATCCCGAAAATCATCGACAGGATCAGGACGTGCAGCAGGTAGGTGTTCTGCGTCACGGCGGGGATGAGCGCCGCCACGACGACAGCGGCCGAGACCAGCGCCCATTGCCAGGGTTTCAGCGGCTGGAACATCAAAGTCTCCGGTCGATCGTTGGGGCAGCGGCGCGCACAGGCAGGCTCATTACGGCTTCTGCCCGAACAGGCCCCAGGGCCGTATCCAGACAACGAGGATCATCAGGGTGAATGCGATCACATCGCGCCATTCCGAAGAGGTGAGCTGAACGCCGATCGCTTCGACGACGCCCAGGATGAGGCCGCCAGCGATGGCGCCCGGGAAGCTGCCCAGCCCGCCGAGGATGACGACGACGAACCCCTTGAGCAGGATCGGAAGACCGCTCCAGGGATTGATGGCGTAGATCGGAGCGAGCATCGCCGCGGCGACCGCGCCGAGGGCGGCGGCGAGGCCGAACGTGATCATGTAGATCCGCTGGGCGGGAATGCCGACCACCGCGCTGGCGTCGAGATCCTGAGACGTCGCCCGGATGGCCCAGCCGAGCCGGGTCTTCTTGAGCACGAAGGTCATCGCGCCGATCGTGATCAGGGCAACGACGAAGATCAGCAGGCGCTGGACCGGCAAGCGGATGCCCGCGAACTCGATCACGCCTTCCAGGTAATAGGGCACGCTCTGGAACTGCTCGCCGAACAGCAGCAGCGCCGCGTTCTGCAGGAAGATCGACAGACCCAGGGTCACGGCGATCGTCGAGAAGGCCCAGCCTTCGCGCGACAGCAGATAGAATATGGTCAGCCGCTGGATTATCGCGCCCAGAAGGAAGGTCAACAGGACGGCCACGGGAATGGCGAGGTAGGCGGGGACCCCGTAGGTGACGATCAGGAAGAAAACGAAGTACCCGCCCAGCATGTAGAACTCGCCATGGGCGAGGTTCAGAACCCGCATCGTCCCGTAGATCAGCGCGATGCCGCTGCCGATGAGGGCATACATCGACCCGATGACGATGCCGTTGATGATCTGTTCGAGAAAGATGGAAAAGGTCACCGGCTCTACCCCCTCTAGACGCCGAGATAGACGCGGCTGATCACATCGGAATTGATCATTTCCTCGCCCGTGCCCGAAAGAACCATTCGACCGCCCTCGAGCAGATAGCCGCGGTCCGACAGCCCGAACGACAGCTTGACATTCTGCTCGTTGAAAACGACGGCGATGCCCTCTTCGTTGACCCGGCGAATGATCCCGGCGATCTGCTTCACCACGCGCGGCGCCAGGCCGAGATAGGGCTCATCCATCAGCAGCAGGCGGGGGCGCGACATCAGGCTTCTGGCGATCGCCACCATCTGCTGCTCACCGCCACTCATCTTGCCGGCGATCTGGTCGCGCCGTTCCGCCAGAATGGGGAACAGGCTCTCCACCCATTCCAGCCGGCTCCGGGTGTCCTTGTTGACGCTGCGATGGTAGGCGCCGAGCAGGAGGTTCTCGCGCACCGTCATCTGACCGAACAGGCGACGGCGTTCGAGCACCATCGAGATGCCCATGGCGACCATCTCGTGGGTCGGAACCCGGGTCAGGTCCTGCCCCTCGAAGAGGATCTTTCCCGACCGGACCGGCGCCAGCCCCATGATCGCCTTGAGTACCGTGCTCTTGCCGGACCCGTTGGGCCCGAGAACGGCGACGATCTCCTTCTGCCCGACGCTCATCGAGACGTCCCACAGCACCTGGTAGTCGCCATAGAGGACGTTCAGGTCCTCGACCTGCAGCATCGGAGGCTCAGCCATCCTCGCCTCCCTCTCCGAGATACAGCTCGACAACTTCGGGGTGCTTGGCGATTTCCTCAGGCGTGCCCTCGGCCATCCGAACGCCGCGGTTCATGAAGATGGCGCGATCGGCGAGCTCGTTGATCACCCCCATGTTGTGTTCGATGACAACAAGGGTGAGCCCGTCCTCGCGCAATTGCTTCACCAGGTTCACGATCCCGGGGAGGCTCTTCTGGTCGACGCCGCCCGTCACTTCGTCGAGCAGCAGGAGCTTCGGCCGCGTCGCCATCGCGCGGGCCATCTCCAGCCGCTTGCGCTGGCCGGTGCTGAGCCCCTTGGCCGGCACTTGCGCGCGGTCGCCAAGCCCCACCATTTCGACGAAGCGGCGCGCGTCGGTGCGCGCATCCGCCATTCGGCGATGAAAGGCGAGCGCGCCGACCATCACATTCTCCTCGACGGTCAGTTCGTGAAACGGCTGCGTGATCTGGAACGTTCTCGCCACGCCCGCGCGGCACCGGCCGTCGGGCCGCAGCGTGGTGATGTCCTGTCCGTTAAAGCGGATCTTGCCTTTGGTGGGGGTGTGTACGCCGGCTATCACATGGAAAGTCGTCGTCTTGCCGGCGCCGTTCGGCCCCATCAGCGCCAGGATCTCCCCCTCTCGAACCGAGAAGGACAGGCTTTCGACGGCGACGATTCCACCGAAAGCCATCGTTATGTCGTCGACCTCCAACAAGGCCGGGGGCGTCGAAATCGGCATAGGGTCGTGGTTTCCGCGCGTCGGACGAAAGGCTGAACGGCGAAGCGAGGCACCAGGGGCCGGGCCGGCCCCTGGTGCCTGCATCATCGCGTTCAGTTGGCGGGCTTGAATTCGGCCGTGGCCGCGCTCTTCGGCCAGATCGCGAAGCTGACGCCATCCTGGATCTGGGCCATCGGAACCGGCAGGTAGTCGGCCCCGACCTTCGGCGTATGAATGTCGGTGTCGTAGACATAGCGCGCTATGACACAGGGGAAGTCGGTCTCGGCAAAGGCCTCCGACAGCTTGTCGGGCTGCACGGTTCCCGCCTTCTTGATGTTGTCCAGCAGCATCGACATCTGGCAGAAGCCCTGGGCATGGTCGCCGTTGCCGTCCACGCCGGTCAGTTCCTTGAACGTGTCGGCGAATTCCTTGTGCTTCGGGTTGTTGGCCGGATCAAAGAACAACGGCGTCCAGAGAAGACCGTTGGCGGCCTCGCCGGCACCGGGCAGGAACTCCGGACGGATCGGGTAGTAGACGGCCAGATGCAACACATCGAGATCCTGCTCATCGATCTGTTTGACCAGCGCGATGCCCGAGTTCACGGACGTGAAGATCGAAACCAGCACGTCGGGCGCGTCGCCGCGCAGCTTGGAGAGCTGCGGATAGAAATCGGCATAGCCCAGCGGAACCGTTTCGTCTGACGTCGTGGTCCAACCTGCTTCCTCAAACAGGGGACGGGTGAATTCCACGTTGGACTTTCCGTAATCGGTATCCTCGACGATGAAGGCCACCTTCTTGCCTTCGGCCGCGAATTTTCCGTCCTCGATCAGGGAATTGACGGTCTCGAACAACGTCCTGGCGTAGGCGTCGCTGTTGAAGCTGCCCTTCCAGAAATTGCCGAAACGCTCGGGATCGCCCTGGATCTTCTTCGCGATCTCGATGGATACCGGCTGACCGCTCATCATGAACTTGCCGAAGCTGGGAGCGACCTCCATCAGCGCCAGCGTCACCGAGCTGGCGATGGAGTCTCCGACCAGAACGTCGACATTGTCCCTGGTCAGCAGTTTCTGCGCCGCACTGACACCGACCTCCGGGCGCGATGCGCTGTCCTCGAAGATCAGTTTGATCTGATGGGTCTCTCCGTCGATCTCGAGGCCGCCATCCTTGTTGACTTGTTCGGCGACCGCCTCGTAGGCCTGCCGCATCGAGATGCCCGAATTGGCAGCGGGACCGCTCAGCGGGCCGATGACGCCGATGGTCAGATCCGCAGCGATTGACGGCGCGGCGATGCCGGACGACGCGGCACCGACGAGCAGCGTGGCGACTACGTGGCGAAGGCCCGGGTATTTGCGTTTCATACAGTCTCCCCTCTCTGATTGCTTGATGTTTGGATCAAGAACAAAACGACTTCGTTTTTGTGCCTTCCCGACTCGGCCCGACCTCAACCCGACGGGACGGGCTCGGTGCCGCACCATTCGGCGATGAACAGGGCCATCGACGTGGTGATGCGCTTGAGCGATTCGAGGCTGACGCACTCGTCGAAGCCATGAATTCCCCGTGAAACCGGCCCGTAGCAGAGCGCCGGAATCTCGTCGTAGAGCGCGTAGACGCGCGTATCGAGATAGGCCGGCGTCACAAAGGTCTCGAGCGGCGCTGCGAAAACCGCGTCATGCGCACCGGCAAGCACCGCCTCGGCTTCCGAACCCGGCTCCAGCACATAGCCTTCCGTGTGGAAGCCGTTGAACGTGACTTTGGGCGGCATGTTCGACAGGAACGGGTCGTGCTTGGAGAAGCGCTCGATCGCCTCGCGAATTTCCCGGGCGGCGCTCGTCGCGCTGACACCGGGATAGATGGCGATACGGCAGTCGATCCGGCACCAGCACGGCACCGAGGACGCCCAGTCGCCCCCCTCGATCTTGCCCACATTGAGATTGATCGGATGCGGGTCGTCCTTGAACAGCGCGTGGTCGACCTTGCGCGCGTTCCAGTCCTCTTCGAGACGGCGCAGTTCGGCGACCACGCGGTATGCAGCGTCGATCGCGTTCGCGCCGGTCCCCATCTCGCGAACATGGACCGGGTAGCCTTGCACCTCGACCTGAAACCACAGGACGCCCGCATTGGCGCGGACCAGCTTCTCGTCCTCGGGTTCCGGGATCAGGACGGCGTCGGCCTTGTAGCCGCGAAGATGCGCCATCAAGGCGCCGTTGCCCGTCGACTCCTCCTCGACCACCGACTGGATATAGACGGTCGCGGCGGGCTGCAGGCCGATGCGCCGCAACGCATCCAACGCGAAGACATTCGCCGACGCGCCGGCCTTCATGTCGGCCGCCCCGCGGCCATACATCCAGTCGCCTTCGATAACGCCCGCGTATGGATCGTGGCTCCACATGGTGCGAGGCCCGGTCGGCACGACATCGACGTGCGCCTGCAGGATCAGCGACCGGCCCGTCTCCTCGGCCGGATGATGGATGCCGACGACGATGGGCGCGGTCGAGTGCTCGTCCGACCAGGGCGATCCGCCGGGGTGGCGCTCGATGGCGTCCCGATCCATGGCGAACCGGTCCATCGCATAGCCACGCTGGGAGAGCCCCCGGAATATGAAGTCCTGTACGGCGTGCTCGGCGCCACGCACGGACTGAAACGCGACGAGCTCGCGAAGGAAGGCAACCTGATCGGCGAACCCCTGTTCGACCGAAGCGATGATCGCGTTACGTACGTCCGAGGCAAGCACCATCTGGAGTCCTCTAAGTGGTCCGCCGTCAAAGCAACACGGGCTCATCGGAAGCGTTCCGATCAGGCTCGCAGTATGACAAGCGTGTTTTAATCGTGTCAAGCAGTGGCACGATGTGTCACACTGTGATACATAGACTCATGAAAGCGGATGGGACATGCCGACCAACGAACGCTCGAAGAACGGGTCTACCGACAAACCAGGGGTGCCGATCGTCCGCTCGGTCGAACGTGCCGTCGCCTTGCTACGCGTGTTTTCGGCGGACGAGATGCACCTGTCGCTCACCGAACTTTCGCGCCGAACGGGCCTGGACAAGAGCACCACAAGGCGGCTGTTGCATACGCTTTCGACGCTGGATCTCATCGAGGCCGACGAACGCCGTCAGACCTACGCGCTCGGCACCGGTGTCCTGACGCTGATGCCGGCCGTTTCCTACGGGGAAAACCTGCGCGACGTCGCGGCGCAGGCGCTGGCACGCCTGACGGAAAAGACCTCCGCTACGTCGTTTCTCTGGGGGTACTATCGTGGCATGGCCCTCTGCCTGGAACGGGTGAAGACCCTCGACAAGGAAATCGACGTTCGATCGGCCGTCATCGGAACGCAGATCTCGATGAACTGCGCCGGCGGGCCGCGGGTCGTGCTCGCCAACCTGTCCGAGGCGCAACGCGCCGCCGCCGTTAGCGGACCGCTGCCGAAGTACACGCCATTCACGGAAATCGATCCGGCGGCGCTTGAAGCCGCGGCCACCGAAATCCGTGCCCGCGGCTGGGAGCTGGCCGTCGACGACTACATCGTCGGCCTCTCGGGCCTCGGCGCCCCGGTATTCGATCGGGGCGGCAATTTCATAGCGAGCGTCAGTATCACGACCCTGACCCCTCGGCTCGCCCCCAGAAAGAACGGGCAGCCCGAGCAACTGCCGGCCCTGCTGGAGGCGGCAGCGGAAATCGGCGCGCAAATACAGCCCTGACCGCGTATCGATCAGACTGGACGCCTCTCGAATCGGCGGCTGGCCATTTGTGAAGGTCGGGCCTTCCGTCCACCTCGGGCGGATCGTGACAGTCTAAGTTCCAACCAACAGGTTTGCGTCAAACGTCATCGGCGCGACAGCGCCCGCTTGCGGCAGGTCTGTCGCGGAGTCAGCGGATCAGGCCGAAACGGGCACGCCCGAAAACGCACGGGCATCCTCGAACGCGGCGGCGACGCGGAACAGCAGCGACTCGTCATATGGCCGGCCGATGAACTGCACCGCCACCGGCATGCCCCGCGCGTCCCTCCCCGCCGGCACCGCGAGCGCGGGAAAGCCGAGGTAGTTGATGGTGCGCGTCTTGCGGTTCAGCCGCGAAATGGTGCGGAGTGAATCGGGGCCGCCGGCCACATCGACCTCGGCGATCGTCGGGACGCCGATGTCGAGGACCGGGGCCACAACCACATCGCAGAGCCCGAAGACATGCTCGGCAATGCGCCGGACCCGATGGCCGCGGTCGGACAGGACCCGGAGATAGTCGGGAGCGGAGTGGCCGAAACCGGCTTCGATGCGCTCGCGCACGGGGACGCCATAATCCTCCGGCCTCGTGGCAAGCCATTCGGCATGTAGGGCAGCGGCTTCGCAGGTGATGATTATCGACGCCGCATCGGCGATGGGCTCATGCTCGGGGATATTGACCTCGACGCATTCAGCGCCGAGATGCGACAGGGTATCGAGCGCGGAGCCAGTGATCTCGGCGACATCGTCGTCCAATCCGTCGAAGTAGTAGTCGACCGGTCGGCCGATCCGCAGTCCGGAGAGGCTGCCGGGTATCGCGCTCGGAGCGCATGGCCGGTGCGGCACCGCGGTGCACCCGGGGTCCCTGTTGTCGGGGCCGGCGATGGCGTCGAACAGCCACGCACAATCCGCCACGCGGCGAGCAAGGACGCCGACAGTGTCGAGCGAGGCTGACAGGGGCATCGCCCCGTACAGGCTCAGACGGCCGTTGGTCGGCTTGAGACCAACTACGCCGCATATGGCCGCCGGCAGGCGGATGGACCCGGCGGTATCGGAGCCCAGGGCGCCAAAGACCATGCCCGCGGCCACCGCGGCGCCCGGACCGCTGGACGAGCCGCCCGAGATGCGATCGGGATCATGCGGGTTGCGGCAATGGCCGAAATGGGCGTTCTGGCCGGCCGGCCCCAAGGCGAATTCGCTCATGTGCAGGGTCCCGAGATCAAGCGCACCTGCCGCATCCAACCGCTCCAGCACCGTTGCCGTCACTGTCGGCCGATGGCCGGTCAGGATCCGCGATCCGCACGTGGAGACCTCGCCGGCACGGAAGAACATGTCCTTGTGGGCAAGCGGGATCCCTGAGAGGCGGCTCGGGTTTCGCTTCCGTCGCCGCTCCGCGTTCGACCGGGCGGCAGCAGTCAGCGCCTGCTCGCGACGGACATCGATAAAGGCGTTGAGCGTGGACTGGCGGGCCGTGACGCGGTCCAGGCACGAGACCACGAGATCGCCCGCCGTGATTTCGCCGCGGGCAAGCGCACCCGCAGCCTCCACCAGGCTTAGGTCGCATGTGGCGGTCATGCCCCCTCCCCGGCTCCAGCAAAGCATTCGAGGACGACCAGGAACGGGCGCTCGGGCGCCCCGTCACTGGGCCGGCGGGCGAACCTCGTGTCCTGCGCCTCAGTTGCCGGGGTTTCGCCGCCCGATCCAATGATCGGTTCGTCTTCCGTGTGGTGCATCGCGATGCGTCCGTTTCCTACGAGCTATCCGCCGAAGGGCGATCCCGAGACCAGCAACTCGGGAAGCCACGTCGACAGGGCGGGGAACACGATAATAGCGACCGTCACCAGCAGGTCCGAAACGAAGAAAATCATCGCTCCGCGCAGTACAGTCTGAATCGGGATCTTTGCGATGCCACTGACGGCGAACAGGTTGAATCCGACCGGCGGCGTGATGACGCTGAGCTCCACGCCCATGGTCACGACGATTCCGAGGTGGACCGGGTCAACGCCGACGGACGTGGCGATGGGAAACACCACGGGGACCGTCAGGAGGATCATGGCGATGCCGTCGAGAAACATGCCGAGCAGCAGCAGAACACACAGGTAGCCGAACAGGAATGGCAGGGCGCCCAGCTCCAGGGCCACGACCGCCTCGGCGATCTTCTGGGGCCAGGCATGGTTGGCGGCTACGAACTGGAAAACGCCGACGCTGCCCATGAGGAAGAATACGACAGCCGTCAGATTGACCGCCCGCGCGGTGACGGGAAGCAGTTCGCGCAGGAATTCCCGCGGGCGCGTCGCGAGGCCGTAGACCATCGCGTAACCGCACGCGACCGCCGCGGACTCGGTAGGCGTAAAAAGCCCCCCATATAGCCCCCCCAGTACAAGGACCGGCATGCCGAGGCCGGGCAATGCTGCCACGGTGCTCTCGCGCAGGCGTTGGCCAGAGAAGCGCCCCGAAGTCAGGCTCGGAGTCCGCCATGCCACGACGACGATGAGCGTCGCCATCCCCACCGCAAGCAACAGTCCCGGAATGATCCCGGCGAAAAAGAGCCGGACGATGGAGGTCTCGGTCGCGATACCGTAGATGATCAGCGACAGACTGGGCGGTATCAGCAACCCGATGCCGCCACCGGAGGAAACGATTCCGGCGGAAAGCCAGTCGGGGTAGTTGCGCGCCCGCATCTCCGGTACGGCGATCAGGCTCATGGCCGATGCGACAGCGACGCTGGAGCCGGAGATCGCCGAGAACATGACGCAGGTGGCAACCGTAGCCAGGCCGAAGCCGCCGACGATCCGGCTGACCAGCGCTTCGGCGAAGCCGAATAGCTGTCGAACCATGCCCGTCCGTTCCATAAGGAAGCCGGCATAGATGAACAGCGGCACGGTCATCAGGCTGAAGCTTCCGAGAAAAGAGAAGAAGCTCTGCGCGACGGTGCGAGCGTCCAGCATCGGGTCCGTGAGAATGAACAGGATACTGGTCACCCCGAGCGCGACCCCGATGGTCACGCTGGACCCGATTAGGCTGACGGCAATGAGGAAGAAGGAGGCTATGGTAGGAACTCCGACTGAACTGGAAGCCTGCGGCCACGCACAGAACTAAAGAATCGATCCGTTCCTGTCCGTGCCCTCGACGTACGGCGACCCGAGATTTACGCCGCGCATGGACTGGATCTGGGCGTAGAGCTGGAAGAAGAAGCTGACAGCCATAAAGCCCATCCCCACCAGGAACACGATGAAGAACGGCCAGAGGGGAATGATCTGGCTCTGCGTCATCCGTCCGGTCTCGATCATGCGCAGGGCAACCGGAATGCCGTGCCACGCCACGAAGGCGCAAAACAGCAATCCGACGGCTGCGACGGCGGCCTCGACCACCTCCGCCGCGGCCCGTCCCGTCCGGCCACCCTTGGCGCGGAGCAGGCTGGGCAGGAGCGTCACCCGCAAGTGCAATCCGCGGCTCTGGGTGATGCCAAAGAACAGGAAGATCGCCGCGAGGATGCCGTAGGTGACGGCGTCCTGCCGCCAGGGGAAAGACACGCCGAACCCGTAGCGGCGCACCACCTCGACGATGGCGAGAAGCGTGGGTCCCAGCAGGAGGATTGCGGCCGCATATTGCAGGAACCGCTCCTCGAATGCTCGCCAGGCTAGATACGCTCTTCGCACCGATGCCTCCCGAGGTTAAGTCCGCCTGCCGGGCCGGACGCCGTCTCAGCCTATCCCTTCAGCATGTCCCTGTATTGCGCACAATCCAGCTTTTCGAGCGGGTCGGTGCCAGGGCCAAGCCGCTTCGACGCTTCCCGACCCTCCTCGAGATATCGGTCGATCCACGTATCGGCTTCGTCCGGCAAGTCCTTCTTGAGGAACTCGGCAACATTGGTGCCGATGGCTTCCTGCAACGGCCGGGCTTCGTCGGCACCGGCGGCGTAGATGCCCGGGTCGGACAGGCTCTTGGCGGCAAACGCTTCGATAGAGAAGCGATCGTTGCACCAGCTCAACTCGTCGTGGAACTGCATGGCCTCCGCGACGAATTCGGCGAGCTTGTTCCGAGTCGGCTCGTTGAGCCCGGCCCACCAGTCCCCGCTGGCGCCGACCCAATAGGAGTCGAACGTGATCGTTCCGATACCCGCGATCGTGAAGTACGGGGTCTGCTCGGAGATGGACCGCCAGGCGCCGATCGATGTGACGACACCGTCGAGCACGCCCGATTCCAGAGCGCTCGGCACGTCTCCGAAGCCCATGACGACAGGGTTCGCGCCCCAGGACTCGACGGCCGGATTGATGGCCGGGGCGAAGGTCCGGATCTTACTGCCTTGCATCGAGTCGAGCGCGAGAAGGCGGTTCTTGCCCGCGATCCCGAGGGAGAAGCTCAGGTCCGAAAACCCGAACGGCTCGATGTTGTGGCGCTCGCGAAGCCGTTCAAGCAGCATCTTCCCGGTCTCGAGATTTTCGAGCTCGTGGACGGCGGCCACGGTCGTCAGCACCCCGGGCTGGACAACCATGCCCAGCCAGGAATCGACGCTCGCCGTCTTTCCGGCCAGCAACCAGCCCATCTCCAGGTTGCCTTCGCTCAGCGCGGCCATGGCGTCGGCATCCTTGTACAGCGAGCCCGCATAGAAGTTCCGGACCTCGCTTCCTTCCGGAAAGGCCTCTTCGACCAGTTCCTTGAACCGCTCCATGGCAAGTGCGGTCGGAAACGGCGGCCCGGGAATGTCTGCGGAGACGCGGATGGTGACGCGCTGCAGGTCTTCGGCTTGCGATACCGGAGCGGCCAGAAGGACGGCGCAACATGCGGAAACGCATGCGATGGCGCGGCTTAGAGAATTCCTCATCGTCGTTTTCCTCCGTGTTCTGTTGGGCCGTGTTCTGTAGGGCGCGGCTCATGCTCGATGCGGAAACACGTTGACACGGCGCAGCCATATTTGTACGGATATCCGTATAAGTCAATACGCCGCATGTACACGATGATCCAGTTCAAAGCAGCGAACTCGGCTGCAGCCTCCCGCCGGTCTCCGGTCGCACCATGTGCGCCGCGGCTGCTCGCAAGACGAATTCGCGGGATCGCACCCGCGGTCTTTCGCGGAAACGCCCTGCGGGTGGCGACGGTGCGGTGGATCACATCAGTTTTCCCGCGCGCCCAATCAGGGAGAGTCGTCGATGACACAGGGCCACAAACAGGTCGGACCGAACCGCTATCGTGAGGATATCGGTCGCCACTTCGAGGACTTCCGCGTTGGCGATGTCTATGAACACCGCCCCGGCCGGACACTCTCGGAGACGGACAACACGTGGTTCACGCTGCTGACGATGAACACGCATCCGCTGCACTTCGATGCCGAGTACGCGATCCGGAGCGAGTTCGGCCAGATGCTGGTCAACAGCACGCTGACCCTGGCGGTCGTCGTCGGCATGAGCGTCAGCGACACAAGTCAGAAGGCGATCGCCAACCTGGGTTGGAGGGAGATCAGACTGATAGCGCCGGTATTCACCGGCGACACGCTCTACGCCGAGAGCGAGGTGCTGGAGGCCCGGGAATCGAACTCGCGTCCGAACGCCGGGGTCGTCACAGTGGAGACCAGGGGACTCAAGGCGGATGGGACGCAGGTCATTTCGATGGTTCGCACGTTCCTCGTTCCCAAGCGTGGCCACGCGGTCGACGACGCAGCTGAAGGCTGAACCGCCATACGTTCGGCATAACGATGGAAAGGATTCCCATGTTGCCGCTGGCGGGACTGAGGATTGTCGCGGTGGAACAGTACGGCGCTGGGCCCTTCGGAACCCAGCATCTGGCCGACCTGGGCGCCGACGTGATCAAGGTGGAAAATCCCGCGCTCGGCGGCGACGTGGCGCGCAGCGTCGGCCCGCATTTCCTGGACGGGGGCGAAAGCTCGGCATCGAGCCTGTTCTTCCAATCGTTCAACAGAAACAAGCGCAGCATCGCACTCGACCTGAGTCGCGCCGGCGGTCGTCGCGTTTTCCATGACCTGGTGCGAACTGCCGATGCCGTCGCGTGCAACAATCGCGGCGATGTCCAGGACAAGCTTGGTCTGACCTACGCTCACCTCGGCAAGGTCAAGCAGTCCATCGTATGCGCGCACCTGACGGGGTATGGGCGCGAGGGCGAGCGCGCAGCGTGGCCCGGTTATGACTACCTGCTGCAGGCGGAGGCCGGCTATTTCGCGGTAACCGGCGAGCCGGGCAGCCCACCGGCCCGCATGGGGCTGTCGATCGTCGACTTCATGGCAGGCGCCTACTTGGCCTTGGCCGTGGTCTCGGGCGTGCACCAGGCGCGCGAGACCGGCCGTGGCCGCGATATGGACGTAACTCTGTTCGACACTGCGGTGTTCAACCTGAACTACCTGGCTACGTGGTACCTGGCGTCCGGCCACAATCAGGGGCGGGAACCCCGCTCCGCCCATCCGTCGTTGACTCCCTGTCAGCTATATATGACCAAGGACGGATGGATCTATTTGATGTGCAACAAGGAAAAATTCTGGGAGGAGCTCTGCGGCAAGATCGGGCGTGCCGAATGGGCAATCGACCCAAGGTTCGCGCAGTTTTCCGACCGGCTTCGCAACCGCGAGGCGCTGACGGGAATGCTGGACGACGTACTGTCGGAGAAAACCACGGCGGAGTGGATGGCCGTGTTTGCCGGCGCCGTGCCGGCGGCGCCGCTCAACGATGTGGCGCAGGCCCTGGACAACCCGTTTGTCGCCAACCGCGGTCGCATTCAGGATCTGTCGCAGCCCGGCGGCGGCACGTTCCGGATGTTGGCGAGTCCGATCCAGTGTCCCGGCGAAGCGCCCCCGGCATCCCCGGGCCCCGCGCTCGGCGGCGATACAGAAGCGCTACTGGACGAACTCGGCTATGATTCCGAGACCCGGTTGCGGCTTTTGGATACTGGTGTGGGATGAGTGACACTGCACTGATTGGCAAGACCCAGCCGCGCTACATCCTTGTGGCGCGACGGCTTATCGACGACATCACCACCGGTCGCTACCCCGTGGGAGACCTGCTTCCGACCGAAGCCGAGCTGTGCATACAGTACGGCGTCAGCCGGCACACGGTGCGCGAGGCTATCCGGGAAGTTATAGGGCTGGGCCTCGTCGCCCGGCGCCAAGGGGTCGGCACCCGCGTCGTCTCGCAGACGCCGTCGCGCGGCTACAGCCACATGTTGACGTCGTTCGATGACCTGCTGCGTTTCGCCACGGGCACTTCCCTCGTCGACGTGACCTCGGAGGACACGGTCGCCGACGCACGCCTTGCAGAACGTGGCCAGTTTCAGCGCGGGCAGAAGCTGGTCCGTTTCGAAGCGCTTCGGGTGCCGAGCGACGACACTGGAGCGTTGCCGCTGGCCTGGAGCGAGGTTTATGTCCTGGCCGCCTATGCCGATATTCGCGACGATATCGGGAAGCGCGAAGGCGCCATCGGCTGGTTCATAGAGCAGCGCTATGGCGTGCGGATCATGGAGATCCGACAAGAGATCGTCGCCGTCAACGTGGACGAAACGCTCGCCGGCAAGCTGCGCGTCGCGCCGGGAAGCCCGGCGCTGAGGATCGAGCGCTGCTACGTGGGCGACGACGGCGAGGTGTTCGAGTATGCGGTCAGCGTGAGCCCGGCGGACCGATATTCTTTTGCGATGCGCCTGACGCGGGACGCTGCGGGGTAGACATCACCGCGCGTTCCCACGGCTATGACACTGTCTCGCGGTTCACGATGACTCCGCCAAATGGGTGCATCGGCGCCCGAGTGCACTTCGACTGGCGCCGTTGACCAGTTCCTAATCAGACACGGTTAGTGTGGGCCTCCGACAGCTTCCGAAGGGTTCCGCATGATCGCTCGACTACTGAAATCCGCCGCGCTCGGACAGGCCGCCACCGCCGGTGCGCTGCTCATGACCGTCGTTTCCGGCACGCAGGCCGAGGCCGGGCCCGCCGGCGCGACGCCGCAACAGGTGCAGCTGGCGCTGGACCGGCTCGTGATGCGGCCAGACGGCCCGCCCGGCGCGATCGTCGTCGTCCGGCGCGGCGGCAAGCGCCAGGTCTTCACGGCAGGCACCGCGACCGTGTGCACGCTGCCGGCCGACTTGCCCTGCCGCCCATTTCGGCGTCCGCGCGCCGGCGACGCGATGCGGATCGCCAGTGTCTCGAAGACGTTCTCGGGCGCCACGGCACTGGCCCTCGTCACCGACGGCGCGCTTTCGCTCGACGATACCATCGGAACCGTCCTGCCCGACCTGCCCGCCGACTGGCACCCGGTCAGCCTGCGCGACCTGCTCAACCATACGAGCGGACTGCCCGATTTCGCCAAAAGCCCGAAATTCGGACCGACGATCGCCGCCTCGCCGCATCGGGCGCCGCCGCCGCGCACGCTGCTGTCGTTCGTCGAGGACCAGCCCCTCGCCTTCGCGCCGGGCACGGCCTACGCGTATTCGAATTCAGACAATATCGTCGTCGGCCTCATGGTCGAAAAGGCGGCGGGCGACCCCTACGCGAAGGTTCTCAAGCAGCGGATCTACCGGCCGCTGAGGCTGAGGCGCGCGGAACTGAAAAACCGCGCGGCGATGCCGCGTCCCTACATGCACGGCTATTCGATCGAGGCCGACGGCTCATACGATGACGTGAGTACCGAAATCGCCTTTGGCGGCTATGCCTGGGCATCGGGCGGGATCGTGGCCTCGCCTGCCGACCTGTCGACCTATGTCGGCGCCTATGTCGGTGGCGACCTGTTCGGCCGGACGGCCCGCAGGGCGCAGTTCCGGTTTCGCGCCGGAGATCAATCCAGCCCGCCCGGTCCGGGCCGGAACGCGGCCGGGCTCGCCCTGTTCCGCTACAAGACGCGGTGCGGCACCGTCTACGGCCATACCGGGTCTATCCTCGGCTATACGCAACTCGTCGCGGCGAGCCGTAACGGCCGGCGCAGCGTGACCTTCTCCATCAACACGCAAGCCGCCGCCTCCCTGATCCCCGCGCTGCGCCGGGCCCAGGTGAAGGCCGTCTGCCTGGCGCTCGGCAAATAGGCCGCGGCCGCGACCACGCATCGCCCCGACAGCGGGGCGATGCGGCCTTATGGTTTCAGCGCTCACACGCCCCGTTCATTCGACCGCGCAATCTGCAGTCCCGAAAGCGTTTGGAAAGGTGCCCAGGAAGATTGCGGCGCAAGAACGACTGAATCGCGATTGCCGGTTTCGGAAACACAGGCCCCGACAATGCCCGGCGGGCCATTCCGAATGACGATGAAGGTACCGCCCATTTCCAGTATGGAGCCATCCGGTACTTCCGTAGGCCGGATGCCGAACAGTCTGCCTAAAATGGCTGCCGCGGCGCCCGGATCGGGCGCCTGGACAGCGACAGCTGGCATCGCGACCATTGCGTTGGCATGGGTGACGAACTCGCGTCGGCGGTAGTGAAGCGGCGTGTGGTGGCGAACCGTGACGCAGGGCACCGGCAGTTCCGCGGGGTCGGGCAGGACGACCTCCAGATGAACGTCCAGGATCCTGCCCTCCCCGACCGGCCATTGCCGGCGGATCGACATCGGCCCCGAATGGCCAATGCCGATGGCATCCAGGTGCGCGCAGTACCGCGCCATGTCGTCGACGGCGACGACGATCGCGGCGGGTCCAAGGCGCTCGCCGAGGACCTCCAGAACCGCCTGAGGCACCTGCGCCTTGTCGGTAATCTGAAGAAACTCGATGAAACTGGTGGCACCGGGCGGGGCCTCGGCAAAACAGATCAACCGGTTGACCAGCCCGGGCATGACACTGGGCGGGCTCAGGGTAAATCCCGCGCTTTCCGCTTCCGCCGAGGCCGCATCGAGATCGCCGACCATCACCATCACATGGTCCAGCCCGAGGATGGCAGGCAAGCGGTCCGTATCTTCACGTCGCGCCGGCATCGCTACGGCTCAGGCGTTCAGTTTGGCTTCGGACCTGAAACCGCCGCGTCGCGAGGACATCGCGAGCATCACGAGGACGAACAACCCGGTTACGAGTTTCAGATCGGAGGGGTTCACGCCGGCCGCGAGACCTGCCGAGATCACCTGGTAGTAAACGACCGAGCCGACGAACGGGGCAGCGACCTGTCGCCCGACGCTCGAGCGACCGACGATCGCCTCGCCGATGATCAACGCCGCGAGGCCGTTGATCAGCACGCCGAACCCCATTGCCACATCCGCGTAGCCCTGGATCTGCGCGACCGAGGCGCCGGCGAAGGCGCTGAACGCGTTGGCGGCACCGACGCCCAGAAGCGTCATCTGCCAGGTGTTGATCCCGTTCGCCCGCGCCATTGCGCTGCTCGCACCGGTCGACCGCAGCCCCAGGCCACTGTCGGTGCGCAAGTACCAGCTCAACAGCAGGACGACCGCGACCACGACCGGAAGCCAGATGCTGTTCTGCAACAGCACATCGACGTTGAAGTTCGGAAAGATGCTGTCGAAGAACGTCGCCTCGGTGAACAGTGGCGTATTCGACTTGCCCATGATGCGCAGGTTCAGGCTCCACAGCATCGTGATCATCAGGATGCCGGCCAGGAGCGTGTTGATGCGCAGATTGAGGTGGATGAGCGCGGTCGCACACCCGGCAAGGAAACCGGCCGCGACGGCGATCATGAACGCGAGGGAAGGCGGAACGCCGGCAACCAGCAAGGCGGCGCACAGGCATCCGCCCAGTGGAAACGCGCCTTCGCATGTCAGATCGGGAAAGTTCAGCAATCGGAACGGGATCATGATGCCGAGCGCGACGAACCCGTAGACCAGACTCTGCGCCAGCGTTACCGGCACGAGGCTCCAGAAGCCACTTATGAAATCGATCATTATTGCACCAGAAGCGCCTTGTCGTCGGAGAGGTGGAACCGCTCGACGAGAGCTTCGACCGTCAGTTTCGCCTTCTCCTCGCCGGAGGCCTCGAACACGATCTTGCCCTCATGCATCATGATCAACCGGTTCCCGCAATCGATCGCGTGCTGCATGTTGTGGGTGATCATCAGCGTCGTGATGCGCGAATTTTCCACGGCGTGGATTGTCGCTGCCATGACCGCTTCCGCTGTCCTGGGATCGAGCGCGGCGCAGTGCTCGTCAAGCACCAGCGCCTTGGGGTGCTGAAGGCACGCCATTATCAAGGACAGTGCCTGCCTCTGCCCGCCGGAAAGCATCTCCACCTGGGTCTGAAGCCGGTCTTCCAGGCCGAGACCGAGCGGTTCCAGCGCTTCGGCAAACCGTTTGCGACGGGCGCCCGTCAGCGAGTAGGTCAAGGTTCGATACTGACCGCGCTTCAGGGCAACCGAAAGGTTCTCCTCGACCGTCAACCCGGCCGCGGTCCCTTGCGAGGGATCCTGAAACACGCGCGCCACATACCGGGCCCGACGGTGGACGGGGGCGAGCGTAATGTCGTCGTCCCCGATGATGACCCGCCCCGTGTCGGGGGAAACCTCGCCCGCCACAACGTTCAGAAGCGTACTCTTCCCCGCCCCGTTGCTGCCGATCACCACCGTAAAATCGCCCTCGGCAAGGGTAAGGTCGATCCCGCAAAGGGCATGGCGTTCGGTCGGCGTGTTGGGGTTGAAGGTCTTCCAAACGTCCGAGACTGCAAGGGCGGACTGGGTTTGCACCATCAGTCCAGGCTCACTGAACGCTGTCGGCGTAGGCGTCGGGCACCGTTACGCCCCAGCGCTCAACCTGCGGCTTGCTGATGACGACGCTGTGATCGGCAGGGGTCGGCACCGTCGGCGGAATTTCCGAGACCTTCTTTCCCTTGAAGACCTGGTCGACGATACCGGCCGCGCTTGCGCCGATCTTCGGCCAGTCTACCGAGTAGGACGCAAGCATCTCGCCCTTCTCGACGGGCGCCGGCAGGCCGTTGAAGGCCGGGACACCGATCCGTTCCGCGATCGCGGCAATCTGGGCCGTCGCAGGCTGAAACAGGTTGGACGGGAAGACGTAAATCGCATCCACCTTGCCATTCAGCGACTGGATGCGCTGCGGCAGATCGTTGACGTTGTCTACTCCGACCAGCACCAGCTCGATGCCATGCTTCGGCGCAAATTCGACGAGACGTTCGCGCAGCGCGTTGTCGGCGTCGTCGCCGGGATTGTAAGGCACGCCGAGCCGAGTGAGATCCGGCATCAGTTCCTTCACGAAGGCCAGCGTGCCATCCATGTCGACCAGATTGGACGCGCCGGTCATGTTCGGGGCGGCGGTGCTCCAGTCGGGAACGAGGCCGGCGACGACCGGATCCTGCACGGCGGCGAAGACAACCGGGATAGAGGGGTCCTGCAAAGCCCGCACCGCAGTCTGCGTCACCGGCGTCGTGATCGTCACGACGACATCGGGCTTGTCAGCAGCGATCTTCGCCAGCATCTGCGGAATGACGTTCCGCTCCCAGTTCACCTGATCATAGGTGAAGGTAACGTCGTCGTAACCCCGTTCGGCCATCGACTCCTTCAGGCCGTCGATCACCAGCTGGAGCGCCGGATGATCGCCGAAATTGGCGATCGCGATCGTCTTTGGTTCCGCATGAGCGGCTGTCACGTTCATGACAACGGCTGCGATAGCGGGAAGAACCCATTTCATAATTTCATCCCCTTCGTTGTTGCGCCCTCTGCCGGGCGTCATTGATTAAGTTTCAGACCGTTTGTTCGAGCGTTGCGTGTGTGTTGAGGAACGATGCGAGTACCGTGTTGAACTCGTCGGGTTTCTCGATGTTCATGAGATGCCCGGCATCGTCGACGACTTCGTATCGGCAGCCGGGGATCTGATCGGCGATCGCACGCATCTGCGTAGTAGCTGCCACCGCATCGTGGCTCGCGGCGACCACCAACGTAGGTACATCAATCGTCGACATGTCGAGGAACGGCGCGATCGACAACCGCGCTTCCATCGTCTTGCGGTAGGCTTCCGGGTGCAGGGCTTCGAGGCTGGCGCGTATTGTCCGTGTCGCGTGCGCCGACGGATTCGGGCCGAGCAGGCGCGGCAGCATCTTCTCCACCGTTATGGCAGCCTCCCCGCTCGCTGTCGACGAAATGCGTTCGGCCGCGAACCTCTTGGGATCGTCGAACACCGGCCGGTCGCCGGGCCGACAGGCCGCCAGCGTAAGGCTGAGTGTGCGGGCACGATGGCGGGCGTAGAAGGCCTGTACGACGAGCCCTCCCATGGACAGCCCGACCAGATGAGCCCTCTTGGCGCCTATAAATTCGAGGGTCCGCGAAATGTCTTCGACGAAGTCGAAAAAATCGAGCGACCCGGCCGGATCCTGGCTGTCTCCGTAACCGCGGAGGTCAATGGCGACCGCCCGGTAGTTTCCGGACAAACTGCGAAGCTGATCGGCCCAGTTGGATCGATTGCCTCCAATGCCATGGACGAAAATCACGACGGGACCATCGCCAACAACATCGGCGACGAGGGCGGGCGAGCCCAGAATGTCAACGGTCTCAACGTTCATGAATTGACAATGCAGCGGGAAAACTCATTATTACAAGTATGCACGTTACGCCTAGGGCATAATCCACAGTTATGAGTCGTGAACTCTGAAACCCTCCTCCAGTTTCTGGCCGTCTATCGACGCCGCGGCATAGGCAAGGCCAGTCGACAGGTGGGCGTGTCGCAACCGGCAATCAGCAATGCAATCCGTCGCCTCGAAGACGAGCTGAAGGTGACGCTGTTCAACCGAACGCCGACGGGCGTGGAGCCGACGACCTATGCCGACGCCCTTGCGAGGCGGGCTGAAGTCATAAGCAACGAACTTGATCGCGCGCGCCTCGAGATCCTGGGGCTGCGCACCCTCACACAGGGCGAAGTCCGGCTTGGCGTCGGTCCTGCACTTGCGACGTCGCTGGTGTCCGAAGCACTCGCGAGCTTTCTGCAGGAGAGATCGAAGATCGTTGTGTCGCTACTGGAGGGGCTATTCGACGAACTGACTGAAGGGGTCGAGAGCGGTCGGCTCGATTTCGCGGTAACCACGAATCCGGCGTTCCCGCTTTCCGACGAGCTTTCGTCCGAACCACTGTTTAGCGGTCAATTTCGTTTCGTCGTTCGACCCGACCACCCACTCGCCCATTCCCGGAATGTACGCCCCGGAGATCTCCTCGACTTTCCGTGGGTACTTCCCCCGAGCGACGGAATGCTGTGGCACAGCGTCAAGACGACGTTCGACACCCTTGGCCTCCGGCAGCCTGACGTGAGGGTCGAGACCAACTCGGGCGGCTGCATCAAGGCCCTGCTGCGAAGCGGTCTCTATGTCAGCCTCGTACCGCCATATCTGGTTATGCAGGAAGTCGAGTTGAATGAAATCGCGATACTCTCCGTCCCAAGCATACAGATCCCATGGGATGTCGTGGTGCTTCGCCGCGCCGGATCGACCGCATCTCCATCGACCGAAGCCTTCCTCGCCCATCTGCGCGACACGCTAGGCAGCGACGAACGGGCGCGCGTCTTGTCGGGAGCCAACCAATGACGCAGCGCTCGTCAGCGGAATCGTCCGCGCGGGTCGCCGTGATAACGGGCGGGGCGAGCGGGATCGGCCGCGCCATTGCGCTGGAACTGGCCGGCCAAGGTTTCGAGATTGTCCTGCTCAATCGCAACCAGCAGGCCGCCGACGAAGTCCGCCGCGAAATCGAAACGGTAGGCGGCCACGCTGTCGGCATCGCCTGCGACGTGAGCGACGAGGCCTCCGTGCGGCAGGCCTTTGACCAGATCACGCGATGCGACGTGCTCGTCAACAGCGCCGGCACGATGTCGCAGCTCTCTTTCGAAGACGTCCCTCGGGACGAATTCCAGCGGCTGATCTCGGTCAATCTGCTGGGCGTAATGACATGCTGCCAATGCGCCCTGCCGCTGATGCGGGACGGCGGACGGATCATCAATATCTCGTCGCGGGCCGCGCTTGGCGGAAAGGGTATATCCCACTACGGCGCGACGAAGGCGGCGGTGAACGCGCTGACCCGCAGCATGGCGGCCGAATTGCTGGACCGCGGCATTACCGTCAATGCGATCCTTCCGGGCTTCATAGACACGCCGTTGTCCAGGTCCGCCCTGAACGACGAGCAGTTCGAAGCCTTCGCCGCGAAACAGCCGCTTGGCCGCGCAGGCCGGCCAGACGATGTCGCCTGGGCTGTGGCGTTCCTCGCCTCACCGCGGGCGGGGTTCGTCACCGGCGAGTGCATACTTGTCGACGGCGGCAAGAGCCTGCCCGCCTGATGTCTCGCTTACCGGCCTGGACTTCTTGCCATTGAAGGAACCGTATCGTGCCCATGGAAGCCAACCTCGATCTCAAATGGGTGAAGATGTTTCACGAGAGCTTCCAGCTTTCGGGCGTCGAGCCGGGCCAGATGGTCGCGATCGTCTCGGAGAGCCAGTCGAATCCCGTCCTCGTCAGGCTGGCGGAGCTCGGTCTTGGCTTGTGCGGAGCGCGCGTCGTCACGGTCACTGTGCCCAGCGCCGCGGTCAGAACAGTGCAGCCGATACGCTCTACCGGCACGGCCGCCGCCTATGATGACTACGGGATGCTTCTGAATGCGATCGCGGGCTGCGCACTGATCGTCGATGTCACCGTCGAGGGGCTGCTGCACAGCCCGGTACGGCAGGAGGTGCTGAAGGCCGGCGGCCGGATCTACATGATTTCGAATGAACATCCCGAGGTGCTGGAGCGCTGCCGGCCCGACCCGAAGTTGGCCGACAGGGTCGACTACTCTCTCAAGCGGCTCGCCGAGGGCAAACGCATGCATGTGACGTCGTCGGCCGGAACGGACCTGACGGTCGACATCGCAGGCGCGCCGGTTCGCGGCGGGGCGGGATTCCTCGGGCCGAATGTTCCGATCGCCTATTGGCCGGCCGGGCTTGCCCTGTGCTTTCCATTGGCGGGGAGCGTCAACGGACGCGTCGTTCTCGATGTCGGCGACGTCAACCTGACGTTCAAGCGGTATATCGAGACCCCCGTGACACTGATGATCGACAACGACATCGTTGTCGAAATATCAGGTGACGGGCTCGATGCCGTCACGCTGCGCTCGTACTTCGCCGCGTGGAACGATCCCGTCGCCTACACGATCGCGCATGTCGGCTGGGGGCTGAATCCCGGGGCTACTTGGGACTCCCTGATGATGTACGACAAGAACGAGATCAATGGGACCGAGCTGCGGGCCGTCGAGGGCAATTTCCTGATCTCGACCGGCGCCAACGAGTTCGCCAATCGATATACGCCCTGCCATTTCGATTTTCCGATGCGCGCATGCACCGTCGAACTGGACGGACAAACAGTCGTACGTGAAGGGCGGCTTCAGGAGCCGTACCTGTAGGGCGCGCCAGCGGCGCCCCTTCAGCCGTGTCGCCCCTGTCCAACGAGCAGTCGACGGCGGGAAGGCCCGGCAGGGTGCTGTCGCTTCGGTTCCACCAGCGGGAGAGCCGGAGGCGATGGCCCGTTCCACGCCGCGGCCAACGGCATAGCGAGGCGAACAGGACAACGGGCCTTTTGAAGGCGTTTCCCGTGCGCGCCCGCTATCGCAGTTGCGTCGGGAGCCAGGTGGCCAGCTCCGGAAACACCAGGACCAGGCCGATCACCAGGTAGATGATCACGACATAGGGCAGGACCGCGGCCCAGATGTCGGCGATCGTAACGCCCCGAAGCCGATCGCACCCGGGCATGTCTTTCGTCTGTTCAACAATTCCCTTGAGATAAAAGAGATTCATGCCGAACGGCGGCGTCACGTATCCCGCGGCGATCGAGATCATCAGGATCACGCCGAACCAGACCGGATCGATGCCGAGCATCTGGACCACGGGCATCAGGATCGGGCTGACGATGAAAATGATCGCGGCGCCGTCGATGAACATTCCCAGAAGCGTCGTAAGGACGATGAACACCAGCAGCATCTCCGTGACGCCCAGCTCCATGCCGATGATGTAGGAGGCAATGAGATTGGCCGAACCGGAAAACTGCAACAGGCGCGAGAACAGCGCGCCACCGATCAACAGCGTCATCACCATGACGGAAACCTGGCCGGAAGTGACCATGACCTCCTTCATGCGCTTCGGGCCGAGCTGACCGCGCGCAAGCCCGATGACAAGCGTACCGAATGCGCCGATGCCGGCAGCCTCCGACGGCGTCGCGGCGCCCGTCCAGATCGCGCCGAGCACGAGCACGATCAATCCGACCGGCAACACGATCAAACCCGTGGCGCGGATCTTCTCCCGCAGCGTCGGACGCTCGTCCTTCGGAATCGGCGGGGCCAGCGACGGGTCGCGGGCGCAGATGACCAGCACATAGATGCAGAAACACAATGCGATCAGGAGCCCCGGCACCATGCCGCCAAAGAAAAGGCTGCCTATCGGGATGCCCGTGAAGCCGCCCAGCAGGACGCCGATCACCGTGGGCGGGATCAGGATGCCGAGCGCGCCGCCCGGCGGCAAACCGCCGAGCGCAAGCCGCACGTCGTAGCCACGGCGGATCATCTCGGGCACGGCCAGAATGCCGAGCACCAGTACCGCCGTGCCGCCGATGCCGGTCATCGCGGCGACAAGCGTCGAGGCTATGATGGTCCCGACGGCCAATCCGCCCGGCACGCCGCCGGTCCACTTGTATATGACTTCGTAGAGCATCGCGCCGATGCCGGTTTTCTCGAGCGCAACCGCCATCAGGATGAACAGTGGCGCGGCTATATAGATCTCGGTCGTCGAGGTCTCGAAGATCGTCGCCGGCAGGAGGTGCAGGATGACGGTTCCCTGCAGCAGCAGGGACCAGATCAGCGAGACGCCGATCAGAGCGAATGCAACCGGCAGGCCCGTCGCGAGAAACAGGATCAGATTGCCGAAGATCAGGATCGTGGCTAGTTCGGGACTCACGCGCGTGCCTTTCCGAGGGCGACACGCAGGTCGCGGAAGAACTTGACGACGACCTGTACCGCAAGCAGGGCGCCGCACAGCGGCAGCAGGAACTTGATCGGCCACAGCGGCGGCGCGAGCAGCGTCGAAGCGCGCTGTCCCCGCAAGAAGGCCTTGTAGAAATATTCCCAGCCGGTCCAAAGGATGATGACCGCGATGAACAGCAGCAGCGGGGCGTAGAGGACGTCGAGCCAGGCACGGGCCCGCTCGGAGAGCCTGCTGGTGAACACGTCGACGCGAATATGCATGTCACGCCGATAGACGTCGGCAATGCCCAGCATGATCATCGCCATCATCAACTGGACGTTGACGTCCCAGGCCCAGATCGTCGGCCGGCCGAAGAAATAGCGCGAGCCCACCTCGTAGGCGACGACCAGCGCCATGGCGCCCAGCAGAAACGACGATACCGTGGCGACGCCTTGGCTGAAACGGTCCAAGAAAGTCGTCTTTCCGCCCGGCGCGCTCGTCGGATCCGGCATGCTCATTTCACAGACCTCGCGGGACGTTGCGGACCGTCCCGGGCGGCCAGCGGCCGCCCGGGAAACCCTTGATCAATCAAGCTCGCCGTAATCCTTTTGCTGCTGCTTGACGATCTCGACGCCCTTGGCAGCCAGCTCCGAACGGGTGGCGATTTCATTCCACAGCTCAAGCGCCACGGCGTTCATCTTGGCGCGATCCGCCTCGGACAGCTCGACCGGAGTCACGCCCGCCGCCTTGATCGTGCCCACGCCTTCGGTCTCCACCGCCGAGTAGTTCATGGTCTGCGCGAGATTGCCGTAGTACGCGGCGAACTCGATCACCTCCTGAAGGTCTTCCGGCAGAGACTCCCAGGTATCGCGGTTGACCACCCAGTGGCCCACGCCGGTATTCAGGTTCGGCGACAGGATCATCGATTTCACGAAGCCCTGCAGGTCCTGCTCGTGGATGGCCGCGGGGCCGTAGACCATGCCATCGATGGTGCCGAGCTGAAGCGCCGTGTACAGCTCCGCGCCCGGCACCACGACCGGCGACGCGCCGAGCTTCTGCATCAGTTCGCCGTAAACGCCGACTGCCCGGATCTTCTTGCCCTTGAGATCCTCGAGGCTCTCGATCGGCTCGCGCAGGGCGATGCCGTAGTTAAGGCTGATGATCGCCGGGAACCACTTGACGTTGAAGCGGCTCTCGTAGGCTTCCTCGATGACGTCCTTGAGGCCACGGTTGAAGTAGGCGTCGTAGGCTTCCCAGGGCTCCTGCCAGGCGAGCGGCAGCCCGACCTCGACGTCCGCCTCCGGAATATCACCGCTATAGAAACCGCCCCAGGACTGACTGATGTCGAGCACACCCTGATCGACCGCCTCAAGCATCCCGGTGACCGATACCAGTGCACCGGCATCATAGACTTCGAACTTGATGCGGCCGTCGCTCATCTCTTCGACGAGCTTGCGGAAACCTTCGCCGTTCTTGGTGGCGTAGGCCTGGTTCGACGGGTGCGAGACCTGATAGCGCAGGGTGTAGACTTTGTCGTCGTCGGCGGCCGCGCTTCCGGCGAATGCCGTCAGCGACGCGGCAAGTCCAACCGCGGCGAACGTTTTCCAGTGATTGGTCATAAAGACCCTCCTCCTTTTTGTCGGTAAAGCCCGTTCTCGGAACAGGGCGCAATACGACCCGGGACATAGCCGTCATGCAACACGCCGGAGACCGTAGTGCACTGTGCGCACAAACCCGGCCCGTGCACGGGCGCAGCTTCCCCTACAGGAGGTCATTTGCCGGCGAATCTAGAGAACGCCGCCTGGAGACCCGACGCGCCGCGTCAGGTTCCCGCCAGTGCCGCCCTCTCGGCGGCAATCGCCTTCTCGATAGCGCCGATACAGGCCGAGAACGGCTCCATATACCGCCTGGCGGCTTCTTCGGGGGTCATGACCGTCGTGAAGTAGACAAGGTTCAGAGCCCCGAGCACATGCCCGTTCGAACTGAGAACGGGCCGGGCTATGGCGCTGATCTTGCGCTCGGATTCCCCCACGGAACTGGCGAAACCGTCCCGGCGCACCTTCTCGATGGTGCGTCGGACGAAGGACTCGCTGCGCAGGTCCTCCGCATCCTGGCCACCGGTGGTACAGACGATCGCGCGGATCGCCTCCAGCTCCCGTTCGGTCATCGCCGATATGATCGCCTTGCCCAGCGCGGACCGGAGCAATAGCCGGCTTTTGCCGATCATCGCGTGATGGATCGACATCGGGCTGATCTTGTGGGTGGAGTATCGGATGACGACCTCGCCGAGGATGAAGCTGGCGAAGTCGCTGGGCCACAGGATCTCCGAGGTCAGTTCGCGGATATAGGGGGCGGCGATCTGCGCGTGCAGGTCATTGGTTTTGATCCCGTCCGCGATCTGCGACAGCTTGGAGGTCAGGGAGACCGCACCATCCTCCTCGCGGCGGACGACATAGCCCTGATCGGCTAGCGTGCTGAGCAGCCGGTAAACCGTTGTGCGGTCGATCCCCACGGCCTTGCTCAGGATTTGCGGCGACGTCCAGCCCAGTTCCCCAAGTGCCTCGATAATCTGCAGCCCGCGCGCCAGCGAGCGCACGTCCTTGTATGGCCGGGACACGTCCTAATCCTTCTCGGGCACCCCCCTGTTCTCATAGCGAACAACCCTGGAAACGAGGTTGTCAAGGGTCGGGCCATTTTTCAGGTTCACGCCACGAGTGGATGACGGGTCGGCGGGGCTGCTGCGCGCCGGTCGAACAAGGAGAAGTGTCGATGATCGTCGGGTCTGTTTGCATGTCCCACAGTCCGCTGCTTGAGCGCAATCGCGCCGATCCCGGCATCGAACAGCGCTTCAACGCGGCGATCGCGGCAGCGGCCGACTATGTCGCCGACTTGGCCCCGGATCTGACGATCGTCATCCACCCCGACCACATCAACGGCTTCTTCTATGACCTTCTGCCCGCGTTCTGCGTCGGCATCCAGGCGACCTCGATCGGCGATTTCGGCACCGCGGCCGGCAAGCTCTCGATCCCCGAGGACACCGCGATGGATCTGGCGCGCTCCATCCTCGACGACGGAGTCGACACGGCGATTTCTTATAAGATGGAAGTCGATCACGGTGCGGTGCAGCCGGTAGAGATTCTGTCGGCCAAGCACGACCTGTCCAACCTGATCCCGGTGTTCATCAACTGCGCCGCCGCCCCGCGACCGACATTCGATCGTGTTCGCGCCCTCGGCCGTGCCGTCGGCGCCTGGGCGCAGCGGCGTCCGGAGCGGATCCTGATTATCGGCTCGGGCGGGCTGTCGCACGATCCGCCCATGCCGGCGCTCGCCGGCGCCGCGCCGGAGGTGCGCAACCGCCTCATCAACGGTGGTGAGCTGACCCACGCCCAGCGCGTGGCGCGGCAATCCAAGGCGGTTCAGGAAAGCGAGAAGGTCCTTGCCGGCACGTCGAAGACGCTTCCGCTCGATCCCGCCTGGGACAGGAAACTGCTGGACGGTTTCCTCTCCGGCGACCTGACCACGCTCGACGCCAGCAGTGACGAGGAGATCACGGCAACGGGCGGACGCGGCGGCCACGAGGTGCGCAGCTGGTTTGCGACGCTCGCCGCACTGGGGCCGAACTACAAGGCGGAAGAGCTGTTCTACGAGCCAATGAACGTCTGGCTGACCGGTATGGGCGTGCTGAAGGCCGATCCTGCCTGAGCGGGGGCGAGCCCCCCATTCACACACCTTCGCGCGCGCCCGGCAGCGCATCGGACCACTGCGTCAGGAGTATCGTCGTGACAACGCAGCATAAATCCATATGGACCGACCTGACGGCGGTTCCGTTCTCCCAGGGCTATATCGATGCCGACGGCATCAGGACCCGCTATCTCTCGTCGGGTTCGCCCGACAAGCCGCTGCTGATCCTCATTCACGGCACCGGCGGCCACGCCGAAGCGTACAGCCGCAACATGGCCGCGCACGGCGCGCATTTCTGGACCGTGTCGATCGACCTGGTCGGCCACGGCTGGTCCGACAAGCCGACCATCGATTATGAAATTCCCGCCTACGGCGCCCATGTGATGTCCGTGATCAAGGCGCTGGGACGCGACAAGGCACATATCTCCGGCGAATCGCTGGGCGGCTGGGTGGCGGCGTGGATCGCCATTCATCATCCCGAGATGGTCGAGCGCCTCGTTCTCAACACGTCGGGCGGCTGGACGGCTCATCCCGAGGTGATGAAGCGGATCCACCGGCTTTCGATGGAAGCGGTGCGCGACCCGAACTACGACCGGATCCGCGAGCGGCTGGAATTCCTCATGCACGACAAGGCGCACGTCAACGACGATCTCGTCGAGGCGCGCCGCGCGATTTACTCCCAGCCCGGCTACGTCGAGACGATGGAACGGGTGCTGTGCCTCCAGGACATGGAGACCCGCAAGCGCAACATGCTCTCCGAAGAGGATACGGCGAAAATCACGGCGCCGACGCTGGTGCTGTGGACCTCGCACGACCCCACGGCGACACCGGAGGAAGGGCAGATGATCTCCAGGATGATCCCCGGCGCGCGCTACGAGGTGATGAACGGCTGCGGGCACTGGCCGCAGTTCGAGAACGCGCCGCACTTCAACACGCTGCACATCGACTTCCTCCTCGGCCGATGAGCCGTACCGGGGACAGCAGGAGCTTCTAGGTATGACGACGAGCATCGAGGATATGGCCGCGACGCTGTTCGAGGCCCGCTCGAACCTGCGTCAGATCGCGCCGCTGCGCGAAACGATGGGTCTGGCGCGGATCGAGGACGCGCTGGCCGTTCAGGAATCGGTGACCGGCCGGTGGCTCGACCGGGGCCGCCGCCTGGTCGGCCGCAAGATCGGACTAACCGCCGAAGCCGTCCAGAAACAAATGGGTGTGGACGAGCCCGACTACGGCGTGCTGTGGGCCGACTACGCGTTTTCCGACGGCGACACGGTGGACATGGCGCGCTTCATGCAGCCGCGTGCTGAGGCAGAGATCGCCTTCGTCATGGACCGCGGTCTGGCCGACCCCGACGCCGCCATGACCGACGTGATCCGCGCGGTCGCCTACGCGGTTCCGGCGCTTGAGGTTATCGACAGCGCCATCGCCGACTGGAACATCGGGCTCGTCGATACCGTCGCCGACAACGCATCGGGCGGTGGTTTCGTACTGGGCAAGAGCCCGCGCCGGATCAGCGACGTCGACCTGCGGCTGTGCGGCATGATCATGAGCCGCAATGGCGCACAGGCCTCGCTCGGGCTCGGCGCGGCCTGTCTCGGCCACCCGCTGACCGCGGTGCTCTGGCTGGTGCGGAAGATGGCGTCGATCGGGCGGCCGGTCGAAGAAGGCGACATCATTCTTTCAGGCTCGCTGGGCCCGGTCGTGCCGATAGCGGCAGGCGACGAATTCTCGGTCGAAATCCAGGGATTCGAGCCGTTTCACGTCGGCTTCGCCGGCTAGAGGCACATCGGGTTGGGAACGAAGGCAATGAAGCAGAAAGTGGCGATCGTCGGCTCCGGGAATATCGGTACCGACCTGATGATCAAGATCCTCAAGTCTTCCGAGACGCTCGAAATGGGCGCGATGGTCGGGATCGACCCGGCGTCGGACGGGTTGCGCATGGCCGCCGAGCGCGGCGTGCCGGTGACGCACGAGGGGCTGGAGGGGCTGCGCCGCCTGCCCGGCTACGACGCGATCCGCCTCGTGTTCGATGCGACGTCCGCCGGCGCACACATCGGCCACGCGCAGGTTCTCCAGGCCGACGGCAAACAGGTGATCGACCTGACGCCGGCTGCCGTTGGCCCCTATGTCGTGCCCGTCTGCAACATCGACGAACACATTGCTGCGGCGAACATGAACATGGTGACCTGCGGCGGCCAGGCGACGGTGCCGATGGTCTATGCGGTCAATCGCGTCGTCGACCGGCTGATCTACGCCGAGATCGTCGCTTCGGTATCCTCCCGTTCGGCGGGGCCGGGCACGCGCGCCAACATCGACGAATTCACGCAGACGACCAGCCGTGCCATCGAGGCGGTCGGCGGCGCCGAACGCGGCAAGGCCATCATCATTCTCAATCCCGCCGAACCGCCGATGATCATGCGCGACAGCGTGTTCACGCTGAGCCAGGGCGGCGACGAAGGCGCTATCCGCGCCTCGGTCGAGGAGATGGTCGCGGCGGTGCAGAGCTACGTCCCCGGCTACCGGTTGAAGCAGGACGTTCAGTTCGAGCGGATCGCCGAAGACGCCCCCGCGGTGATTCCCGGCATCGGCCGTGTCGCCGGGCTGAAGACCTCGATTTTCCTCGAAGTGGAAGGCGCCGCCGACCATTTCCCGGCCTATGCCGGCAACCTGGACATCATGACCTCGGCGGCCAAGGCGGTTGCGGAGCGCTGGGCGCAGAGCTGCGCCAAGGAGGCTTGAGATGAGCGTTACCAATCCCGACCGGCTGTACATCCAGGACGTGTCGATGCGCGACGGGATGCACGCCCTGCGCCATCAGATGTCCCTCGACACCGTACGGACGGTCGCCGCCGCGCTCGACGATGCCGGCGTCGACGCCCTCGAAGTGACGCACGGCGACGGACTGTCGGGCAGCTCGTTCAACTATGGTTTTGGGAGCAACTCGGACCTCGACTGGATCGCCGCCGCCGCCGACGCGGTGCAGACGGCACGGGTGACCGTTCTCCTCGTTCCCGGCATCGGCCTGGCCAACGACCTCGTCGATGCCTATGGCGTCGGGGCGCGCTCGGTACGGATCGCCACGCATTGCACCGAGGCCGACGTGTCGCGCCAGCATATCGGCGTGGCGCGGGATCTGGGATATGACACAGCCTGCTTCCTGATGATGAGCCACATGATCAGCCCCGAGCTGCTGCTCGAGCAGGCGCGACTGATGGAGAGCTATGGCGCGGAATGCGTCTATGTCGTCGACAGCGCCGGGGCGATGCTGCCCGAGGACGTTGCCGCGCGGGTGGGAGCCCTGCGTGAAGGGCTGAGGCCCGAGACGGAGGTCGGAATCCATACCCACGAGAACCTGCATCACGGCATTGCCAACGCAATCGCCGGCGTTCGCGCCGGCGCGGTTCGGGTGGACGGCTCGCTCGCCGGGCTGGGCGCGGGCGCCGGCAACGCGCCGATCGAGGCGATGATCGCCGTCTTCGACCGTATGGGGCTCAAGACCGGCTGCGACTTCGTCAAGCTCGCGGCGGTGGCGGACGACGTCGTCAGGCCCTTGATGGACCGCCCCGTGCGGGTCGACCGGGAAAGCTTGATGCTGGGCTACGCCGGCGTCTATTCGAGCTTCCTGCGCCACGCGGAGAAGGCTGCCGCCGACCACCGCATTCCCGCTTCCGACATTCTGGTCGAGCTGGGCAAGCGAAAGATGGTGGGCGGGCAGGAGGACATGATCGTGGATGTCGCCCTCGACCTGGTCAAAGGCTGAGGTCGGCCGGATTGGCATCCCGATAGGAGATTAGGATCCATGGCGGGCAGATCGAAAACCAGTTTGCCGAAGAAAGTGGACGTCGCCATCGTCGGGGCCGGCCCCGTCGGGCTGACGATCGCGAATTTCCTCGGTGCGCGCTGCGTGTCGACGCTGGTGCTGGAACAACGCGACGAGCTCATCGACTACCCGCGCGGTGTCGGCATGGACGACGAGTGCCTGCGAAGCTTCCAGGCGATCGGTCTGGCCGACGCGGTCGCGGCCAACACCACGCCCGACCAGAAGATGCGCTTCGTGACGATGCACGGCCAGATCCTGGCCTCGATCGAACCGAAGACTCGGGTATTCGGCTGGCCGCGGCGCAACTCCTTCATCCAGCCGATGGTCGACAGGATCCTCTATTCCGGCCTGGACCGCTTCGACAGCGTGACGACCGTGATGGGCGCCGAGGTCACAGCGTTCCAGGACCGGGGCGATTCCGTCTCTCTCGACATCTCCCACGGCGGCAAGACGGCCCAGGTGGAGGCGCGCTGGCTCGTAGGTTGCGACGGCGGGCGAAGCATGGTCCGCAAAGAACTCGGCATCGACTTCGAGGGCGTCACGGATTCCACGCGCTGGGTCGTGATCGACCTGCACGACGATCCGATCGGGCGCCCCGGATCCTACCTGCACTGCGTGCCAGAGCGGCCCTATGTCTCGATCGCGTTGCCGCACGGCAAGCGGCGGGTCGAGTTCATGGTGTTCGATACCGAGGCTGAGGAAACGCTGTGCTCGGACGAAGGCGTGCGCAAGCTGCTCGCCCGGGTGATGCCGCGTCCCGAGGACGCCAACGTGATGCGCAGCCGGGTCTACACCCACAATGCCCGCCTCGCCCGCCAGTTCCAGAAGGGCCGCGTGTTCATCGCCGGCGATGCCGCGCACCTGATGCCGGTCTGGCAGGGACAGGGCTACAACAGCGGCATCCGCGACGCGACCAACCTCGGCTGGAAGCTGGCGATGGTCGCCAAGGGCGAAGCCCGCGAGGCACTGCTCGACAGCTATGGCGTCGAACGCCGCGATCACGCCAAGGCTATGATCGACCTGTCGGTGACCGCCGGCAAGATATTCTCCCCGACGAGCAAGACCGTATCCTGGCTGCGCGACAAGCTCGGGCTGCTGATGAACGCGATCCCGCCGGTCAAACGCTATTTCGTCGAGATGCGCTTCAAGCCGATGCCGCGGTATCGCGACGGCGTGGTGATGAAGACCGCCCGCGGCGAGGTGCAGGGCAGCGCCACCGGCAAGATGTTTCCGCAGCCGAATGTCCTCGACGCCGACGGCGCGCGCCGCAGGCTGGACGACGTCCTCGGTCTCGATATCGCCATCCTGTCCTGGGGCAACGACCCACAGCTTTTCCTGAAGCCCGAGGAGCGCGAACGCTGGTCGAAACTCGGCGCGCGGTTCTTCGCGATCGTGCCGGAGACGCAGCACGGCGGCTTCCAGGGCAACATCCTCCCGGGGACCGAGGTCCTCAGTGATACCGATGGTGCCCTGCATGAATGGTTCGCCGATCAGGGCGGCGATGGAAGCGTGGTGTTTCTCCGTCCCGACCGCTTCGTCGCCGGAATCGCCGGCCCCCAGGATGTCGGCCAGGCCAGCAACGCGCTGTTGAACGCCTTCCACGCGGTCAACTAACAAGTCGGGGCGCAGCCAATCGGGCGGGCGGCCAAGCGGGCACGCGGCGGCGGTCTCGAAGCCCCCCGAAAGGCACGATGCCCGCAGAAGGAAAGCGACCAAGATGAACGCGACTTCCCATTCGGCCGATATCGTCGTGGTGGGCGCCGGTGGCGCCGGTCTGACAGCGGCCGCGGTCGCCGCCAGCGAGGGGCGGCGAGTCATCCTGCTGGAGAAGAGCCGCTATGTCGGCGGCACCGCCGCGGTCTCCGGCGGCGCGGTCTGGATTCCGAACAACCCGCATCTCGCCGCAACCGGCGTGGAAGACAGCTACGAGAACGCCCGACTCTTCCTCGATACCGTCGTCGGCAATCTCGCGAGCGCCGACATGAAGGACGCGTTCCTGCGGCGCGGACCGGAGGCGATCCGGTATATCGAGGAAAACACCGACCTTCACTTCTCGGCGCGCCCCTACGGACCGGACTATCTCGACCGGCCGGGATCGAGCCTGGGCGGGCGCCTGATGGACCCTGCCGAGTTCGACGGCCGGGAACTCGGCGACCGGTTCAACGATCTTCGCCCGCCGCTTCCGGAGTTCGGACTGTTCGGAAAGATGATGGTCAACCGTGCGGACCTTGAGGCGCTGCTCGCCGCGCGCCGTTCTCCGAAGGCTGCCATGCATTCGGCCCGCATCGTGTTCCGCTACTTTCGCGACCGCCTGCGCGGCTACCCGCGGGGCACACGGCTGCTGATCGGCAATGCCCTTGCTGCCGCCCTGTACAAGACGTTGCTGCGCAAGGACACGCCGATCTGGCTGGAGACCGAGACGCGCCGCCTGCTGACGGCGGACGGGCAGATCTGTGGCGTCGAGGTCGAACGCGCCGGCGAGCGCCTTGTCATCAACGCGTCCGCCGTCATCCTCGCGAGCGGCGGCTTCCCCGGCTCGGCGCGGATGCGCGAGCGCCTGCTTCCGGACGCGCCGGAGCCGTTGTCGGCCGCCATCGCCGACAACACCGGCGACGGTATCGCCCTGGCCGAAGCCGTCGGCGGGACGATCGCAGACCGCAATTCCAACGGCGCCTACTGGTCGCCCGTTTCGCTGGTGCCGCGCGACGACGGGTCGGTAGCCCATTTCCCGCACCTGATGTTCGACCGCGCCAAACCGGGGCTCATCGCGGTCACCAGCAACGGCAAGCGGTTCACGAATGAGGCCGATTCGTACCACGAGTTCGTCAAGGCCATGCTGAAGCAGAATGCCGACAACGCCTATCTGATCGCCGACAGCACGTTCCTCAGTAAATACACCTTCGGGCCGGTCCCGCCGGAATTCGCGATGCGCCAGAAGTTCCTGCGGTCCGGCTATCTGATCAAGGCCGACAGCATTTCCGGACTGGCGCGACAGATCGGTATCGCCCCCGACGCGCTGGAGGCGACGATTGCCCGCTACAACACGGCTGCCGCACAAGGGCAGGATCCGGACTTCGACAAGGGTGGCTCGCCCTACAACCGGTATCTCGGCGATGCCGGCAACCCCGGGAATCCCTGCCTTGCGCCGATCGACAAGGGACCGTTCTACGCGATCAAGGTCTTCAAGGGCGACATCGGCACCTGCCGCGGCCTGGACGTGAACACCCATGCGCAAGTCCTGGATGGTGCCGGCGCGCCGATTCCCGGTCTGTATGCTTGCGGCAACGACATGAACTCGATGATGGGTGGCGAGTATCCGGGTCCGGGGATCACCATCGGCCAGGCGATCACATTCGGCTATGTCGCGGCCATCCATGCCGCAGGTATCAAAGACGCCTGACCCTTCGGTGCGGCCAGGCGTGCCGGGGCGCGTGGCCCGCTCCCAGAAAATCACCTTCGAACCTGGGCGGGTTCGGTCGGATTGGTCCAGCCCCCATCCCTGGAGCTGCTGAGGACAGGGCTCCCCGGCCTTGTCCCGATGGCGGGCCGGCGGCGCCGTCGGGATTGAATAACGAGATCGGCACCCCGTGCCCGATCCCCCATGCGGGCGCACCTCGTCGTACTTCCTGCGCCAGCCTCTATTCTGGCCCTCACGCCGGCCACTGAAGCGAACGATTTCGCTATCAGGCGCCAGTCGCGAAGCAAGCCATCGGCGAGCTCGAAACGCGCACTGTCGCTTGGGATTCCCGGCCGGAAGCCGTTCATTCGCACCGCGCACCGTCGCGCCAGTGTGCAGCGACACGCTCGTCGATCCCGGTTCCGCATTTTCGATCAATCCAGTCGACTAAGCAGTCGCGTTGACGCTCCTCGCACACTGCGTTATATCTTAATTAGAAACAATGTTTCATAATGAGAAACACCGGAGGAAACAAACAATGCGGGTTCTTCACACCCTTCTTGCCGGCGCATTTGCCTTCGGCGCGATGAGCGCTGCTGCGTCTGCCGCCGACTACAACTTCAAGATCGGCCACGCGGCCTCCAGCAAGCACGCCTTCAACATCGGCGTTGAGATGTTCGCCGAGGCCGTCGCGGAGAAGACCGGCGGCAAGGTTGCGATCGAAGTGGTGGGCGACCGGCAGCTCGGCGACGACAAGCAGCTTCTGGAAGGCGTGCAGCTCGGCACGATCGACGGCGCCCTGGTTTCGGCGCCGGTCTTCCCGCTGGCGGCTGGCGCGGCGGCGTTCGACGCGCTGCAGCTGCCCTTCGTGGTGCCCTCCTACGACTCCATGTCGGCCGTCCTCTCGGGCCCGGTCGGCCAAAAGCTGCTCGACAGCCTCGATGCCAAGGGCATGAAGGGCCTCTCCTTCTACGAAGCCGGCCAGCGCCACTTCCTAAGCCGTGAGAAGCCGGTGAAGTCGGTCGCCGACTTCGAGGGTCTGAAGACCCGCATCGTCCCGATCCCGTTGCACAAGGCGACCTGGGAAGCGGTCGGCACGAACCCGGTCGGCATGCCCTACGGCGAAGTCTACTCGGGTCTCGAAACCGGCGTGATCGACGCCGTCGAAATCAACCTCTCCTCCGTCGAGTCCGAAAACCTGTTCCAGAACGCCAAGGAAGTGACGTTCACAGGCCACTATTTCTGGCCGGGTGTGCTGGTCGTGAACAAGGCCAAGTTCGACGCCCTGCCGGAGGACATCCAGAAGGCGATGATCGAGGCCGGCCACGAGACCATCGCCAAGCACTACCAGTTCGCCAAGGAAGACGAGGCGCGGGTGGCCGAGGCCCTGAAGGCGAAGGGCGTCACCATAAACCAGCTCGACGACCTGAAGGCCATGCAGGACAAGACGGCGCCGGTCGTGACGGAGTGGTCGGGCAAGGACCCGATCATCGTCGAGTTCATCGAAGCCGTCCGCAAGGGGTCGTGACAATGACCGCTGGAAAGAGCGAGGGGGCGCAAGCCTTCCGCTGGGAAGACCTGCCCCGCGAGCAGGTACGGCCCGGGGTCTCCCGGGCCGGTTTCCGGGGCAACCAGGCCATGATGGTGATGAACTGGCTGGAGCCAGGAATGGAGGTGCGTCCGCACAGCCACCCCGAGGAACAGCTGGTGATGGTGGTGAAGGGCAGGATGCGCTTCTACATCGGCGACGAGACCGTCGATGTAGAGGAGGGTGGCCTCGTCCGCATTCCGCCGAATGTCGTTCATTGCGGCGAGGTGCTCGGCGACGAGACGGTCCTCAACCTCGACGTCTTCTCGCCGCTTCGCCAGGACTACCTGCACCTCGTGACCTATCAGAAGAGCACCTTCGAACCCAATTGACCGTCTTCGGCGTGGGGCAGCCGCCTTCGCGGCCGGCACCGTGCCGGCCGAAAGGACAGCTTTGTGCCCGACAACGGCGCCGCGGTGACGAGAGCAAGATGACGGAAACACTGACCAGTATCGCAAAGGTCTACAGGACACTGATGGTCGCCCTGCTGGGCGCCATGATGGCGATCCTGTTCGCGGTGATGTGCGTTCAGGTATTCTTCCGCTACGGCCTGAACAACTCGCTGATCTGGGCGGAAGAGGTCTGCCGCTATCTTCTTATCTGGGTCTCCTTCCTGGCCTGCGGAGTCGCCTATCAGCGCGGCGAGATCGCAGCGATGCGCATTCTCGTCGAGGCGCTGCCGGCGCGCGCGGCCGCCCTACTCACCCTCATCGCCGATGTCGCGATCCTGGTGCTTCTGGCCTTCCTGGTGGTTTTCGGCTGGCGCTACGCCGTGTTCAGCGGCGGCCAGACCATGCCGGCGGCGGATTTCATCTGGTCCGACGTCTTTCATGGAGAGGGCTCGGCAAATCTCTCGCTGTTCTGGGTCTATGTCTCGATCCCGATCAGCATGGCCTTGCTCGCAGTCCACATCGTCATTCACACGCTCTCCACGCTGAAAGCGCTGGCGGGCGGAACCCCGCCGACCTCCCCCTCTGAATTGGGGAGCGCGCCGTGATCTTCTATCTATCCGGCTTCGCGGCCTTTCTCCTGGTCGGCGTACCAGTCGCCCTGGCGCTGGGGCTCGCATCGCTTGTGTACCTGTACCTGACCGGCAACACGCACCTCCTGATTGCTTTCCCGCAACGCATGATCGCCGGCGTCGACCAGTTCGTACTGCTGACGATCCCATTCTTCCTGCTGGCCGGCAACTTCATGAACGCAGGCGGCATCACCGATGAAATCGTCAGACTCGCGCAAACGCTGGTCGGGCGCGTGCGCGGCGGTCTTGCCGCCGTGACCGTCGTCGCCAGCATGCTGTTTTCAGGCGTCAGCGGCGCGGCGACCGCGGAGGCCTCGGCGCTCGGCAGCGTGCTGATTCCGGCCATGCGCCGAGACGGTTACGATCCGCGCTACGCGGCCGCACTGGTCGCCACCAGTTCGATCCTCGGGCCGCTGGTACCGCCTTCGCTGGCGCTGATCCTCTATGGCGTCCTGACTGGCACCTCGATCGGCGACCTCTTCATCGCCGGCATCGGCCCAGCGATCATCCTGTGCCTGGCGCTCGTCGCCTATGTGCTGATCAAGGCGCGGCGCGAGGGACATCCGCCTTCGCCGATGCTGGGGAAGGCGGAGCGCCGCCGTTCGCTCCGCCGCGGCGCGCCGGCTCTGCTCCTGCCGGTGATCATCGTCGGCGGCATCCGCTCGGGTATCTTCACCCCGACCGAGGCCGCGGCGATCGCAGCGCTCTATGCGCTGCTGCTCGCCGTTTTCTTCTATCGCACGATGGGCTTTGCAGCCTTCTGGAACGCACTGTTCGAAACAGCGACGCTGTCGGCCGGCATCATGCTGATCGTCGCGATGGCATCGATGACAGCCTTCGTGCTCGGCTTCGAGAATGTCCCAAGGCAGATTGCCGCGGGTCTGACATCGCTGACGCAGGATCCCGCACTGCTGCTCCTCCTGATCAACGCGCTGCTTCTGATGCTCGGACTTTTCCTGGAACCGCTCGCCGCCCTGATCCTCGTCATGCCGATCCTGATCGAGGTGGTTCAGACGATCGGGCTCGATCCCGTACAGTTCGGGGTCATGGTCGTGCTGAACCTGATGATCGGCATGATCACGCCGCCAGTCGGTCTATGTCTCTTCATCGTCAGTGCAATCGGCCGCGTGCCGATCGAAGGCGTGAGCCGCGCCGCGCTGCCGATGATCGTCATCTGCGTCGCAGTGCTTCTGCTCGTCGCCTTCGTCCCCGACCTGACGTTGTTCCTGCCAAGCCTGATCGCGGAAGGGGGAAACTGAGATGACAGGGGAGAGCGCGCCGGCCGGCATCCAGTCGCTGAAGCATGCCTTCGAGGTCATCGAGAAGATGGCCGCGATCGGCGAACCAATCGGCGTCACCGAACTGGCCAAGGCACTGGGCATTCCGAAAACCCGCACTTTCCGCTACCTGCGGACGCTCAAGACGCTCGGCTACGTGTCGCAGGACAGTTCCACCGAGAAGTATCGGTTGACGCTGCGCCTGTTCCATATCGGCCAGGCGGTCGCCGACTCCACGCAGCTTCTGACCGAGGCCCGCGCCGCCATGGTGCAGCTGCGGAAGGAAACGCAACAGACAGTCACCCTGTCGAGCATCGAGAACGACGGTGTGCGGGTTCTCGATATCGTGCGTGCGCACTCCCCGGTTCAGATCGTGACCCGTCCCGGCGCGTTGCTCGAATTTCATTCCTCGGCTCAGGGACGCGTCGCCCTCGCCTTCGGGTCGGCGAGCCTCTGGCAGGCGGTACGCGACAAGCCGATGACACAGTGGACGCCACACACCAACACCGACCTGGCGACGCTGGAAGCCGAAGTCGCAGAAGCCCGGGAGCGTGGCTGGGCGACGGCGCCGGAACAGACGCTCGTCGGCGTCAATGCGCTGGCGGCGCCGATCTTCGGCGCCAATCGCGAACTGATCGCGACGATCACGGTGGCCGGCTCCCTGCAGCACGTTCCGGCCCGGCCACCCGAAGCACTTCTCGCGTCGGTCATGCAGGCGGCGCGACGCATATCCGAGAATCTAGGTTGCACGGAGTACCCTGTATGACGCGCCACGCGCTCGCGGTCGATATCGGCGGAACCTTCACGGACGTCGTACTCGTTTCCCACGACGGAGCGAGCTTCGTCGACAAGACGCTCACGACCCATAACAACCTTCTGGAAGGGTTCTTCCGAGGTGTCGATCTCGTGCTGGACCATGCCGGGCTTCAGCCCGGTGACGTCGACGACGTCATCGTCCATGCGACCACGGTCGTCACCAACGCGCTGATCGAACGCAAGGGCCCGCCGACGGCCCTGATCGTCACCGAAGGGTTCCGGGATGTTCTCTACATCCGCAACGAGCACCGCTATGACATGTATGATCCGCAGATCGAGTTCGCCGATCCGCTGATCACGCGGGAGCTGACCTTCCCGCTCGCCGAGCGCACATATGCCGACGGCGGGATCGGTGCGGCAATCGATGAGGACGCGGTTCGCGCCATCTCGAAGGAGCTGAAGGCGAAGGGCGTCCAATCCGTCGCCGTATGCCTCCTGAATTCCTACAAGAACCCGGAAAACGAGCAGGTCGTCGGCCGCGTACTCGCCGAGGAACTGCCGGATCTCTTCGTTTCACTGTCGAGCGATATCGCCCCGCAGATGCGCGAGTACCTGCGCAGCTCGACGACTGCGATCAACGCGTTCACCCAGCCGATAACGCGACCCTATCTCAATGCGCTGACCGAGGAACTTTCGAACCGCGGCTTTTCGCAGTTGCCGCTGATCATGCTGTCGAGCGGCGGCGTGGTGGGCGCGCCGACGGCCGGCCGCAATCCGGTGCGGATGATCGAATCCGGTCCCGCCGCGGGAGCGCTGGTGGCGAGCTATTTCGCCCGGCGTTTCGATATCCCGAACCTGATCTCTTTCGACATGGGCGGCACCACCGCCAAGGCCTGCCTCATCCTCGAATACGAACCGCTCGTTACAGGTGAGTTCGAGGTCGATCGCCGATACCGGTTCAAGCCGGGCAGCGGCATGCCGATCACCGTCCCCTCGATCGACATGATAGAGATCGGCGCGGGCGGTGGCTCGATAGCGCGCGTAGATGCGCTCGGGCTTCTGAAAACAGGGCCGGACAGCGCTGGCTCGGACCCCGGTCCCGTTTGTTACGGGCGTGGCGGCACACAACCCTGCATCACGGACGCCGACGTGGTGCTCGGGATCCTCGATCCCGACAACTTCCTCGGCGGCGACATGAAGCTCGACGCCGACGGCGCGCGCGCAGCGCTCGGGGCGCTGGGCGACAAGCTCGGCGTCTCGGCGGAAAAGGCGGCGCTCGGCGTTTTCGAGGTCGTCTGCGAACAGATGGCCGCAGCCGCGCGCGCGCATGCCACCGACCGCGGCGTCGATTATCGGGGCCTGCCCATGCTCGCTTTCGGAGGCGCCGGCCCGGTACATGCCTGCAAAGTCGCCGAACTGGTGGATGCCAGCATGGTGATCTACCCGCCCCTCGCCAGCGTCCTGTCGGCCTTCGGCACTTTGGTGACACCAGCCAAGATCGACCTCGTGCGCAGCGCGCTTGCCCGGCTCGGGGACATCGACTGGAGCGCCCTCGGCGCAACCCTCGACACCATGATCGAGGAAGGCAGATCAGCGCTGCTCGAGGCCGGTCTCGACGTTGCGCAGGCGCGCTTCGGCTTTGCAGCAGACATGCGCTATGTCGGCCAGCAGTCGGAGATCACCGTCCAGTTCGAGGACGATCCGCGCAAGATCGCCGACCCGGCGACGCTTCGTGAGTCCTTCGAGACCGCCTACGAGAAGGTCTATGGCCTCAAGCTCTCCGACATGTCCGTGGAAGTGGTAAGCTGGCGTGTCGTCGCACAGGGAAAGCCACCGGCACGCGAGGCGACAATCGCCTTCGCGACCGAGCCCGCCGCGCCGAAGCGGACGCGCCCCGTGCATCTTGCCGACACACCCGTCGACGTTCCCGTCTACGACCGTTCGGCCATCGCGATCGGCCAAACGATCGCCGGCCCCGTGATCATCGAGGAACGCGAAACGACGGCCTTCGTTCTGCCGGGCTGGAGTGTCGTCCTGCACGAGAACGGAAGCCTGATCGCCCGCAGGAAGGAAGCCTGAGATGGACGGCATAGAACTGGAGATTCTCTGGTCCAACGTGATCAGCATCGTCTCGGAGCAGGCGCGTGCCCTGCAGCGCGTCGCCTTCTCACCGGTCGTGCGCGAGGCAGGCGATCTCGCCAACGCCCTGTTCGACAAGCGCGCCCGTATGGTTGCCCAGGCGGTGACCGGGACCCCCGGCCATATCAATTCTCTGGGCGCGGCGGCGCGAAACCTCCTGAAGGCGATACCGCCGGAGACGCTCAAGCCCGGCGACGTACTGATCACCAACGATCCCTGGATGTCGGCAGGACACTTCTTCGACATCACGGTGCTTACGCCGATCTTCCGATCGGGCGAGATCATTGGCTACTGCGGCTCCACGATCCACCATACCGACATCGGCGGCTACGGCGTCGGCTCGGGCGCCCGCGACATCCACGAGGAAGGCCTCTGGATCCCGGTCCTCAAGCTCTACGAGGCCGGCAAGCCGAACGAGACCCTGCACGCGGTCATGCGCCAGAACGTACGCACGCCGGATGCCCTGTTCGGCGATCTCGGCGCGCAAGTCGCGAGCGGCAACATCGCCGCCGAGCGCCTCAACGCGATGTGCGATCGCTACGGCCTTGCCGACATCGAGGAGCTGGCTGACGAAATCATCACCCGTTCGGAGACGGCAACCCGGGAGGCGATCTCGAAGCTGCCCTCCGGCACCTATACCGGCGAAAGTCGCTTCGACGTACCGAGCGGCGAGATCATCACGCTGCGTACGGCCGTGACCATCGACGCTGAGGCCGGCGACATCACCATCGACTTCGCCGGATCGTCGGGGCCGAGCCCGATCGGGATCAATGTCGTGCCGGCCTACACCCACGCCTACGCAACCTTCGCGGTGCGTTCTACGCTCAATCCGGAGCTGCCGAACAACTACGGCAGCCTGTCGCCTATTCGTGTGACGGCGCCGGATGAGTGCATCGTCAATGCCAAGTACCCGGTGCCTGTGAATGCCCGGCACGTCGTCGGCATGTACGTGCCCTTTCCGATCCTGAAGGCGCTCGCCCATGTCACGCCGAAGAACGTGGTCGCGGAAGGCTCAGGTGCCGTCTGGACGATTCAGATACAGGGTCGCGATCGCGCCGGGCAGCCATTCACCAGCTCGATGTTCAACTATTCCGGCGGGATGGGTGCGCGCGCGACCAAGGATGGCCTTTCGGCGATCTGCTACCCGACCGGCGTCGCGGCGGTGCCGACCGAGGTGCTGGAAGCCGCCTTTCCGATCGAGTTCACCTGCAAGGAGCTGGAACTCGGCTCGGGCGGCCCGGGCAAATATCGCGGCGGCGACGGCCAACGCATCGGCTATCGTATGCGCACGGGATCACCGTGGCTTCTGAACGCTATTCCCTCCCGCCTGACGGAAGGCCCGGAAGGCCTGTTCGGTGGGGGATCGGGAACGCCCGGACATTTCGCTATCAACGGCAAGGCAGTGTCGGAGGCGCGCAAGATCGAGATGCAGCCGGAGGACGAGGTGCTCATGATCACCCCGGGCGGCGGAGGCTATGGCCGAGCCGGGTAGCCAGTCGGGTATACGCCACGGGGCTATCGCACCGATCAATACGACGCGCCCCGTGTTTGCGGGACAATACCGCCACGCCCCGCTGGCAACACGATCGACAGGCACGCATTCGCTTAAAGGTCACGTGGTTCGCGAAGGAACCGTGGCACGCGGACCCAACGCGGCCATTTCGTGCCACGGCCGCTCGGCCATCAGGGGTGCGGTCACGATGCGACGGCGAGATCGCTGAACCGGGGCAACGAGCCCACCGCGCTGGTGGCGTTATCCAGGACTTCGTGCCCGGGACGCCTACAACCGTTTCGCGGCGATATCGGCCCCCTCTCTGAGGGCAGAGAGTTTTTCCCAGACCAGTTCCTCGGCGACAAATTCGTAGCCCGCGAAGGTTCCAAATCCGCAGTCCGTGCTCGGAACCACGCGTTCGGCATCGCCGATGGCGCCGACCGCTTCCAGGACCCGGCGTGCGACGACTTCCGGGTGTTCGATGTAGTTGCAGGTCGTGTCGACAATTCCCGGAAGCAGCAACACTTCCTTCGGGAAAGGAAACTCCCGGAAGACTTCGTACTCGTGCTGATGGCGCGGGTTGGCGAACGGAATGCTGAAAGCACCGACGTTGGCCCGATAGAAGATCCCGATCACGTCTCGAAGCGGAATATCGTGGACATGGGGACCGGCCCAGTTGCCCCAACAGCAATGCAGGCGAATCCGCTCGGGCGGAATGCCTTCGATCGCCGCATTCAAGGCTTCGAGATGGCGTTCGACGGCCACCAGGAAATCCGGGGTATCAAGCGACTTGAAGAACGTGCAGCGTTCCATCGCGATATCCGGCGCATCGATCTGGAGGGCAAAGCCCGCGTCGAGGATTGCCCCGTATTCCTTGCGAAGCTCGCCAGCGAGCGCGTTGAGATAATCGTCGTGGGTCTTGTAGTGCGCGTTCTGGAGGGTCGTCGCCACGATGCCGGGCGACGGCGCCGTCAGGAAGGCGTCGCCCGGTTTCAGATCGTGGTTCGCCAGGTGGCGGGCAAGGCGCGCGCATTCCTGTTCGATCTCGGCGGTACTTTCGTAGGCGACCTCGCCGATCGCCATCGGCGCATCGCGGACTTTCGCGACATTGCCCATCCCGCGGCGCGCCATGGCGGCGTAGGTCGGAAATCGCTCATAGTCGAGGGGCGCCTCGCGGCGGGACTCCCCGCCGAAGCCCGTCATCCGATCGGCGACATAGGTCTGAAAGCCGGCCCGCCCCTGCTCGCCGTCATTGACCCAGTCGACGCCCGCTTCGATCTGCCTGGTCAACGTCTCTTCGACGCGCTCGTCCACCAGCGTGTCGAACGCAGAGGCATCAACCTTTTCACCCGCCTCACGGGCAATCAGCATGCCGGCGAGCGTCTCGCCGCGCGGCAAGGATCCCACGTGCGTGGTCCGGAATCGGATGTTGGCCATCAACCACTCCTTCTTTGACTTCTGGATTCGCGCGCCTGCCACATCACGCAGGCTCCAACCGGATCACGCATCAGCGGGCGCATCCAGAAGGACCGCCATCAGCAAGGCGGGTTCGGGGGACAGGTTCTCCCAGGCGTGGTTCGTCTGGCGCTGAATGACGACGTCGAACGGCTCGAGGATGGTCTCGTCTTCATCGAGCACGAGCTTCACCCGCCCCTTGAGGAGGATGATGTAATCGAGTGAATCCGTCTTGTGCATGCTGGGATGGCGTGCATTGGCGATCCGCGCCGATCCGGCCCCCATGGCCTCGAAGACGTCGTGCGCCGCGGCCTGGCCTTCCGCATCATTGTCGAGACTGCCGGCCGGCGGAAGCTGGAAGAACCGGAATATGTTTCCGCCGCCGGACGGCGCGAGTACGACAGGCTGGTCGGCGCCATCCTCCACGGAAAGATCGGGTGTCGGCGACGACGTGACCCACAGGTTCGACAGGCCCCTGTGGGGCGCGGTCTCGACGGCATGCGGGCTTGGGCCATCCGAGAGTATTCTCGACCGACCTTCAGCGGTTGTTTCCGTGATGATCCGCCGGACCGGAACTAGCATTTCGCGATTCTCCTCTCTGTTTCGTTCAACGCACGTAGTCACTCGAGCCTCCGCTGATTGCCGAGGTCGGATGCCCCGATCGCCGTTTCGATCCGGGCAGGCAAGGTATCAAGGATCGGAAGCTCAGCCAGTCTGGACACGATGTGGAACTGGGTCGGCATCTGTTCCCAGTTGGCCCTGACAAAAGCGAACGTCGCGGTCGCCGTCTGCGTGGCAACAACGCGCCGATGCGTCGCGACATTGGGCGAAAGGCAGGCATAGGCACAGTCTGCCTCGTCCAAGGCGCCTGTCCGAGGAATGTACTTGTAATGGAGCACCCCGTCGCTCGGCGGCGGCGCGGCCGGCGCTTGCGCGGCGTCCTCGATCCCCTCGAGGCTCATGCGGAAGAAGGGAAATCCCATCCAGGACGCAGTGACCTCGGCGGTCCGGCCGACGCGACGCGGTGCCGAGATCTCTGCGGGAAGCTTCGCATACCCGAGTTCCTCACGGCCGCTCAGAATCGGATCGGCGAGATTCTCCCACAGAACCGACAGGAACTGCCCACGCGCGGTGTCCCGCTGCCCCCTGTAACCCGCCTTCAGATAGACGCCGAGCAAACGATAGCCGCGTCCGGCAAGCCACGCGAGTTCGGTCAGTTCGGTATAGCGGACCTCGACCTCGGGATCGCCGTCCAGATAGAAGCCCGGCGGCAAAAGCGGCTCGAGCGCGTCTCGCGTCGACAGGAATCGGACGCTCGCGGTGTAGCTTCGCGGTCCCGTCGTCCAGTCATGCGGCTTCCCGTCGGGGCCCTGCCGCGGGCCGGGCATGGGCCCGAAGCCATACGGCATGCGAAAGATCGTGCCTTGGGTCATTCCGTCTGCCCGATCTATCAAAGGAGCGCCAGTGAAAGGATGGGGAACAGCGTCAGGATAATCAGCCGGACGATGTCGGAGGCGACGAAGACCGATACGCCCCTGAAGATCGTGCCAAGCGACAGGTTGTCCGCGACTCCCTTGATCACGAACACGTTCAGGCCGATCGGCGGCGTGATCATGCCCAGTTCGATGACCACGATGTTGACGATCGCCCACCAGATCGGGTCGTAGCCCAGCGCCGTGACAAGCGGCAGGACGAAAGGAAGGGTGATCAGCATCGCCGACACCGTCTCGAACACGGCGCCGAGCGCGAGATACATCAGCAGGAGCGCGAAAATGATCACCAGCGGCGGCACATCCAGCGCGCCGATCGCTGTCACGATCGCGGCCGGCGCACCGGTGATCGTGAAGAAGTAGGAGAAGATCGAGGCGCCGAAGATGATCAGATAGATCACGGCCGTGTTGGCTGCCGTCTCGCCGAGCGCGCCCAGAAAGGTGGTCCAGGTCAGACGCCGGCGGAACAAGGCGAGCAGGAACGCAAACATCGCGCCGACGGCGGCCGCTTCGTTGACGGTGAAGACGCCGCCGTAAATGCCGCCGATAACCGCCGATAGCAGAACGATGACCGCCCAGCTGTCGCGCAGCACGATCAGCCGCTCGCGCCAGCTCGTCCTCTCTCCGGCAGGCCCGGCATCCGGGTTGTAGCGGGTGTAGAGGGCAATCGTCAGCCCGTGGAGTACGACGGCGAGTATGGCCGGGATGACCGCGGCCATGAAGACGTCGAGGATCGGGACGCGCGCCAGGACCGCATAGATGATCATGATGATGGACGGCGGCACGAGCGCGCCGAGCGTTCCGCCCGCGGCGATGCATCCGGCGGCGAAGGACGGCGCGTAGCCGCGCTGGAGCATCTGCGGAAGGGCGACCCGCCCGAAGGTCGCGGCCGTTGCGGGTGACGATCCGCATACGGCGCCGAACAGGGCACACCCGCCCATCGTTGCCATGGCCAGGCCACCGCGCCGATGCCCGATGAATGCGTAGGCGAGCCGGTAGATCTCCGCCGACAGCCCACCCGCGGTGGCGAAACTGCCCATCAACAGGAACAGCGGAATTACGGCGAACTCGAAGTTCTGAATGATGCCGACAGGCTCGGAGACGAGGATGCTGAGCGCCGGCTTCACCCCGTCATAGAAGGCGTAACCGAGAAAGCCGGTCATCGCCATGGCGATCCCGATCGGGACCTTCGCCACGATCATCAGGAACATGCAGCCGATGCCGATCAGGGCGATGGTAATGGGATCCATCACGCCGCACCTTTCTTCACGGCCGGGCTGTGGCGGAACAGACGGGCGACATCGACGAAGACCACCAGGATCTGCACCGGGATGCAGAGGAAGAACAGCGCCGTGACGACGATCCACCAAGGCGCGATCGGCACTTCCAGAATGAACGAGGTCTCACCGCTCTCGAGCAGCTCACCGCAATAGACGGCGAGCTGCCAGGCGAGAAGCGCGAAGAAGGCGAGCGTGACAATGCCGGCAACGACGTCGAGAACCTGTTCGACCTTGGCTGGAAGAAGTTCGGCCAGGAACGTCACCTGGATATTCTGCCGGCTCGCCAGTGCCGCGGGGAAACAGGCAGCCATCGTCACCGAGATGAAGAGTGTCGAAAGATCGTAGACCCCTGCGATCGGTGCGTTGAGCAGCCACCGCGACAGCACGTCGACAAGCGTCGCGGTGGCAACGATCAGCAGTCCGATCAGACCGATGAGGGCGATGCCCCGGGTGAGGCGGACATTCGCGTCTTGTATGCGGTCGAGATTCATCCGCCTCGGTCTCGTAGGAGGAGCCGCCAGATTACTCGGCGCGGATGGCTTCGAGTTGCTCGATCAGCGCCTGATGGAGTTCTTCACCCTTGTCATGTTCGGCCGTCCACGCGTTGACGCAGGTCGACACGGCTTCCGCCCAGTCCTTCCTGTCCTGCTCGGACGGCTCGACAACGGTCTGGTCGGGATCGTCGATGGTCTGCTGGACCAGTTTGGCGTTTTCCGCATCCATCGCCGCGCCGAAGATGCGTGCGAGCGCCTCGCCGCCCTTCTCGCGCATCACCGCCTGGACATCTTCGGGCAGCGCATCGAACGTCTCGCGCGTCATGATGAAGCCGAAGGGAAGCGATCCGAGCACGTTGTGATAGTGGTGATCCGTGGCGCCGGCGACACCGAAGGCGTGCAGCGCCGCATAGTGCATCGGCGTTGCGTCGATGACGCCGCGGCTAAGGCTTTCCGGGATCTTCGAGATCGGCATGCCGACCGGCACCGCGCCAATGGCCTCGACGCACTGCTGCTCCAGCTTGCCGGCGATGCGGATCTTCTTGCCCTTCAAGTCCGCCATGGTCTCGATCGGGAACGTACCGTGGATCGAGTACGGCGCTGTCGTGAACATTCCCAGGACCTCGAAGTCCTCGTAACCGCGCAGATTCCCGCCCTCGAGCAGGCGCCAGAAGGCAACCGACCCTTCGGTCGCATTTGCCGAGGTGTCCGGCAGTTCGATCACGGCATTGTCGGGGAACAGGCCCGGGTTATAGGCGGGAATGATGAAGGCGATGTCGGCGACGCCGTCTTTCAGCATCTTGATCTGCTTGGAGCCGTCGCGGCCCAGAGTGCCGCCTGGAAACATCTGGATGTTCACCTTGCCGTCGGTGGCCTCCATGACCGCCTCGGCCCAGGGCTTCATGGCTTCCTGGTAGGTGATCTCCTGCTCCGGCGTGAAAACGGCGAATTTCAGATCGATTGTTTCCTGGGCGCCGACTGCGCTCGCCCAGAGCGCGGCCGCGGTTCCGATTGCAAATGCGGGTTTCAGCATGGCGTCTCTCCCTTGTCCCATCGTGCAATTTCCCAATCCGCTATACCGGCTGCCGGGGAATGTCAAATGGATGTTTCAAACAACTGCTTGACCCATCCGGTACGAGACCCTAGAAGGCTTCCCCGACGCCCTGGAAGGACCGATCGATTGGACAAACTTCTTATAAAGTCCGCCTACGTCGCGACGCCGGACGCGGCGCCGAACCTGCGGCCGACCACCAGCGATATCCTGATTGTCGGCGGTCGTATTGCGGCGATTGAACCGGAGATCGCCGTTGCAGGCGCGCGCGTCATCGACGGCAAGGGCGCCATCGCCACGGCCGGCATGATCGACACCCACCGCCATGTCTGGCAGACGGCCATTCGTGGCGTGGCGGCGGACTGGTCGCTCACCGACTATGTCAGGGAAATCAGGGTCGGCTACGCCACAGCCTATACGCCGGACCACGTGTATCTGGCCAATCTCGTCGGCGCTTTGGAGGCGCTCGACACCGGCGTCACGACGGTCTGCGACTACTCCCACATCATGAACAGCCCCGAGCATACGGAAGCCGCGATCCAGGGCCTGACCGATGCCGGGATACGCGGCGTGTTCTGTTACGGCTTCTACGATGTCCCGACGCGCGCGAGGGCTTTCACCGACCACGCGGGACGGCTGGCTCATGCCGAGGAAGTCGTCCGCCGTTTCGATGCCGTCGCTGGCCCCCGCCTGACATTCGGACTGGCCCTGACGGAATTCGGACTTGTCGAGCCGGATCAGACGGCCAGCGAGATCAAGGTCGCGCGGAAGCACGATGCCCTGATCACATTGCATGTGGGAACGTTCGGCTCCCCGCACGGCATCGCCGATCTCGACCGTCACGGCCTGCTCGGCCCCGATATGCTTCATGTGCACGCGAACATGTGCGACGAACGCGAGATCGCGCGAGTGGTGGAGAGCGGGGGCGGATTGTCGATCACGCCGGAAACGGAAATGCAGATGGGCATGGGATTTCCGGTGACCAACCGCCTGCTGAAGGCCGGCGGCGCGCCCAGTATCGGTGTCGATATCGTCTCGCAGAACAGCGGCGACATGCTGACCCAACTGCGCATCGCGCTGCAGACGGCCCGGGCCATCGACAACCAGGCAGTTCTCGATCGCGGGCGCGTCCCCGACGAGGTGAGCCTGAGCGTTCGCGACGCCTTGCGATTTGGAACGGAGTTCGGTGCGGACGCGCTGAAACTGGGCCGCGACGTGGGGCGCCTGAGCGTCGGTGCAATCGCCGATATCGCGCTGTTCGATACCCGCGGCACGAACATGACGCCGATGACCGATCCCGTCTCGATGCTTATGCTGCAATCGCGGCCTGGCGATGTGTCGACGGTTCTCGTCGAAGGCAAGATCGTGAAAGAGAACGGACGGCTCGTTCATGCCGATCTCGACGCCTTGAAAGAGCGCCTGAACGACAGCTTCGGGGAGATCGCGGCCGACGTGGAACAGGCGCGCGATGTGGCGGCGAAGACCGCGGCCGCATATGCGAACGTGGTCAGCAGTGCAGTGAAGCAGGCCGGGCAAAGAACATGATCGACAACACGCAGAGGTCGAACCGCACGGGCGCCGACAAGGGCGACGACGTTACCCGGGCCCGCGTGCTCGACTCGGCTGCCGCCCTGTTTGCCGAAAACGGGATAGACCGCGTAACGACCCGCGCAATCTCCGAAAGAGCCGGCGCGAACGTCGCGGCGGTGAACTACTACTTTGGCGGCAAGGACAATCTGTCCGTCGAGGTCTTTCGACACGTCGCCCGAGAGAGCGCGGAGCGGCGTTTCGCCGGTCTGGACCGCATTCTGGAAAACGCCCGCATCGCCGGAGGCCCGCCGCCGATCCGCGATATCATCGAGGTCTTCGTCGACGCCTATGTCAGCGCCGATGCGCCGCGCAACGGGACATTGCTGGCTCAGCTGGTGCTCAAGCACAGGCTGTCGCCGACACACTGGACCCAGGCCGTCGTGCAGGAGGAACTCGATCCGCTTGCCAAGCGGTTCATATCCGTCCTGTGCCTTGCCGCACCGTATCTCGAAGTTCGGGAGGTGCATTGGCGGTATCACATGATGGCCGGCGCAGTGATCCTCACGATGAGCGATCGGGGCGCCGGAGGTCGGATCGAACGGCTGTCCGAAGGACAGAGCTCGGTCGACGACACGGAGACCCTTCGCGCGGAGCTCGTCAACTTCGCCACCACGGCTTTCGGCCCAACTGCGGACTGACCCCTATGAAACTAGTGACCTTCCAGGCGGATGATACGATCCGCATCGGCGTTGTTCGGCACGAGGGCATCGTGGCGCTGGACGACAGCCGGCCCGCGTTTCGCTCGATGCGCGCCTTGCTCGAGGCGGGCCCTGAAGCGCTGGAGGCCGCACGTGCCGCCGGTGAGCGGGAGACGGATCATATAGCACTGTCCGACGTCCGGCTTCTGGCGCCGCTGCCGCGGCCGGCCCAGATGCGCGATGCGCTGGTGTTCGAGAGGCACCTCCGGCAGGCCCGTGCCAACCGCCATATCTTCGGCCTGGCCCCGGAATGGGTCTCGCCGGACGAGATCGCCGTGCCGGCCGTCTGGTACGAGCAGCCGATCTACTACAAGTGCAACCGCTTTGCCGTTTCGGGACCGGAGGACGAGATACGCTGGCCGAAGGGCGAAACGCGGCTGGACTACGAACTGGAGATCGCCGCCGTTATCGGTACCGGCGGGCGCGACATCTCTAGAGCCGACGCGAAGAAGCACATCGCCGGCTACATGATCTTCAACGATTTCTCGGCGCGCGACTTCCAGTTCTCCGAAATCCAGGCGGGCCTCGGCCCCGCCAAGGGCAAGGATTTCGACACGGCGAATGCGCTGGGCCCCTGGCTCGTCACGCCGGACGAAGTCGATCCGGCCGACGGACTGGAGATGACCGCGCGCGTCAACGGCGAGGTCTGGTCGCGTGGTCGCTCGGACGAGATGCATCACGACTTCGCGCGGATCGTCGAGCACGTGTCGAAGAACGAAACGCTTCACCCGGGCGAGGTGATCGGGTCGGGGACGGTTGGAAACGGATGCGGCCTGGAGCACGGACGATTTCTGTCGGCCGGCGACGTTGTCGAGCTCGAGATCGAAGGCCTCGGGCTCCTCCGGAACCGAATAGGGCACATGGCTTAGAACGATAGACAGCATCGACCTGACAGATCAGCCTTCGTGTTTCTGACCACCTGTCTCGGTCATTCCCTTCGCCATGGCTTCTGCATACTCGGGATCAACGCGTGCATCTATAAGAACCGGCAGTCCATTTCGAAACTTGAGAAGTGCCTCTTTTAGTGCGGCAGCAAGATCCAAGTCCGTTTCCACAGGTCCGATCGCTTCTAGGCCCTGCGCTCTCGCTATCGCGGCAAATTCGATGTCCGGGCCCGATATGGCTTGCCCTATCGTCTTGTTCTCCACAGGGCGAGACCGGGTAACGGCCACCCTCTCCTGATGGACCTCGTCATTGAAATATGAGCGGTTGTTGCAGACGATCGCGATGAGGGGAATCCTATAGCGCGCCGCAGTCCAGAAGGCGGACACGCCCATCATGACATCCCCGTCGCCGAGCACGGCTACGGGTATTCTATCTTTTTCTTCGAGCGCCAATGCGGCGCCTATGAGCATGCCCGGCCCCGATCCGATGCCAGCACCGCCATCGTACCCGAGGTAGTCGAGCGGATGCCGGAAATGCCAACTGCCGCCACCCCAGCCGAGCGGAAGGCGCACGAGGGTAACGGGCTCGCTGGCCAGGCTTTGGGCGAGAGTGGCGGCGAAATTATCCATCGAAAGACTACCGGTGCGCGGGGGCGGCGCATCCGCGTTTCGAGGCGCCGGCGGCGGCTGCCTGGAGCCGTCGAGTCCAAGGCGCATGACGAGATCGCCGATAACGGTGTCCGGCAGCGCCGCGATGTGAAGCCTCGCGGCCGGCTGGGCCATGTGATCAAGGCTCCAGCCATTGGCAAGCTGGTGATCGAGAGTAACGTTGACAAGCGTGCCCTCGGCGCCGGCTTGGCGCAAAGCGCCAGCCGGGTCGACCCAATCGAAGGCAATGATCAAGTCGGCCTCCGCGATTGCGCGCGCGGGCTTATCCGCAAGGAAGAAGGATTGCGGTCCGACGTGAAGCGGGTGGTCCGTGGGAAAGGCCGCGGCCGTCTTGATATCGGTCACCACCTTCGCGCCGAACCGTTCGGCCAACGCAACACGGGCGTCCCAGTCATCCTCTGAGCGGGAAACGCGCCCCATCATGAAAACAGGAGAAGTTGCCGCCTGGAGCAGTGCCTCGAGTTCGGTCAATTGGGCCTCTGTCGGGGCCGGCGCTTCGGGCGCACGGTACAATCCCGGATCGGGGTGTTGCTGGGGAACCGACAGTTTTTCTTCTTGAACGGATACGTCGAAACAGACGTAGGTTGGGGCCTGCGGCGCCGTTCGCGTGATCGCGTCAGCGCGCGCCATCGAGGCAAGGGACGCCTTGAGGCTGGCCGGCTGATCATCCCACTTTACATAAGGCCGCACCATGGCAGCCTGATCACGCGCGGTGTGGATCCAGTCGATCCAAGGACGACGCTTTTGCGCGTCTACCGGCCCGGTTGCGCCAAATACCACCATCGGAACGCGGTCACACCATGCGTTGTAGATCGCCATGGAGCCGTGCATCAGTCCGACATTTGCGTGGAGCACCACGGCCATCGGCTCTCCGGTCACCTTGGCCCAACCGTGTGCGATGGAAACCGCGTGCTCTTCATGCAGGCAGAGAAGTATCTTCGGGTTCGTATTGCCGAGGCGATTCACCAAGCTGTCGTGAAGCCCGCGGAAGCTGGAACCAGGGTTCAGCGCAATGTAGCGATAACCGAGTGCGCGAAGCATGTCAGCGAGAAGATCGCTTCCCCACAACTCCCCGTCGGCGTGAGGCACGGGCACTTCGATATCGTCGCGGTAAACGCTCATTATCCGACCTTATCGCAACACCCTGGATAAATTCGATATCTAAGTATCCGTCAAGCCTTTCTTTGTTCGTGCATGCACGCACGAATTCAAACCCAACAACAACTAATGCGTGTAGCAAATGGAATGGCGGCTAGTTATCTTAAGGCCCTGCGGACATGCGAATGGGGCGGTGGGAACGTATTGAATGACTCAGAAGAAAAGCAGCGCTAGCGCATCTCCGGACCGAAGAGCGGGCCGTCTACCGGCCTATAAGGACGAACGCATCGCACATCTCGTGCGGCTTTGTGCCAGGGGTTTTAGCCGCTCCCTCAGTCGTCGTCTTGCCGACCAAGGTGTTTCCTTCGGCCAGTGGGTTTTCCTGCGCATACTCTGGAAACAGGAAGGGCTAACTCAGCGCGAGCTCAGCGAACTCGCCAACCTCACCGAACCGACCGTCCACACCGCGCTATCCAAGCTCGAGAAGATGGACATCATAGTTCGCCGCACCCAGGGCGGTAACAAGCGAAAGTACCACGTATACCTTACCAAGAAGGGCCGCGACCTGCAGTCAACGCTGGAACCTCTGGCGGTCGAAGCGAATGATTCCGCGTTGCGTGGACTGTCCGCGAAGAAGCAGGATCAGCTCCGCGATATGCTGGTTCAGATCCTGAACAATCTGGCCGACGACGAGGCCGAGGCCGAGGCTCTTGGTCTGAAAGTTCCGCCGACACGCAACGCCGCGGTATAGTCCGGCATCTCAATCAGCCCAGTTCTGCAAGTCGCATGCGGAGAGCATCAATCGGCACGACCTCGCGGATCGGCAGCTCTTCATCGGCGGCATCCGGCAGGATGCGCAGCTCTTCTCCGTCCCAGGCCCACCAATAGACAACCTCTCCGTCCCTGTTTCGGATCGGGAGACGAAACGTCGGAAACTCTCGGCACTCCGACGGGACCGAGGCCCGCCCAATCAACTTGGTCCGAGCTGCTTTATCCTGCAATGCGCCCGACAGTTCGACCATCGCCGTAAATGCCGTCTTTCCCTTCGCGATATCTTCGGCGGCCCCAGACCTGAAAACCGGATGGACGGCCCGTACAATGTCCGGGTACGGCGAACAGTGGTGCGTCACCTGGACATGCCGCATGCCCTTTTCGGTCTCAATCGCAATGACGTCACCGGGCGAAGGCACTGCCGGCTTCAGGGTCTCGATCTCTTGATCAGCCATGGTGTCCCTTCACAACGAATAGGCCTCAAACGTAGAGGGATGGAACAGCTCCTCGACTGACAGCCGGCGTGGCGACAGGCCTTGGCGATGATGCAAATCGAGAAACGTCTCGAGCACGTGTCGGTTGCCCGGGACTCCGTAGGTCCAGATTTCGGAGCCGATGAGATTGCGCGCCATGGCCAGAACATCTTCGACAAAAGGCATCGTGACTTTCGTGGCCGACGTATCCGCGAGCGCTGCTTCGGCGACTGCCTTGGACTCTGAGAACGCCTTCAGGAGCGCGCCGGGCAACCAGGGATGAGCCTCGGCCAGTTCTTGCCGCAAACCGAGCACATGCATGATCGGAAATATCCCGGTGCGCTTATAATGCTCCGATGCCGCATTGATGCCGTCCGGGAAAAGCCGTCCGACGTTCGGGTAACCTTCGTCGAAACAAGCAAGCGAACGCGGTCCGATGAACCCATCGATTTCGCCAGCGCGCAACAACTCGTCAAGCGATGTGTTCTCGGGCGCAGGCGAAATGTCGATGCCCTTCGGCAGGTCGATCTTGATCTTTTCGGGACGACCCGGCGTGTGCATGCCGCCGCGCACCCATTTGATGTCGCGCGGCTTGACGCCGTAATCCTCCAGGATTCCGCGCGCCCAGACGTTGGCGGTCAGTTGCCACTCGGCAATCCCGATACGTCTGCCTTTCAGGTCGGCGGGGCGTTCGATCCCCTTGTCGGTCCGAATGTAGATGGAGGAGTGCCGAAAAGCCCGCGAGAGGAAGACCGGAACCGCAACATAGGGCGAGTCGTCCCGCGCGCGCTTGACGCAATAGGATGAAAAGGACAGTTCGGAGACATCGAAGGCTTGGTGGCGGAAGGCACGAAAAAACATCTCTTCGGGGGACAACAGCTGCGTCACTGCGGTAACGCCGTCGATCGTGACCCTGCCGTCGTGGATAGGACGTGTCCGGTCATAGTCGCCCATGGCGATTGAAAGGGTCAGCTTGGTCAACGGTCTCCTCCGATCAACGTCTATTACTGCTTTTTCAGGTCGACGAACCGGCCGGCGCGGGCGGCTTCAAGAATTGCGTGGCAGACCTCGAGACTTGCCCGTCCCCAGCCCGCGGATTGGGTGGGTGGTCGACCGTTCCGTACGGCTTCATAAAGAGCGCGTAAGACCGGCGAGCGGGGTGCAGGATCGGGTGGGGCCGCGACGAACTTTTTCTCGAAATCGCCCCATATCTCCACGCCCTTGGGAGTCAGGCGCAGATCCGCGCGGTCGCAACTGACAATCATCGGGCCGAAGTGCTCAGCATGCGGTGCGGGGGAAGGCGCGTCGGTCGCCCCATAGGTCCGCCCCGATTTCAGCTTCGGTTCATCGGCCGGCGACGTCAGGCGCGACAACGCTTTGCGGCTTCTCCCATAGGTAGCGGGAACCTTCTCAAGCCCGAGTTCGCTGATCCCATCCTGCAATACGTCGCTGTCATAATGGGCGTAGCCGGAGTAGGTCAGCGATGCGAAACGCCCGCCCTCGAACTCGATCACGGCGGAGTAAGCGCCCTCCGTCTGCCGGGCGGCATCCCAAGCTCCGGTCATGGCCACGACCCGTGTCGCGCGGACGCCCATCAGAAGACGGACGATGTCGATCTGGTGCACGGCCTGGCTGAAGACAACACCGCCTCCCTGCGCAGTGTCCAGTTCCTCGGGCCGCCTGGGGCGGTACAGGAAATCGGTGTAGTTGAACGCGTGGATCATGCGGACCGCCCCGAACTTTCCGGACGCGACCATTTCCCGGGCCAAGAGCACCGGCTGATCGAAACTGTGGCTTGGCCCCGTGATCAGATGCAATCCGGCCCGCGCTGCGCTTTCCACGATTGCATCCGCGTCGTCCATCGAGATCGCCAGGGGCTTCTCGACCAGAAGATGTTTGCCGCCAGACGCGACTGCGTCTGCGTGTTCGCGGTGCATCTGATGTGGCGTGGCGATGTAAACGGCCTCCACGTTGGGGTCTTGTGCCAGTTCGTTCACCGTCGCATACGCCTTGCCGCCGAACTCGGCCACAAACGCGGTTCGGCTTTCCTCACGCGGGGCGGCGCAGGCAACAAGTGCCGCATGGGGATCGGAACGCAGACTCGGAAGTGTCAGCATGAAGCCCCGGCCGAGCCCCGCGACGCCAAGCCGGACCGGGTCAGAGATCAATGACGAGCCCCCCCGACCTGGCACGCGACACACAGATCATGATGTGATCGCTCTTCTCTTCCTCCATCAGGACCAGGTCACGGTGGTCCACGTCCCCGTCCACAAGCTTGCATTTGCATGTCCCGCACGTCCCGCTCTCGCAGGAACTGACGGTTGCCTCGCCGGCATCGCGAAGCGCCTCCAGAATTGACCGATCGGCAGGGATTTCGATCGTCCGGCCTGTGCTCGCGACCGTCACTTTGAAGGGAACGTCGTTTTCCCGGACAACCTCGGCCGCTTTGAAGTCCTCAAAATGAATGCGCCCCTCCGGCCAGTGGCCGGAAACGGCCTTGATCTCCTCCATCAAAGGTGCGGGGCCGCAGCAGTAGACGTGTTCAGGTCCGGGCTCTTCGAAATGTTCCCAGAAGTCGTAGAAGTTGTCGGGCTCGCCTTTGTCATGGTGGACGATCGCGCCGGGAAAGCCTCTGCATTCATCGAGGTACGCGGTCTCATTGGCCGATCGCGTGCAGTAGATCATGCTGAAGGCCGTTCCTTCCTGAGAAAGCGCGCGGGCCATCGAAAGGATCGGGGTAACGCCGATTCCGCCTGCGATCAGGAGATACTTCGGCGCAGCCACCAGCGCGAACTCGTTCTTCGGAGGTTCGGCGTTCAACGCCGTGCCCACGTGCACGTCGTCGTGCATCGAGGCAGACCCTCCCCGGGAATTCGCCTCTCGCTTGACCGCTATCACATAGGTTTCCGGGGCCTCGCCTTCGTTGAGGAGAGAATAACGCCGCATCGCGCCGCTCGGGGTTTCGACGGTGATGTGCGCGCCCGGCGTGAAGGGCGGGAGCGCTGCCCCCCCCTCCCCCGCCAACGTGAACTCGCAGATGTCGGACGTCAGTTGGTTTCGCGAGATCACTTTCAACGCCATCCGATCTTCGGGACGTTCCATTTCCTGCCTCTTGTTGATCCCTGAACTGATTTGATATTAGATATCTAAGGTTTTCGTCAAGTTGCCTACCCGGAAGGGGAGGACGCCGGCATGTAGAACTGGAGGGTCGAAATGCTTACAGCCGAAGAGAACGATCTGCTTACATTGGTCGAGGCTGAAGCCCCGATGGGTGTTCTGATGCGGCAGCACTGGACGCCGGTATGCCTGATCGAAGAGGTGGCGGAACCGGACGGCGCGCCACTGCGGGTCGAGGCTATCGGCAGGAGCTACGTCTGCTTCCGCAACACCGAAGGGCGTGTCGGTCTTCTCGATGAACTGTGCCCACATCGGAAAGCGTCACTGGTCCTCGGGCGGAACGAAGACTGCGGACTACGCTGCCTCTATCACGGCTGGAAGTTCGACGTGGACGGGAACTGCGTCGCGATGTCCTCGGAGCCGGAGGAATCGCCATTGCATGGCAAGGTGAAGCATCGTGCCTACCCGGTTAAGGAATGGGGCGGCTTCGTCTGGGCCTGGCTAGACACGGAAAGGGAAGCACCCGAGTTCCAGCCTCCTGCGTTCGCGCCAACCGAGGGCACGCCCGTATCCATCCTGAAGATCCGCATTCCCGCCAACTGGGCACAGATAACAGAGGGCCAGATAGACAGTGCCCATTCGTCATCGCTGCATTCCTCCGACATGAAGCCGGCGCGAGTTGAGGGCGCCTCGGCCGACGAAAAGTCGTGGTACCGGCCTTCCACTGACAAGTCTCCCAGGATGCAGACGCAGACGACGTCCTACGGCTTCCACTACGCGGCCATTCGGAAACCGATCAAGAACGCCGGGACCCACAACTACCTGCGGATCACAGAATATATCGCGCCTTTCACATCCCTCATTCCGCCTAACAACAATTACAACGTCGCGACTGTGATCGTGCCCATCGACGACGAAACCTCGTTCTTCCACTTCATCGCGTGGGGCGGCAAAGCATGTCCGTCGACGGAGGAATGGCGGAAGTTCAACCATGCGCGCCCTGGCATTGATCTCGACGAGAGGTGGCGCCCGAGCCGGACCCTGGAGAACAATTTCCTCCAGGACCGCCAGATGATGAAGCTTGGAAATTTCACTGGCATCCGCGGCATCCCCAACCAGGACATCGCGATGTGGGTTTCCATGGGCGCCAGGGTGGACCGATCGTCGGACCTTCTCGGAGCATCCGACCTGGCGATCGTTGAATTTCGACGTCTTATGAGCGATGCCGCCAGGCGCGTCGCAGAGGGTGGGGCCGCGATCGGCACCGAAGAACCACGCGTGCCGCACACCTCCATTTCCTCAAAAGAAGGCGTCTTCTCCAAGGAGATCGATTGGCGGACGCTGGGAGAGGAAGTGCAGCGCGTCTCCGCAGCGGAGTGACGAGGCGCCGAACAGTTGTTCTTGACAAAACACCACCGCTAAAAAAAGATAGATATCTAAGAATAAAATATAGCGACATCGCACGGACAATGCGAAGCGGTGTCGCGGCAAGGGAGGAAATATGCCGGACGGCCAGTCATTGGCAGGCAAGCCGGTCCCGATTGCGTCGGTCCCATCGGGACGGGTCGCTGCCAGCAATTGGCGAGAGAGTTGCGACGCATCGCTCGCGATATCGGCGCGGTCGGCTGGACGCCTTCGTACCCAACGCGAACTCGCCGGCACGACCGCTCCCGTCTCCCGCCAGGACACGAATCCGGAACAAGCGATCGGCGGCGCGGTCAAGGGCACGCCCCCTGGACGGACGGACGGGAAATCCCGTGGCTCATCAGGCCGTACGCTCGTCCGCGCCACGCATCACGAGCGCGTTGTGCGGACGGAGGCCCAGGCTTTCGAGCCTGGCGCCCCTATAGAGGTGGAAACAAGGTCGGGTTCCGGTCCGAGCCAGACGCAGTCCGACAACGTGCGCGGCGTCAACGAGTGGCCAATCGCCAACGCCTTGGGGGCCGGTCTCAAAGCATCGATATGGACACGCGGAGTAGATACAGCCGTGCGCCGCTTGCGCCACGGCGACGCTGACGGCGCCTGGATCGATGGCGCCAGCGACCCCGACGCCCCCTTCGGAGGTGTCAAGCAATCCGGATTGGGACCGGAAGACTGTCCGAGCGAATGGCCCCCTAAACGGGCTCCAGGACGGTTACGATCGTCGCCTCCCAAAGAAGAGGCCGGCGATGCCAATACTCACGAAAAATCGCAAGAGGGAGGATACCATGAAGTTAAGGTCAATCGTGATCGCGCTCGGATTGGCAATGGCGGCCGGAGGCGCGCAGGCTCAGTCCATTGACCTGACCCTTTCGGGCGGGAACCCGGGTGGGCTGTGGTCGCTTCTAGGCGCAGGATTGGATCGTGCCGCAAAGGCCGAGAATCCGGACAACGTAATCACCTACCAGGCAACTGGGGGTGGGTTCGCCAACATCGGACTTCTCGCCACGAACCGATCCGACCTGGGCCTGGTACACGATGCTGAAGTCAAGCTCGCACTAACGGGACAGGAGCCATTCAAAGCGCCGGTCACGAACCTGCAAGCCATCGGCTACATGTACAACTGGGCGCCGATGCACTTCTTCCTGAAGAAGTCGGTTGCCGACGAATACGGTATCGACAGCCTCGACGATCTCGCATCGTCCGGTGCGCCTCTCACCATCGGCATAAACCGTTCGGGCAACATCACCGGCGACGTTGCACTTTTCATGCTCGAGGCAGCAGGACTCGATGAAGCCACGCTCGAGGCGAATGGTGGCTCCTTTGTTCGCGCCGGCGCGAACGAGCAGGGCGATCTGATGCAGGACGGGCGGATCACCATGGCCACAAATGGCATTTTCATCGGCCACTCATCGTTCCGGGCGATCGATGAGAATACCGACGTGGTTCTGCTTGAAATTCCTGAGGACGTCATCGCCGCGACGAATGAACAGTTCGGCACATCGTCCTATACGATCCCCGCCGGCAGCTACTCAAAACAGACGGGTGACATAGACACCATGGCGCTCGGTGCCATGGTGGTGGCAACCGACGCAATGGACGAAGCGGTGGCCGAGACTCTCGCCCGTAGCGTCCTCGAGCACATCGACGAAATTCGCGGGGTTCACGGTGCGATGAAGCAACTTTCGCCGGAACTGATGGTGAGCCAGACCGTCTTGCCGTTCCACCCCGGCGCCGCCAAGGTCTACAAGGAAGCGGGCCTGATCGAGTGACTTTTTCCCTCGTTGCGACGGGACGCCGGCGCGCCTTCAAGGGGGCGCCGGCGCGGACACTGACGGGCATCGCAGCCGCCTTTGCCTGTTGGGTTATCTACGCCAACCTTTTCGTTATCTCGGACCCGCTGGTCCTCGGCATCCTGTTTGTGTCGGGTATCCTGACGCTCCTCTTCCTGGTTATAGGACACTCCCCCTCTGCCCCCGACAATCCGACGATTATTGATTGGACTCTCTCGGGGTTGAGTCTGGCGTCGGGTGTATTCTTCTTCGTCAATGCGGGCGAGATTTCCGACCGGATCACCCTCCTTGATCCGTTCACCGGTCCGCAGTTCTTCTTCGGCACAGCGATCCTGCTTCTTACCCTCGAGGCAACGCGGCGCACGACCGGCGCGGCGCTGACCGGGATCGTAGCGCTCTTCCTGCTCTACAATTGGTTTGGATACCTGCTACCACCGCCATTCGGCCACGGCATCTCCGAGTTCACCTACCTGCTTGATATTCTCGTGTTCACAACAGACGGCGTATTCGGGGTCCCGATCCAGGTCGTCGCAAGCTATGTCTTCCTGTTCGTGATGTTCGGTACCCTTTTGTCGAAGGCCGGCGGTGGCGACTTCTTCTTCAACATCGCGTCAGCTGCAACGGGAAACAGCCGAGGAGGCCCGGCGAAGGTCGCAGTCATATCCTCAGGCCTATACGGCACGATGTCGGGCAGCCCGACTTCGGATGTAGTGGCGACCGGATCGATCACGATTCCCATCATGAAGCGTCTTGGCTACTCCAAGCGCTTCTCCGGCGCCGTTGAGGTGGCGGCATCGACGGGCGGTAGCGCCATGCCACCAATTATGGGTTCGGCCGCTTTCATTCTCGCCGAGTTCACCGGGACCCCCTACCGAGAGATCGTTTATGCGGGCCTCATACCCGCACTCCTCTACTATGTTGGCGTATTTCTTCAGGTGCACCTGCGCGCGGTTCGCGAAGACCTCAAACCGTATTCCGACGCCATTCCCACGCTCGCTTCTACTTTCGCTTTGGGTTGGCCTTTCCTGATACCGATTGCTGTCATCATAGGTGTTCTGATGGCCGGCTACTCTCCGGTCTTTACCGCCGGAGCCGGTGCCTTCGCTGTCATCGTCGGTACATTCTTCACCAAGAAGACGCGTATGACGCCATGGCAGATCGTCGAGGCCCTGGGGGAGACAACACTCCGAATCCTTCCCGTCGCGGGCGCCTGCGCTGCCGCGGGGCTCGTCATTGGCGGGCTCTCGATGACCGGGCTCGGCATGAAGGCCGCTAGCGTGATCATTGAAATTTCGGGAGGCACCGCGATCATGACGCTGCTGCTTGCGGCAGTGGTCACCATCATCCTTGGGCTTGGGATGCCGACCCCTTCGGCCTACATTTTGGCTGCCGTCCTGGTCGGGCCTGCGCTGACCAAGATCGGTTACCCAGTCCTCGAAAGCCACATGTTCCTGCTGTACTACGCCATCTTGTCGGCGCTTACGCCGCCAATTGCGGTCGCCGCCTTGGCTGCAGCGGCAATTGCGGACGAGGATCCATTCGTTATCGCGTTTGACGCGATGCGGCTCGCCGCTGTCGGCTTCCTGTTACCATTTGTTTTCATCTGGAACCCGGCGATCCTCGGTCAGGGAACCGCCTTCGAAATCGCCCGTGTCGCAACCGGTGGTGCAATCGCCGCCTGCGCTATTGCGGTTTCATTTGAGTGGATCAAGCTGGGTAGAAGCGGAGTCACGGCATGGCCAATGCGCGGCGCTCTCGTTGCGGGAGCCACCGCGGCTGTCGCGCCGAACATGCTCGTAGCGCTCATCGGGAGCACACTAACCGTCGGGATTATGGCCTTCCTCTACATTCAGTCGAGAAACAACCCTGCCCCCGAAACAGCACCTGGTGAATAGTATTGTTCCGATCTCGAAAAGTGGCCTTAGTTCGTGAAACCAGCCTGCCTTCGGTAGTCTGTGCTCAGCCGTCCATGACCGCCGCTCCCAGCAAATTTGCAGAACCTTCAGCACGCGACCCAGAACAGCGAACTCTACTCGGATAGCGATCAGGTCCATTCGCGCTTCAGTCATAGTCGCCACGCAACCGGGAATTCCGCGCGCCGCCCTGCCAACTATGGCCGAGCGCTCCGTCAAATCACGAGGCAATCCGCTTCAGCGAAACAGGCTGCCCCCGCGGTTACGTTCAGAACAACAGAGCATCAAGAACCGTCGTTCATAGCAACGCCCTCGAACGACCACGGCTGACGCCTTGCCGTCTCAGTAATAATATTTCGCGACTCACCTTGTGTCGGATTTACTTCGTCCGGCTGCAAAGCTCAATTCCGACACCGACTAGGCAAGGGCGTTTGAAACGGCTCTGAGCGCAAACCGATATCCATCGGCACCAAGTCCCGCAATCACACCGGTGGCGACCTTGGATACGTAGGAATGGTGATAGTAGGACTCGCGCCGGTGAATGTTGGAGAGGTGGACCTCGATGATCGGCCCTTCGAACATCTTCAGCGCATCCAACAGCGCGATCGACGTGAAGGTGTAGGCGGCAGGGTTGATGACAATGCCGGCGCCGAAATCGATCGCCTCGTGCACCCATTCGACCAGCTGTCCCTCATGGTTGGACTGCCGGAATTCGATCGGCCTGTCCGGCAACTCCGCGCGGCACATCGCCTCGACGTCGGCGAGTGTCGCCGAGCCATAGATGCGGGGCTCTCGGGTGCCGAGCCGGTTCAGGTTCGGCCCGTTCAGTACGTAGATCGGCTTCGTCATCGCGAAGATCCTTATCCGGAGTAGCCCAGCAGCCGCGGCAGCCAGAGGACGGCGTCCGGCACGAGGGTTATGAAGGCGAGCGCGGCGATTAGCGCCAGCAGGAACGGGAAGACGTCGCGCATGATCGGCCACAGGCCGGCACGCGCCACATTGGCGACGACAAACAGCAGAAGGCCGTAGGGCGGCGTGATCAGGCCGATCATCAGGTTGACGACGACGACCACGCCGAAATGCACCATGTCGATGCCGAGTGCCTGCGCCGTCGGGACGAAGATCGGGACGATAACGAGAAGGATCGTGATGCCTTCGAGAAGGCAGCCCAGGATCAGCAGCGTGACATTGACGATCAGCAGGAACCCGAGCGGCGAGAGATCGTAGCCGGATATCAGCGCACTCAGGCTGTTGGGAATATTCTCGATCGTCACCACGTAGTTGAAGACCAGCGCACCGCCGATCATCAGGCCGATAGAGGCGCTCGAGCGTGCGCTCGACAGGACGGCCCGATAGGCGTCCTTCGCGGACACGTCGCGATAGAGCAGGATCGAAATGAGGAAGGCATAGGCGGCCGCGATCGCGGCGGCTTCCGTTGGCGTGGCCACCCCGCCGTAGATGCCGCCGAGCAAGATAACCGGCATCATCAGCGCCGGGAACGCTCGCACCGTAATCATGGGAAGTCTGCGCAGCACGACCGGGTCTTCGACCGGGAAGCCCTTTCGATGCGCCACGACGGAATTGATTGCCATCAGCATCGCGGCCATCAGCAGTCCGGGCACGGCGCCTCCCAGAAACAGGTATCCGATGGACGCGTCGGAAACGAGTGCGAACAGCACCATCGGAATCGAAGGCGGGATGATCGGCCCCACCACCGCGGAGGCCGCCGTGATCGCCCCTGCATAGCTGCGGCTATAGCGCCCGTCGCGCGTCATCATTCCGATGATCAGTCGCCCGACGCCGGCGGCATCCGCGATCGCCGACCCGGACATGCCGGCGAAGATCACGCTCTGCACAACGTTGACGTGGCCGAGACCGCCGCGGAAGCGCCCGACCAGCGCGTTGCAGAAATCCAGAAGCCGGTTCGACAGGCTGCCGACGTTCATCAACTCGGCCGACAGGATGAAAAGCGGGATGGCGAGCAGGACGAAGCTGCCGCGAAGCCCTTGCAGAAGCTGTTCGGCCGCGATGGCGAGATCCTGCCCCTGCACCAGCAGGTAGAGGATCGAGCCGCCGATCATCGCGTATCCGATCGGCAAACCGAGAACAGCCAGAACCGTTATCGAGGCGAGACAGATCGCAAACGGACTGAACAGACTCATTCGTCCCTCAGGTGAGAGGGATCGGTGAGATCGGGCGCCCTGCCGCGGATCGCCTCAAAACCGAGCCATGCGTAGCGGACGATCGCGGCGAGAGCGAACAGCACGTATACGGAGAAGAGATAGTCGAGCCGGATGTCGATATAGGACGCCTTCTCGACCTTCATGAACATCACGTAGTCGACAGTCGCCGGCAGTGAGACAAGCAGGAGCGCGATCAGCGCCATGGCCGTCACGATCGCGAAACCTCGGCGGGTTCGCCTGGAGACGGCGCTGTAGACGATATCGAAGCGGATCTCGTCGCGCTCGGTGACAACGAAAGCAGCCCCCCATAACACCAGCCACATCCAGGCAAGCGTGCTGACCTCAAGCGTCCAGCCGACCGGCCAACCGAGCACGTAGCGGAAGAGGATTTGAAGGATGAAGGAGACGAAGACGGTCGCGAGCAGAGCGACTGCGACGTTCTCGGCGCGCCGTTTCATCCATCGCAGCAGACGGAGCTGGTTCATGGTCATCGGCTTTTTCGCTGGCTCTCACCAGTGTCGAGCGAAAGTAGGCACCCGTCCGGACGTCGGTCACCGGCCACATCAGGCTGGTGACCCAATTCCCCTCCCCTGACAGTCTTCAGAGGGCGTTGATCTTGTCCAGCATTCCTTCCGGCCAGTCCCTGGCGAAGTCGGATTCGAGATACTTCTGCTGGGCATACTGGCGGAACGCCTCGACGTCGGGCTTGTAGACCTTGAGCCCTTGTTCCTTGAAGAAGTCGGCGAGCTTGGCTTCCTCTTCGAGGTGCCTCTGCGTGCTCCAGTCGACGGCCTTGTTGACCTCGGCTTCGAGCGTCGCCTGCTGCTCCGGTGTCAGCGAATCCCAGGTTTTCTTGGATACCGCGAACAGATCGTAGCCTATCAGGTGGCTGGTCAACACGATCTGCGAGGTGACCTCATAGAATTTCATGTTGTAGTCGTTCGGCAGCGGGTTGTCCTGGCCATCGATCGCGCCGGTCTGCAGGCCGGTGTAAACTTCCGAGTAGGCCATCGGCGTCGGGTTGGCGCCGAGTGCGGAGCCGAGAAACTGCCATGCGTCGCCACCCGGCATTCTCAGCTTGATGCCCGCCATGTCCGCCGGCGTCTTGATCTCCTTCTCGGGTTTCAGATTCACCTGACGGGTCCCGAAATAGACTGGCGCGATGATACGGATGCCGAGCTTGTCCTCGGCCATCTTCGTCATTTCCTTGCCAGGCTCGCTGGCGAAGAACGTCTTCAGATGATCGGCGTCGCGGAACAGGTAGGCGGCCGTCAGAACCGACCACTCGGGCAGCTGCTTGGCGATATCCTGCGGCGCGACGATGCCCGTTTCCAGGTTGCCGCGCTGAAGGGCGACGAGCTCGGTGCCTTGCTTGAAGAGGGTGGCGCCAAAATGCGGTTCGAGGGTGAACTCACTGGAGAGTGCTTCCTGCAGGTTCCGGATAGCATCGGCGCGGATATCCGTATCCCCGAAGACAGCCGCGAACTTGAGAGTCGGCTTGTCCTGCGCGGCCGCAGGTCCGGCGACACCGACGGCGGCGAGCATGGCGCAGCCGAGGATGGCGACGCGTCTGTTGATCATCATGGACATGCTATTTTCCTCCCGTTTAGAGCGGACTTCCGAGAGTCCACCGTTCCTTTTCTCGATAATGGACGAAATAGTTAGTTTACGTCAATTCGGATCGGCACCTGTCTTGCCTCCATTGCTACCTCGCGCCGAAATGTGCGGCCATTTGAACGGGATCGGGGTCGACCCCCGTGATCAGCCTGAACGCCATCACGGCCTGGAAGATCGCCATTCCCGCTCCCGGCAGAACCTGGCTGCCAATCGCCCGCGCGGCTTTCAGCAGTTCCGTCTCGGCCGGGAAATACACAATGTCGGCAACCCACTGATCCGGACGCAGCCAATCGACCGGCAACGGCGTGCCCGGGTACTTGGCCATGCCAACCGGTGTCGCGTTCACCACGCCCGAGGCGCTTGCAACTGCAGCTTCGAGGTCCGTCGTATCGGCGATACGGTCTGCGCCGTAGGTTTCCCCTATGTGTTTCGAGAGGCGGATGGACTTGCCCGGGTCCGTATCCGCGATCGCAATTCGCCCCGCGCCAAGATCGAGAAGCGCCTTGGCGACAGCCAGACCGGCTCCTCCCGCGCCAAGAAGCACGACCGTATCGAGCCGTGGCGCGTGGAGGCCGCGCCGAAAACTCTCTGCGAAGCCCCAGCAGTCGGTATTGTGGCCGATAGCGCCTGAGGGGCCGAACACCACAGTGTTCACCGCTCCGATGACGTCCGCGTCTGCAGACAGGCCGTCGAGGCAGGAAATAACGCGTTCCTTGAATGGGTGCGTGACGTTCAGTCCTGCATAGCCTTCGCGCCCCAGCTTTTCGACTAGCATGGGCAGATCGGAATCACTCGCTCCGAGGATATCGAAATCGAACAGGTGGTATTCATAGTCGAGCCCGAGACGCGTGCCTTCCGCCACATGCATGCGAGGGCTCAGGGACTGCTGGATACCGCGGCCGACCAGTCCTGCTCGCAACGCCACGCTGGCGTCGGAAAGACCAATCTCGTCGTGAACCGCCGTGTCCGATTTCAAGGCCGCGCGCCTCGTGTTTTCAGGGCCTTGCGGGACGCCGCCGCTCCTGCATCCCGGCCTAAGACGACCAGCCCGCCTGGATCGCAGGGCGCCCCAAACTATGGACGAACCAGTTAGTTTAGTCAATTATAGGACTATCGCGAGAAGGAGAACCCTCGCCGTCATGACGATTGAGACGATCACGAAAAGGACTGCGCCGAGCCGGACGAACGATCCGGAGGGCACGAAACGCAACATCATCGAGGTGGCGACGAAGGAGTTCGCGCAAAATGGGCTTTCTGGCGCGCGCATCGACGAGATCGCCGCCAAGACCAAGTCCAGCAAGCGGATGATCTACTACTACTTCGGCGACAAGGACGGCCTCTATCTCAAGGTTCTCGAGGACGCCTACAGCCGGATGCGGATGACCGAGGCCGCGCTCGATCTCGAGGATCTGCCGCCGGCCGAGGCGCTGGCGAAGCTTGTCCGTTTCACGTTCGACCACCACAACGGCCACGAGGACTTCATCCGCCTGGTGATGATCGAGAACATTCATCACGGCGAGTTCCTCGCGAAGTCATCCGTAATTCAGAAGCTCAACGTGACGGCCATCGACGCCGTTCGCCGCCTCTACGGACGCGGTGTCGAACAGGGTGTGTTCCGCGCTGGCCTCGATCCGATCGAAGTGCACTGGCAGATCAGCGCGCTGTGTTTCTTCAACGTCTCCAACCGGGCAACCTTCTCCCAGATTTTCAAGCGGGACCTCGGATCGAGGAAATCGCTCGATTCCCTTCGCGAAGCAGTGGTCGAGATGGTCGTCCGGCATCTCAAGGCAGACTGACCAGCAACTGGAGGAATGCGGACAACTGCGATGAAGACGTCTATCGCGACTGTATCGATCAGTGGAGATCTGCGGGAGAAACTGGCGGCGATCGCGGCGGCCGGGTTCGACGGCGTCGAGATTTTCGAGAACGACTTCCTCGCATTTGACGGATCGCCCGCGGAAGTCGGGCAGATGATCCGTGACCACGGCCTCGAGATCACCCTGTTCCAGCCGTTTCGCGATTTCGAAGGGATGCCGGAGCCCTACCGGGCGCGTGCTTTCGACAGAGCCGAACGCAAGTTCGACCTGATGCAGGAACTCGGCACGGATCTAATGCTGGTCTGCTCGAACGTGTCGCCGCATTCGCTCGGCGGGATCGACCGACTTGCGGATGACTTCCGGGAACTCGGTGAACGGGCTGAGCGCCGAAACCTGAGAGTCGGATACGAAGCGCTCGCCTGGGGCGCGCATATCAACGATCACCGCGATGCCTGGGAAGTCGTGCGGCGGGCCGATCATCCGAATATCGGCCTGATCCTCGACTCCTTCCATACGCTCGCCCGTCGCATCGACGTGAATTCCATCCGGGCGATTCCGGGCGACCGGATTTTCATCGTCCAGCTTGCAGACGCACCGCTTGTCGACATGGACCTTCTGTTCTGGAGCCGGCACTTCCGCAACATGCCGGGAGAGGGTGACCTGCCCGTTGCCGATTTCATGCGGGCGGTGGCCGCGGCCGGATACGACGGGCCTCTCTCGCTGGAGATCTTCAATGACCAGTTCCGCGGCGGGTCTCCGAAGTCGATCGCGATCGACGGACATCGCTCGCTGCTGGCCCTGATGGATCAGGTCCGGCGCAGCGAACCGAACATAGCGATCGACGTACCGCCGATGCCGGACCGTATCCGGGTCGAAGGCGTTGAGTTTGTCGAATTCGCTGCATCGGAACGCGAGGCGCAGCAGTTGACGTCGCTGCTGAAGACAATGGGTTTCGACGAGACAGCCCGTCACCGCACCAAGGACGTCACGCTCCACCGGCAGGGCGCGATCAATGTTGTCGTCAACACCGAAAAGGAGGGTCTGGCGCATTCAGCCTATGTGATGCATGGCGCAACCGCCTATGCGATGGGGCTGAGGGTCGAGGACGCCGCCGCCACGGTCGAGCGTGCGCGCGCACTGGGCGCCCAGACCTTCGAGCAGCCCGCCGGTCCCGGCGAGCTCGTCATCCCCGCCATCCGCGGCGTCGGCGGCGGCGTCATATACTTCCTGGATGGAAAAAGCGATCTCGGGCGTGTCTGGGAAATCGAGTTCGAGTTCTCCGAAGCCGGTACATCATCGGACGCAGGTCTCGTCTCGGTCGACCATGTCGCGCAGACGATGAACTACGAGGAGATGCTGACCTGGCTGCTCTTCTACACGTCAATCTTTCGGACCAGGAAGCTACCGATGGTCGACGTGATCGATCCGGCCGGCCTGGTGCGCAGCCAGGTGATCGAGAGCGACGACGGAACCTTGCGATTGACCCTTAACGGAGCGGAGAACCGTAGAACGCTAGCGGGCCGCTTCATCGCCGAGAGCTTCGGGTCGAGCGTCCAGCACCTGGCGTTCGCGACGCGCGATATCTTCAAGACTGCCGCCGCCCTGAAGGACCAGGGGTCCCAGACCCTGGCGATCTCGCCAAACTACTACGACGATCTCCAGGCCCGTTTCGGGCTTGCGCCGGACCTTACAGAGCGCCTGCGCGCGGCCAATATCCTCTACGACCGCGACGACCGCGGCGAGTATTTCCAGCTCTATAGCCCGAACTACGGCGAAGGCTTCTTCTTCGAAATCGTAGAGCGACGCGACGGCTACAAGGGATACGGGGCCGCAAACGCGCCGTTCAGGATCGCCGCGCAGAAACGGATGCTAGGTACGCCGGGTTTGGTGGCTTAGCACCATTTGAAGAGAACCCATGTTTCAGAGTCCAACGGCCCGCCTAATCTGATATCTGCTCTCGGGGCCCTGTTGCCGTTTCTTCGAACCGCTGCGAATGGCCACTCACCACCCACTCCGGACGTCGATGCTCCACCCGACCGGCGGCTCTAGCCCAGACGCACGCATCGTCGCCGAGGGACGCTGCACCGGCCTGTCAGACTGGCAGAGGATTTGATCGAGGATCAGACCGCCCACCGGCTTATAGTCCGGCGCCCCCCCTTCGACCGGAAGCGACGCCTGCTCCTGTCCGTGTTCAGCGCCAACGAGACAATTTCAGCTTAACGGAAATCCGGGCCACAGAAGAATCCATTTCGCTGTTTCAACAGCTCGGTCGAGGACATCCGCCTCGCCGCGATGATATCTATCAGATGTCCGCTGGCACTTAGGCGGGTCAAGGACCTCCCGTTCGAGCGCGGGAACGATATCTGGCATAAGACAATGCGGTTCCGGCGGAACCGTTTCCGTCCTATAGCTGCAGCAGAACCTCCCTTGCGCTTTGGCAGAGTGGCGGTAATTCGCTGCCTTACAGCCCCGACGATATGCGCCAATCAGGGCAAGTGAGGCTGGCTTGACAATGCCCTCCAACTCACGCGGCTCTCGCATGACGGTGCCACATCCGGCCAAGTGTGCATCCGTTCACACCTGAGAACGCTTCTGAAGCACCGCAGCGATAGCAAGCCTGCTCATCTATAGAACGTGTCGACAAGAAACATCGGGATAGCAGGAACATAGGTGCAGATCAGCAGAACGACGAGCAGCACCCCAATGAAGGGCAAGTTCACCTTCGAAACGTCCCAGATATTCGCCTTGGCGATCGAACAAGCCGTAATCAGCACGCTCGCAACCGGCGGCGTCTGCTGACCGATTGCAAGATTGAGGGTGACGATGAGGCCGAAGTGAACCGGATCGATGCCGGCCTGGGCGATGAGCGGCACAATGATCGGCACCACCAGGATGATCGCGGCGGCCGAATGCAGGAAGAATCCGATGATCAAGAAGAACACGTTCAGGATCAGCAGGATCAGGTACTTGTTGCTGGTCAGCCCCAATATGCCGCTGGCAATCTCCTGGGGGATCTGGGCGCGTGTCAGGTAGCCGCCCATAAGCACCGATGCCGCGACAAGCAGCATGACCACGGCTGTCTGAATGCCGCCCTCGAGCATCGCCTCCTTGAGCTGCCGCCAGTCGACTTCCCGATACCAGATCCCGACCACGACCGCCGCGACGACCGCGAGGCCGGCACCTTCGGTCGCCGTGACAATGCCGCCGAAGATTCCGCCGAGAATGATGACCGGCAGCGCGAAGGCGGGAAGCGCCTCGACGAAGGTCTTGCCGAGCAGCGGCAACTGGAATGCTGCTTCGACGGGGAAGTTGTAGCGACGCGCGAAGTAGTAGGCGACGCCCATCAGGCCGGCGGCGCCGAGCAGCCCCGGCACGATTCCCGCCACAAACATCTGCTCGACGCTGGTGCCGGCCGATACCGCATAGAGGATCATCGGGATCGACGGCGGGATGATGATGGCAAGGGATGCCGACGACGAAGTGACAGCGGCGGCAAACGGACTGCCATAGCCCCGCTTCTTCATCTCCGGGATCAGGATTGATCCGATCGCGGCGACGTCGGCAACCGCCGAGCCGGAAATCTCCGCGAAGAACAGCGACACCCCGATCGTCACCATGGAGAGACCGCCGCGCACGAAGCCGATCAGCGCGGAGACGAACGCGATCAGCCGGCGGGTAATGCCGGTGGCGTTCATGATCGCGCCGGCCAGAACGAACATCGGGATGGCGATCAGGGAGAACTTGTTGGCGCCGTCGTACATGTCGAGCGCGACGGTGACGAAGCTCGACGGCCCCTCGGACAGGACCAGGCCGAGCACGGCGGCCAGCGCCAGCGCTACCGCGATCGGGATGTTCAGACACACCATGACGACGAGCGCCAGGAAGATGACGAAAAGGGTCATGGCCGGTTACCCTCCCCGCCGTTCTGCGAAGCCCCGTTTGGTGTCGCCCCATCTGGGGTCGCCCCGTGGGCCATGGCCGCATGCTCAGTCGAGCGACCGGCCATCACGTCGCGCCAGTAGTCGGGAAGGCTCAGGAGTTCGGCGATGATGAACAGCACCGCGCCGATGGGAATAACCGACTGGGTAACTCGCACCGGCATCCACGTCAGGCTGATCAGCGACATCCCTCCGAGCACCTGGAGCACCTTCCAGCCGGCCCAGGCGAGCAGGCAGAAAAAGAATATGACCAGTATCTCGGCGATGACGACGGCGACCTTGCGTGCACCGACCGGCAACAGCCGCAAGACGTCGTCAAAGCCGATATGGCTTCGCTTCAGTGCCGCCAGCGCCGCTCCATAGTAGGTGATCCAGGCGAGAAGGATCGACGCGATCTCGTCGTACCAGGAGAGCGACGCACCCATTTTTCGATAGATAACGGCGACGACGACAACAACGGTGAGCCCAACCATCAAGCTGATGACCACCCAGGACAGTATTTCGCCCAGATTCCGTCCGATTGCGCGCACGCTTCGCTCCCCCCGGGGCACCACCTGGCGCCCGTATTGCCTTACTCAGTCCACATGACGTGGGAAGGGGCCGCGGCCGTCAGGTCGCAGCCCTTGACGTCACGAGCCCTTGGCGAGCGACTGGATCTTGTCGATCAGGTCCTGGCCGCCTTCGACGCTCGTGGCGAACTCTTCGTAGATCGGCTTTGAAGCATCGATGAAGGCCTGCTTGTCGGCCTCGTTCACCGCCGTGCCCATCTCCTGGATCTTTCCGACGAGATCCTTGTCGAGCTGGGCCGCCGTCTCGTAGACGAAGGCCTGAGTTCCGACGGCGCATTCGTCGACCACCGCCTTAACCTCGTCCGACCAGCCATCGTACTGCTGCTGGGACGTGGTGATGTAGCCCGGCGTGTAGACGTGCCCGGTCATCGACAGATACTTCTGCACCTCCGGGAACTTCGCCGACCAGATCTGCGCCAGCGGGTTCTCCTGTCCGTCGATGACGCCGGTCTGCAGCGCCGTGAACACTTCGGAGAAGGCCATTGGCGTCGGATTGGCGCCATATGCCTGGAACATCTTCAACCGCCATTCGCCCTTCGGCGTGCGTAGCTTGATGCCGTCCAGGTCCTCGGGCTTGTTGATCGGGCGGGTATTGTTGGTGATGTTGCGGAAGCCGTTCTCCCAGAACCCGAGGATGCGGTAGCCCTCCGCGCCTGCGGCATCCTTGAAGGTATCGCCCATCTCGTCCGTCACCCGCTTCATGTGGGCCCGGTCCTGGATGATGTAGGGCATCTCGAAGACGCCGAAGGTATCGGAGACCGAGCTCATCACCGAGGACGGCAGGGCGAACTGCACCTGGCCGAGCTTCAGTTTCTGGAGCAGTTCAGAGTCCTTGCCCAGCTGCGAGGAGCCGAACACCTGCACCTGCGCGACCCCGCCGGGGGCCTCGTTCACGCACCGGGCGAATTCGTTGGCGGACATCTCGAACAGAGATCCCGGCGCGCCGACATGGCCGAATTTCAGGACGGTCTGCGCCTCGGCAGGGATGCCGGACAGAGCCACCACCGCGATTCCGGTCAGAAGTGCTGTAGCCTTCATTGTGTTAGTCCTCCCTGATTGATTTTTCGTGCGCGTCATTCCGCGGCGCGTGGCTTCTAATCGTCCCCGCTTCGCCTCGAAATACAGTTCATCGCTTCCTGGACCCCGCCAGGCCGGTAAGGCACGCCGGCGACCTCGAGCCCCATTTCCACGCCTGCCAGCGTGCCGAGGAGCATGAGGTCGTTGAAGTCGCCGAGATGACCGATGCGGAACACCCGGCCGGCCAGTTTCGACAGGCCGTTGCCGAGCGACATGTTGAAGTTGTCGAGCACCGTCTTGCGGAACTGGTCGGCGTCATGACCGCCCGGCATCATCACCGCGGTCAGCGACCCGGAGTAATGAGCGGGCTCCGCGCAGAGCACGTCCAGCCCCCAGGCCTGCACGGCCCGGCGGGTGGCCTCACCGTGCCGGGCATGCCGGGCGAAGACGTGATCGAGGCCTTCCTCATGCAGCATGCGGATCGCCTCGTCGAGGCCGTACAGCAGGTTGGTGGCCGGCGTGAACGGGAAGAAGCCATTGCCGTTCATCGCGATCATCTCATTCCAGTCCCAGTAGGACCGCGACATGTCCGCACCACGGGACGCACTCAGCGCCTTGTCGGAGACGGCGTTGAAGGACAGCCCCGGCGGCAGCATCAGCCCCTTTTGCGACCCGCCGATCGTGACATCGACGCCCCACTCGTCGTGGCGGTAGTCGATGGAGGCAAGCGAGGAAATGGTGTCGACCATCAGCAACGCCGGATGGCCCGCCGCATCGATCGCCTTGCGCACGTCGCCGATCGGAGACACCGCGCCGGTCGAGGTCTCGTTGTGGACGACGCAGACCGCCTTGATCCGCCCTTCGCGGTCCTCGCGCAGCCGCGCTTCGATGGAGTCGGGATCGGCGCCGTGCCGCCAGTCGCCCTCGATGAATTCAGGCTTCAGGCCGAGCTTCGTCGCCAGCGACTTCCACAGGGTTGCGAAGTGGCCGGTCTCGTACATCAACACTGTGTCGCCCGGCGACAGCGTGTTGACGAGCGCGGCCTCCCAGGCGCCGGTACCCGAAGCCGGATAGATCACCACGGGATTGTCGGTCTTGAAGATCGTGCGGATGCCGGCCAGCACGCGTTCGGCCATGGCCTGAAACTCGGGGCCACGGTGGTCGATGGTCGGCATGTCCATCGCCCTAAGCACCCGGTCGGGCACATTCGTCGGCCCCGGAATCTGCAGGAAATGACGCCCCGGCATGGTGTTCATCGACCAGCCTCCCAACCGCCGCCGCGGACGGACGTTGCCGTCCCGGCGCATCGGTCCCTGCGGTGGGGACCGCTTTTCATTAAGCTGATATTGAATTATGAATTCATTATTACTGTCAAGGGAACGATCGCTTCCAATTCGCGGTCAAGGCAAAACAAAATCCCGGCCGGGACTCGGCTGCTCACAATGCCTGTTGAAAGCCGTTCGGGCGGCGGGCCCGGCGGTGTGGGAGGAAAACCGATGGCTGAACTGATGCGGCCCGGGCTGACGCGGCGCCTGGCGCGGGGCATCCAGGGCGATGTGCTCACCGACGCGTTTTCACGCGGCCGCTATGCGACAGATGCCTCCATTTATCAGATCATGCCATCCGCGGTCGTCGTGCCGCGCGGTATCGACGACATCGTCGCTGCGATGGACGCGGCGCGCGAGGAAGGCGTTCCGATCACCATGCGCGGCGGCGGCACATCGCAATGCGGCCAGACCGTCAATTCCGGCATCGTCGTCGACACATCCAGGCACCTGAACCAGATCCGCGAACTCGATGTCACGGGCCGGCGCGCCTTGGTCGATCCGGGCATCGTACTCGACGATCTCAACCGGTTGTTGAAGCCGCACGGGCTTTGGTTTCCAGTCGACGTATCGACCGCTTCACGCGCCACCATCGGCGGGATGGCGGGAAACAACTCCTGCGGCGCCCGGTCGCTGCGGTACGGCACCATGCGCGACAATGTCGTCGCCATAGACGCCGTGCTCGCCGACGGAACCAGGGCGCGCTTCGGCGAGATCGAGCAACGCGGCGCCAACGAACCACCGCGTGATCTGGTTGCCGATCTCCTCTCGCTCGGTCGACGCGAGGCCGACGAAATCGCCGCCGTCTTCCCGAAGGTGCAGCGGCGCGTCGGCGGCTACAACATCGATGCGCTGACCCCGGACGCAGCACCGCAAAACCTCGCCCATCTGCTGGTCGGATCTGAGGGAACGCTGGCGGTCTCGACGGCGATCGAGATCAAGTTGTCGCCGCTGCCCCCGGCGCAAAAGGCACTCGGGGTCTGCCACTTCCCGACCTTCCGGCAGGCGATGGAGGCGTCGCAGCATCTGGTCCGCCTCGATCCGACCTCGGTCGAGCTGGTCGACTCGACGATGATCGGGCTGGCTCGCGATATTGCCATGTTCCGGCCGACGCTCGAGGCGTTCGTGCGTGGCGATCCGGCGGCGCTGCTCCTCGTCGAATTCGCCGACAGTCCTGATGAGAACGAGCAGAGCATGCGGGCGCTTCAGGACACGATGGCCGATCTGGGCTACGGCTTCGGCCGTGGCGGCCGGCAGGAGGGCGGCGTCGTCGAGGTCACCGATCCGAAGCTGCAAGGCGCGATCGCCGCCCTGCGGGCCGCCGGCCTCAACATCATGATGTCGATGCGCGAGGAAGGTAAGCCGGTCTCCTTCGTCGAGGATTGCGCGGTGCCGCTGGAGCATCTAGCCGATTACACCGACCGGCTGACCGCGATCTTCGAGCAGCACGGCACGCGCGGCACATGGTACGCGCACGCATCCGTCGGCTGCCTGCACGTTCGCCCGGTGCTCAACGTGAAGCTGGAAAAGGATGCCGCGGCGATGCGCGAAATCGCCGAGCAGGCCTTCAGCCTGGTGCGCGAGTACAAGGGCTCCCATTCCGGCGAACACGGCGACGGTATCTCGCGATCCGAGTTCCACACCGTGATGTTCGGCGAACGGCTGGTCGACGCCTTCGGGGTCGTCAAGACGCGCTTCGATCCGGGTGATCTCCTCAACCCCGGCAAGATCGTCAATGCTCCGCGCATGAACGACCGCACCCTGTTCCGCTATCCCCCCGGATACGCGGTTGAGGACTTCAGCCCCGCGCTGGACTGGTCGGCCTGGCCAGGCGCCGCGGGCGGATTCCAGGGTGCAGTCGAGATCTGCAATAACAACGGCGCCTGCCGGTCTCACGCGGGCAATGTCATGTGCCCGAGCTACCGCGTCACCCGCAACGAACGCGATGTCACGCGCGGCCGCGCCAACACCCTGCGGCTCGCGCTCAGCGGCCAGCTCGGCCCGGGCGCCCTCACCTCTAACGCCATGATGGAGACGCTCAAGCTCTGTGTCTCATGCAAGGCGTGCCGCCGCGAATGCCCGACCGGTGTCGACATGGCGCGGATGAAGATCGAGGTACTCCACCAGCGGCGCAAGACGCACGGTCTGTCGCTGCAGGACCGGCTGATCGCCAACCTGCCGCGATACGCGCCGATGGCCGCGCGGGTCAGCGGTCTTTTGGGCCTGCGCGATACGGTGCCGGGCGCCGCCGCGCTTTCCGAGCGCCTAACCGGGTTCTCGCGCCATCGCTCGCTACCGAGATTTCGCCCAGACCATTTCCGGGATGCGGAAGGCGACCGCAGCGGAGGGGCGAACGATGCGCCGCATGTCGTCCTGTTCGCCGATACGTTCGGCCGCTGGTTCGATCCCGAAACGCTGCGGGCGGGCGTGGCGGTGCTGTCCGCCGGCGGCTGTCGGGTCGAGACCGCGCGGCCGGCAGGTGGCGGACGTCCGCTGTGCTGCGGGCGCACCTATCTCGCCGCCGGGATGGTCGACGAGGCGCGCAACGAGGCGCGCCGCACCATCGACGCGCTGTTACCGCATGTCGAGGCGGGCCGCCCTATCGTCGGGCTCGAACCATCCTGCCTGCTGACCATGCGCGACGAATTTCCCGCGTTGCTGTCGGGCAGCGAATCCGCGGCGCTCGCCGAGGCCGCCGTCCTGTTCGAGGAGTTCGTGGCGACATCGGCGAAGGCCGGCGACATCTCCCTGCCGCTTGCGCCCCGTCCCGGCAAGGCACTTTTGCATGGACACTGCCACCAGAAGTCGTTCGGTGCGATGGGCGCGGTCGAGAGTACCCTGCGGCTGGTGCCGGAGCTTGAGGTCGAGACGGTCGAATCGAGCTGCTGCGGCATGGCCGGCGCATTCGGCTACAACGCAGAGACGATTGACGTTTCGCTTGCCATGGGGGAACTCTCGCTGCTTCCCGCCGTCCGCGATGCGGATCCCGATACGCTGATCGTGGCGGACGGAACGTCCTGCCGGCACCAGATCGCCGATGGCGCGGACCGACGCGCCCGCCACGTCGCCGAGATCCTGGCCGGGGCCCTGATGGAGACCGCCTAGTGTTTGCCAACGACCAGACCGAACCCCTGATCCGTCCCGCGCTCGCCGTCGAGCTCGTCGACCGGATACGCGCGCTGATCATGGAGGGCGAACTCCGCCCCGGCGACAAGGTGCCCGAAAAGGCACTGACGGTTCGGTTCGGCGTCTCGCGCACGCCGGTTCGCGAGGCCCTCAAGGTCCTTGCGTCGGAGGGCTACGTCCGGCTGATCCCCAACCGCGGCGCAGTCGTCGCTGAAGTGACGCTTGCCGAGATCGAGGAGGTTTTCCCCGTGATCGCAGCGCTCGAGGGCGCCGCAGGCGAACTCGCCGCACGGCATGCGACCGACAAGGAGATCGCTGCGATCCGCCGGCTGAACGACAAGATGCATGCGGCCTTCGAATCCGGCGACCGACCGGCCTATTTCGACCTCAACCAGGAAATCCATAGTGCGATTCTAGCCGCCGCCCGCAACCCGACACTCAGGCAGCAGCACCAGATGGTCGCCCACCGGGTGCGCCGCGCCCGCTACCAGGCCAACCTGACGCCCGAACGATGGACGGAAGCCGTGCTGGAGCACGACAGCATCGTCGAGGCATTGGAGGCACGCAGCGCCGAACGCCTCGGCCGTCTGATGAAAACCCATCTTGAACACAAACTGAACGCGCTTCGCCGGGCAATAACGGCAGACGAGACCTTCTCTGGTGGCAATTGCCGAAGCTAAAGCCCCGCCCAAGCGAGTGACCGGTAGATGAAATCGTCTTTTCAGGATTTGCTTCTTCAACTGCTTTATAGAAATTGTATGCACCTAATACCTGATCGGGAGTTCCGCCTAACCAACTCGTAATAATAGATGTGAAAATAAGTTCGTCTGTGGCGTCAGTACCCCTATAGGGGATTACAATTTCGTTGCCTTTTTCGTAAGCTCTGGCAGAGAAATTCTGATCTACCACACCGAATTGTTCCATACCTCTGTTTATATTCCACCCATATAATTCAGTTGGAACAACGCCGTCATCTCTGTAAGCATCTAATGCCAGTGTCGCGTATTCTTCAGTGCTTGCCATCGTTTCATACCCACTTTCTTAGCGGCCTGGCTCCGGAGGCTTCTCAGCGGCAAATATATTCTTTGCCGTACAGATTTACCCCAATATTTCTTATTGTATTTGTTTCATTCTCAAAAAATGTTGTATTAGGCAGTTTATAACGCTTGTTATTAACAATTTTCTCAAACTGATGCGGATATTCTTTTCCATTTAATAGTGATCTTCTTTGATATTCATAATATCCTTCATTTTTTAGACTTGGCTTTTCAAATATGAATGCGTTTTTTTCTTCATCTAATGACACTCTTTGAATTGGCCGCCTGTTCATATTGAGGGTTTCCAATCCTGATCGAATGGGCTCAACAGCCCCGGTGTGGCCAAGGTGATCAAATCCTTTGATTTCTGACCACACCTCCTCACCGACGGCATATGAGTAAAACCCGACCCAAGCCGCTGGCCCGCGATAGCAAGATTCTTCGGATGGGGCCTTGCGCCCTTCCAGCCAAGGCACTTCGCGTTCGGGATTCTCAGGTACGGCTGATGGCGCGCCCTTCAATCTCCTGTATCGAATGCTATGGACTTGAACATCTGCCCCTTCACGGGTGACGTGCCCTTCCCAATACGCACGGATGAGCGAAGGGTCTTTCGCGTCATCCAGCCATAGGATCTTGGGCGGGATTGCACCGCGGAAAACCAAATACCTTTGGAGATCGACGTTCCGGACATCGTATGGGCTAGCGAAATCTTCCTTTTGAATAATTCCGTATAGATCCGATTTCGAACAAAGAGCCGGTCCGATAATGATCAGGCCGGCGCCGGAGGGAAGCCGCTTCGTCATAAGGCCACCGGTTTTTACGGTTGGATTGCCTCCGCCGACGAGCCCCCCAAACCGCGCCTTGGGGCGTGTTTCGTATCTTGCGACGCTCTTCAGCTCGTAGCGTTGCCCTTCCGCCGTCACGTCTGCGACTACTTCCGTGTAGTAGACGGAGGGCCACAGATAACCGACGAATTCCGCAAAGAGTCCGGTTGCGTAGAGGAAAGCTACAAGAACAATAGCGATCAAACCGGCAAAAGAACGCAGAACGATCCGTACAATCCGGCTCCAGACCGCACCGCCTTTTGCAGGCTCGCCACCGCCCCAGGAGTTTCGACTGCCGGTGGTCACGGCATTGCCCTCACATGCTCAAGCGGATCTCCGCTAAAACGAGCAATGAAGCAGCTCGGTGACACGCTCTGGCCGCTTACAGACCTTTCAATGAGACGATTACTCCGACCCACCGTGCCTCCTCCGATGAGAGCCGCTATGCCATACGCCGTTGGGGAAGCTTGCACCACGCGCATTACGTGTGCAACCAATAATTGCTAACGATGTGTATAGTTGCAGCGCAGTGACGGAAACAGCCGATACGCCCCGGTTTTTATCGGCCTAGGCCGCTTCTCCGCCCTCGCCGCCGACCTTGCGCAGGACGTCCTTGTCCACCAGCCCGGCGACGATCGGGTGCACCAGCACCTTTTGCCCTTTGAACCGGGCGCGCGAAACCTCGGAAAGGATTCGCGTGGCGATCGGCTTCGTCGGCGCGATCACGTCGAGGAGCCATACGATTTCGCCGCTCGTCCAGTCGCCCGGCTTGAGCCGGACCGGAAACACGCCGGCCTTGATCTGCTCGCGGATAGAGACGTCGACGGCCTCGGAGACCCTGGCGGTCAGGACGGCGCCGGCAAGCTGTTTGGCCCCGGATTCCCTGGCGTTCGCTGTTGCCACGGCGAGCTGGTCGCGCATCAGGGGGGCGAGCACCATCCAGTCGAGATCCTGGAGCGCCATGTGCCGGTAACGCGGCATGGTCATCAGCAGGGCAACGACCTCGCCGAGGCGGGCGGTGAAGGCCGCTACCGCTTCACTGCGTTTTTCCGCAACTGCGGCGGCGTCCCCCGGAGCGCTGTCCGCGTCGGTTTCGGTGACGGGATCGGCTTCGAGGCCGGCATCGAGCGGCGGTGGCTTGTCGGCACCGTTCGAAGCGTTTGCGGACTCAGTCGTCCTGTTCGTCGACTCAGACATTCAGCCTCCCGCACCCGCCGGTTCGAGGTTGATCCGCCGTGTTATCACGATCTGTCTAAACCAAAGATTGCATCCGCTTTTCTGCCTGTAAACACGCTTTAGTTGTATTGCGGCCCGGTCAACCAGAGCCGCTGAATTCTGATCGCAGGACGCTTCCCGCCGGCTCGCAGCCGGTGCCTGCCCGGAAGCCTCCGATGCTCCCCGACCGACGATGTAGATTTAGATCAGACCGGCTGGCTGGGGCGCCAGGATTCGAACCTGGGATCGCGAGACCAAAACCCGCTGCCTTACCACTTGGCCACGCCCCAATACCGGGAAGTTTGAGAACCATCGGGACACATGTGACCCTCACATGCGACGCTTCGACGGCGCGAAGCACCTATATCGCCCCTTGCACCGCGCCCGCAAGCCACCGCAACCGGTGAATCACGCCTTTCAACCTTGTCCCCGCCGCAATGATTGCCTAGGTGGCAGCACTGGATGCCGAAATCACGCCCTAACCGGAGCCTTCATGAGCGACGACCTTCCCTTTGAACGCCATTTCGAGCCGCCGATCGGCGTGCCCGAGGCGGTCGCGCCGGGGGTGAGACGAATCGTGGCGCCGAATTCGTCGCCTTTCACCTTCCGCGGCACCAATACCTACATCGTCGGCACGGGCAACGTCGCGATCATCGACCCGGGACCGGACGATGCGGCCCACCGCGCCGCCATCGAACAGGCGATCGAAGGCGAGACGGTCGCCGCGGTCGTCGTCACCCATACCCATCGCGACCACTCGCCGCTTGCCCCGATCATGGCCACCGCGCACGGCGCGGGGACCTACGCCTTCGGCCGGCATCGGCCGGCACGGGCGCCGCATCCGGGAGAGGACCAGCGGCTCGACGCGTCGAACGACACCGACTTCACGCCCGACGTCGTGCTGCCGGACGGCGGCCGGGTGGTGACGGACGACTGGTCCTTGGTCGCGGTGCACACGCCCGGCCATACAGCCAATCACATCTGCCTGGAGCTGGAAGGTACCGGCACGCTGTTCTCGGGCGACCATGTCATGGCCTGGTCGACCTCGGTGGTCGCCCCTCCCGACGGCAACATGGCCGACTTCATGACCTCGCTCGACACGCTGGCGAACCGCCAGGACCGGCTCTACCTGCCCGGCCACGGCGGCGCGCTCAGGGAACCGCAGCGGTTCGTCCGGCTGCTGGGGCTGCACCGGCGCCAGCGGGAGACCGCCATTCTCAAGCGGCTGCGCGACGGCGTCGACACGATCCCGGAGATTGTGGAGCAGCTCTACAAGGGACTGGACCCGCGCCTGTTTACTGCCGCCGGCCTATCGGTGCTCGCCCATATCGAGGATCTGATCGACCGCGACCTCGTGGCCTGCGACGGCGACCCGACCCTGTCCGCCTCCTTCCGGGCGCGATGACCGGTTTCAGGACGCCGGCTCTGGTTCGACGGGTATCTCCATCCGGGCGGTCAGCCCGGTGAGGAAATCGTAGATGCGTGCCGCGTTCGCGCCGAAATCGTGGCGGCCGAACCGCGAAACCGACCGCATGTCGACGCGCGTCTCCTGCGGCCCGAGACGGGTCACCACGATCACCACGTCATCGCGGAAACCGAATATGAGCGTCGGCGCCACCGCCTCGATGCGGCCGGCCTCCTGAAGCCCGGGCGGGATGTCGTAGAGGATATCCCAGCCCCGGTCTTCCGCGAGGGTCCGGGCGGCCATATAGACCTCGTTGGCCGAGTAGCCGAGGAACAGCGGCACGATCTCGGGATAGGCCTGCCGCTGGCGAACGGCGACCTCCTTGCCCGGATACTCGGTCGACAAGGCATCGGGAGGACGCACCCGCGCCGCCTGCCTGAGCTCGGGTGGGTCGAACCAGTCGGTGGTCACGTCGTTGATGGCCGGCAGGTAGACCAGGTGCGCCGTCAGCCACGCCGGCCAGGCAAGCACCAGCACCGCGCAGAAAACCCCGACAATCGCCTGCCGCGTGCCGTGAAATCCGCGTGTCCAGATGACGGTGAAGGCCCCGATCCCGAGTATCAGCGCGCACAGCGCCAGCGCCAGGGCGACGCCGAGCAGCACCATGCCGGCCTGCGTATCGAGGTCGGCGAAACGGTGCAGCAGCGTCGTCAGGACGGCGACGGGGACGGCGAAGATGCCCAGCCGGCGGCTCCAGCGCGCCTGCCGCGACCAGCGCTCGGGATATCGTGCCGGCAATCGTCCCGCCTATTCCGCCGCGTCGGCCGTGGGCAGGCGATAGTCCTTGAACTGATCGCGCAGCGTGATCTTCTGGATCTTCCCGGTCGCCGTGTGCGGGATCTCGTCGACGAAAGTCACGTCGTCGGGCATCCACCACTTGGCGACCTTGTCCTGCATGAAGGCGAGGATGTCCTCCTTGCTGGGATTGGTGCCCGGCTTACGCACGATGATCAGGAGCGGCCGCTCGTCCCACTTGGGGTGCTGGATGCCGATCACCGCGGCCTCGGCGACATCTGGATGGCCAACCGCCAGGTTTTCGAGGTCGATCGAGGAGATCCACTCCCCTCCGGACTTGATGACGTCCTTCGACCGGTCGGTGATGTTCATGTAGCCGTGCCGATCGATCGTGGCGACGTCGCCGGTGTCGAAAAAGCCGTCCTTGTCGAGGATCTCACCGCCCTCGCCCTTGAAGTACGACCGCGAGACGGCGGGACCGCGGACCTTGAGCCGGCCGAAGGTCTTGCCGTCCCAGGGTAGGTCGTTTTCGTTGTCGTCCGTGATCTTCATTTCGACGGTGAACGGCGCGTATCCCTGCGTCACCTGGATATCAAGTTTGGCGTCGCCTTCCAGATGCCTGTATTCCGGTTTCATGGCGCAGGTCGAGCCGATCGGGCTCATTTCCGTCATGCCCCACGCGTGCATCACCTCAACACCGTAATTGTTCTGGAACTTCTCGATCATCGAGCGCGGGCAGGCCGATCCACCGATCGCCACGCGGTTGAGGTGGGGGAGCTGCTTGCCGGATTCCTCCAGATACTGCAGCAGCATCAGCCACACCGTCGGCACCGCGGCGGTGAACGTCACCTTCTCGGTGTCGAGCAGCTCGTAGATCGCCTGCCCGTCCATCTTCGCGCCGGGCATGACCATGGTGGCGCCGGCCATGGGGACGGAGAAGGCCAGCGACCAGCTGTTGGCGTGGAACAGCGGGACGACCGGCATCACGACATCGCCGGTGCCCAGCGAGAGCACGTTGGGCACCGTCACGGCCATCGCATGCAGCACGTTGGAGCGGTGGGAATAGAGCACGCCCTTCGGATGCCCGGTGGTGCCGGAGGTGTAGCACATGCCGCAGGCGGTGTTCTCGTCGACCGCACGCCAGGCGAAATCGCCGTCTTCGGCCCCGATCCACTCCTCGTAGGCCACCGCCCCCCGGAGGCTCGTCTCGGGCATGTGCGCCTGGTCGGTGAGGATGACGAACCGCTCGACCGTCTTCAGATGATCCTGCAGTTTCTCGAGCAGCGGCACGAAGGTCAGATCGGTCATCATGATCCGGTCTTCGGCGTGGTTCATGATGTAGGCGATCTGCTCGGGGAACAGGCGCGGATTGACCGTGTGATACACCGCCCCCAGCCCGGTGATGCCATACCAGGCCTCCAGATGCCGCCATGTGTTCCAGGCGAGCGTGCCGACCCTGTCGCCGAGCTTGATCCCGTCGCGCTCGAGCGCCTGGGCGACCTTCTTGGCGCGAATCCGGAGATCGGCGTAGGCGATCCGGTGGATCGGCCCCTCGATCGACCGCGAGACGACCTCGCGCCCGCCATGCTGCTCGGCGGCGTAATCGATGATCTTGTGGCACAGGAGAGGCCAATCCTGCATCAAACCAAGCATCGAAATCCTCCCTTACTCGTTTGTTCCCGCTTGTTGATGCTGTTGTAACCTCACGCACGCGCCGCGCCAATGGCCGCGAGCGCCCCAGGTCGCGATTGACCGGTCGAAATGGTATCGTGAACCCACATTTCCATGACAGACGTTTGATTCGTAAGGACGCATGATGAGCGAAAATCCCGTCGACGACGTAACCGGCGCCCTGACCGGGCGCGACCCGGCCAAGAGCGCCGTCCTGGTCTACATCCTGTATCTGGTCGGTATCGTCATCCCCATCGTGCCGATCGTCGCGGTCGTGCTCGCCTACATGAATCGCAAAGACATGACCGGCTGGCTGGAAAGCCACAGCATCTACCAGATCCGGACCTTCTGGATCGGCCTTCTCTACGGCGTGATCGCCATGGTCCTCATGCTGCTGCTGATCGGATGGCTGGTCTATATCGCGATCATAATCTGGCTGGTGGTGCGCTGCGTCAAAGGCCTGCAGGCGCTGCAGCGGCGCGAGCCGATCGCCGACCCGCAGACCTGGATGGTCTGACGGCCAGGAAAACCAGATCAAACACGATTGCCGGGGCCCTCCCCCGGCAATTCGCTTTCCGGCCTACCTTGCCGAAAAATCGCCGTTTTCTGGCTTCTAAACTCGCGGCATGCAAACGAACCACACGCCAGGGGCCCGGGGGGCGGTGGATCGGATATCGGACAGTATTCGGCAGGCGCTATCCGCCGCCGACAGCTCGTCCGACATTCAGGACATCATCGAGAGCGCCCGCGCGGCGCTGCTGGACGCGGAGGCCGTCAGCCTCTTCGGCCTCGAGACCCCGCATCCCGATTTCGGATCAGTACACTGGATCGTCGGACAGACGGATCAGTCCGGCAGTGATTTCCTGGTTCTGGCGATCCCGGAGCGCGCGCCCGGATACGACACGCCCGGAGACGACGGCTGGCCGTTCTTCTCCGCCGGCGCCGCCGACCTCGACGAGGTCTTCCGGCTCCTGCCCCGCGGCTTCGTCGAGGCGCCCCCGACGATGGACGACCGGCAAGCGGAACTGGTTCCGGCCTGAAGCGGCGGACGTCCGTCCCGCCCTCGGCGCCGGGCTCTCGTCCCGGCGCTTTTCCGCAAAAGAACCCGAGCTACGCCGCAGGCCGCGGATCGATCGGCACGATCGGCGTCGGCCAGAGGATCGATTCGAGCTGCCTGGCGGCGGCCAGAAGACGGTGCTCGCCGCGCGGCGGCGCGATCATCTGCAGGCCGACCGGCAGGTCCTCGCGGGTGAAGCCGGCGGGGATCGAGATCGCGGGGCTCATCCACAACGTCGCCGGATAGGCGACCGCCAGCCACTCGATGTAGTTCGAGAACCGGTGGCCGTTGCATTCGGCCACATAGGTCTGCTCGATCGGATAGGGCGCGACGATGGTGGCCGGCGACAGCAACAGATCATAGTCGCCGAAGAAGGCCTGCGCCCGGTTGAACAGGGTCAGGCGCTGATCCTGCGCATGCGCGATCTCGCTGGCGGTGAGCTTCAGGCCGGCCTCGATATTCCAGATCACGTCCGGCTTCAGCTTGTCGCGATGCGAGGCATAGAGCGCCTTCATCGCCGCGACATATCCGGCGGCGCGTAGCGTGGCGAAACACGCATTCGCCTCGGAGAGATCCGGGCACGCCTCCTCGACGATCACGCCGGCTTCGGAAAACCGCCTGGCGGCCGCCTCGCAGATCTCGGCCACCTCGGGATCGACCGGGGTAATCCCGAAATCCTTCGTCCAGGCGACCTTCCTGGGCGTCCAGCCGGAGCGCGCCGACTCGAGGAACGAGCGCCCGTCCCACGGCAGCGAGATCGGATCGCGGGGATCCTCGCCGACCATCGCGTCAAACAACAGCGCCAGATCCTCGACGTTGCGCGCCATCGGCCCCTCGACGCCCATGGTCTGGTCCAGCGGCAGGCCCGGCGTCGCGGCGCAACGGCCGGGCGAAGGGCGCATGCCGACGATGCCGCAGAAACTCGCCGGATTGCGCAGCGAGCCGCCAAGATCGGAACCGTGCGCCAGCCAGGCGGTGCCGGTGGCGAGCGCCACCGCCGCCCCGCCGGAGGATCCGGCGGCGGAGCGCGACGTGTTCCAGGGATTGAGCGTGCGGCCGAAGACCTCGTTGAAGGTGTTGGCACCGGCGCCGAATTCGGGCGTGTTCGACTTGGCGTAGATGATGCCGCCCTGCGCCTCCAGGGTCTCCACCAGCACGTCCGACGCCGCGGGCACGGTATCGGCGAAGATCGGCGAGCCGCGCGTCGAACGCACGCCTTCGACGTCGGCCAGATCCTTGATCGGCACCGGGATGCCGCCCAGCAGGCCGCGCTCGGCGACCGGCTTATTCATCAGCGCACGCGCACGATCCCGGGCACGATCGAAACAGAGCGTCGGCAAGGCATTGACCGCCGGCTCCACCTCGGCAATCCGCGCCTCGATCGTATCGAGAAGATCCAGCGGGCTCACCTCGCCCGTCTGCAGCAGATCGCGGACCTGAACGGCGGTCTTGGAAATCAGGGAGGCGTCGGCGGTCATATTCGGTTCCGTTTGTCTAAGGCGTTTCCGTTTTGTCTGGCATCACAGTCCCGCCAGCTCGTCTTGCCCAACCCGTTACCATTACAAGACGGGCATCGCCAGCGAGCGGGCAGACCACGCGCAACACCGTAGCGCGAACCAGCCCCGCGCGGCCGCTTTACATTCGCCCCCGGATCGGCTTGTGATGCCGGTGCTGTACCTTTCCGTCTTCCGGCCATTCGGAGTCAGATCAAATGCCGCCGCTTTCCAACCTCGCCGTCCGCGATATCGAGACGGTGCTTCACCCCTATACCAACCTGGACACGCACCGGACGATCGGACCGATCGTTTTCGAACGCGGCGAGGGCGTTTTTCTCTACGATTCCAACGGCAAGGAGTACATCGAGGGCCTCGCCGGCCTGTGGTGCACGTCGCTGGGCTACGGCAACGAGGAACTGGTCGAGGCCGCCGCCGAACAGATGCGCAGGCTCCCGTTCAGCCACATGTTCGCGGGCAAGAGCCATGATCCCGGCATCGCGCTGGCGGAGAAGCTGAAGGAGATCGCGCCCTGCGAGATTTCCAAGGTGTTCTTCGTCTCCTCGGGCTCCGAGGCCAACGACACCCAGGTCAAGCTCGCCTGGTACTTCAACAACGCGCTGGGCCGGCCCAACAAGAAGAAGATCATCTCGCGCCTGCGCGGCTATCACGGCGTCACCGTGGCTTCGGCGAGCCTGACCGGCCTGCCCTACAACCACATCGATTTCGACTTGCCGATCTCCAACATCCTGCACACCGACTGTCCGCACCCCTATCGCGGCATGGAAGCGGGCGAGACGGAAGAGGACTTCGCCACGCGCATGGCCGACAGCCTCGATGCGCTGATCCAGAAGGAAGGCCCGGATACGGTCGCCGCCTTCATCGCCGAGCCGGTGATGGGCGCCGGCGGCGTCATCATCCCGCCGAAGACCTACTACGAGAAGGTCAAGGCGGTGCTCGACAAGTACGACGTGCTGTTCATCGACGACGAGGTGATCTGCGGCTTCGGCCGGCTCGGCACCATGTTCGGCGCCCAGACCATGGGCATGCAGCCCGATACCGTCTCGGTCGCCAAGGCGCTGTCGTCGGCCTATCAGCCGATCGGCGCGGTGATGGTGCCCGAGCGCATGTATCAGGCGATGATCGACGAGAGCAAGAAGCTCGGCACCTTCGGCCACGGCTACACCTATTCGGGCCATCCGGTGGCCGCCGCCGTCGCGGTCAAGACGCTGGAGATCTACGAGCGCGAGGACATCGTCGGCAAGGTCAACGCCATTTCGCCGACCTTCCAGTCGCGGCTGAAGGCGCTGGGGGAGCATCCCCTCGTCGGCGAGGCGCGCGGCCTGGGCATGATCGGCGCGCTCGAGCTGGTCGCCGACAAGGACACCAGGCGCGCCTTCGATCCGAAGGCCGGCGTTGGCGCCAAGGTCACCGCGTTCGCCGAGGCGGAAGGCCTGATCGTGCGCGCGCTCGGCGGCGACATCATCGCGCTCTGCCCGCCGCTGGTCATCTCCGAGGACGAGATCGGCGAGCTGTTCGACCGGCTCGGCCGCGCCCTCGACAAGGCCGAAGCCTTCGTGAGCGCCCAGAACCTGCGCGCCGCCTGAGTTCTGTCGCTTGAGCTCTGGGGCCTGAGTTCTCGGGTCTTAGTTCTCGGGTCTTAGTTCCGGGGCCGGCCGGCGCAATTCGCC